>CAJXOR010000006.1 GCA_913057715.1 uncultured Moraxellaceae bacterium
TGTTAAGCCTGCCGCCAGCGTTCAATCTGAGCCATGATCAAACTCTTCAGTTTAATCTTACTGTGAGATCCTTTTAAGATGGATCTCAAAATCTTGGCTCATCGGTTAAATCTTACTGACTTTTAAATCGCTCAAATGAACTTGGAGTAGATTTATTGATCAGTCGTCTTTATACCAATGAGTATAATATGACATCGCTAATCAACAAAAATCCACACAAGTTGTTCTTTACTGTGTTTTTAAATAATTTGAAACTGCTTCGTCAGCGTGTTTCGTATCTCATCTGAGTGACTAAGTTGCCATCCCGTCTGAGTGAGTGGCTATTATAGAGATTTAAAATTCAATGTCAACATTTAATTTTAAACTCTTTTCTAACCGGGTGCTTATTCAGCGTTCGCATATTATACAGAAGGTTCACACTAAATCAATATAAATCATTAACTTAATTCTTACCCTCTCTCTAAAAGCGATACAGCTGCTCAAGCGAGGTGCGTACTTTAGTGCTTAAGAATTGTTGCGTCAACCACTATTGTCACTTTTCTGCAATATATGCTCAAACAGCATCAATCTTTAATCAAAACTTGTGCAAATGCTTTTTTCCCAGCCTGTATCAACACGTCATCACCTGACTTCAGGCTGAAACTGGCCTCTACAACCTCATGATCAATCTTGACCACGCCTCGCTTCACCATGTCTTTTGCTTGTGCTGCGTTTTTAGCCAGCTCTGCTAGATTAAGGACCTGGGTGATAAACAACTCTTGAGCCCCCTCCAAGCTTAGTGTGACCTGTGGTAAATCCAGCGGGACTTCACCCTCGGCCAAACGGTTACCGCTACTCATATGGGCATTGGCGGCCGCCTCTTGATCATGAAAGCGCTCTACCAACTCCTCAGCCAACACCCGTTTTATCTGCTGGGGGTTTTCCCCTTGTTTGATTTGTTCAAGTAGAGCATTTATCTCATCGAGAGTTTTGAAACTCAGTAGCTCAAAGTACCGCTCGATCAAGCTGTCTGGTAGAGACAAGATCTTTTGATACATGCTACCGGGGCTATCTTTGATCGCGATGAAGTTGTCCAGCGACTTACTCATCTTGTTTACCCCATCCAAACCCTCAAGGATAGGAACGGTGATGCAGACCTGCGGCGTTTGCCCTGCCTTAGATTGTAGGGTGCGGCCCATAAGCAAGTTAAATGTCTGATCGGTGCCGCCCAGCTCTACATCTGCCTCTAAGGCAACAGAGTCATAGCCTTGCACCAGAGGGTAGAGGAACTCATGAATAGAGATGGGCGTGTGGCTGGTGTAGCGCTTTGAGAAGTCGTCGCGCTCAAGCATACGAGAAACCGTCTGCTGTGAGGCCAGACGTATCATATCGGCAGCGCTCATCTGATCAAACCACTCCGAGTTATAAACCACTCGGGTTTTAGACTCATCGAGTATCTTAAAAACTTGCTCAGCATAGGTCAGCGCATTTTGCTTGATCTGCTCGTCAGTCAGCGGCGGGCGAGTTGAGTTCTTACCCGTTGGATCACCGATCTTGCCCGTGTAATCCCCGATCAGAAATATCACCTCGTGACCCAGCTGCTGAAAGACTCGAAGCTTGTTGATTAAAACGGTGTGACCCAAATGCAGGTCAGGTGCGGTTGGATCGAAGCCAGCTTTGATCTTTAGGGGGCGGCTCAACTTGAGTTTTTCAAGGAGCTGCTCTTCATTGATGATTTCGGCGGTTCCCCGCTTAATCAGATCAAGCTGTTCTTGTGCTGGTGCAAAAACGTGGTTCATGTCTGCTGCTTGCTAATTAAAGACGCTCAGTTTATCGCGAAATGTCATGTAGATTAAACTGAACGAGCAGTTATGCCGATTTATCCATCGGTGACATTTTGCTCAAAAAAAATCCCGCCGAGGCGGGATGATCAACAGCTCGTTTTAAGCTGGTTGTTTCGGCACAAAGTTCTTGATCGCTTTGTCCAAACTACCGCGATTGGCTTCAACCGCGCTGCTGAACTGCTTGCGGAAAGTTAATCCCACATCAATCCCTTCGATTTTCAGGTTGCGAATCTTCCAGCCGCCCTGATCGATCAACATGTAGCTAACCGGCACCACTTGACCTTTGTCGGTTTTAAAGTCCATGGTGACCACGGCTTTAGTTGGATCCTTAAGTGCTTGATAAGGGCGCACGGTATAGCTCTCGTTGTCATACTCAGCTAGATACTTTGAGTAGGCACCAACCAGTGCTCCGCGAAAGTTCGCTTGAAACTGCTTAATTTGCGCAGGGCTAGCTTGACGGTAGTATCTGCCCATCACACCTTTGGCAAAGCCATCGAAGTCCACATAAGGAATGATGTCTTCTTGCACGATGGTGCGCAGATAAGCTGGATCTTTTTTGTACTTAGCACGGTCTGTGTTCAAACGCTCGGTCAACTGGTCTGCCACGCCTCTAACGAAGGCTGGGGCGGTTTGTTGTGCCGCACTAACATATGAAGACGCAATGAGCGCCGTCGCTAATAAAGCTGGTTTAAAAATATTCATCATCGTTACCTCATCTCACCTTTAAAATGCGAACCCGCTGTCGTCTTCACTCACAACTGGCTCAGAAGCCTCGCTTGTTTGAGATGACTCGGCGGAAGTCTCGCTTGGTTCAGTCGCTTTACTGAACAAGAATTTGCTAATCAAATCTTCTAACACTAGGGCACTCTGTGTCAGTGTTAATTCGTCGCCATCTTGTAGATAAATGTCATTTGCACCTGGCTCTACCCCGATGTACTGCTCACCTAAGAGACCAGCAGTCAAGATACTGGCATAAGCATCGTCACTGATTTGATCCATACTGCTGTTGATCTGCAACGTCACTTTGGCGTTTAGCATCTTGGGATCAATCTCAATCGATTCAACCTTACCGATGGGAACACCGCTCATGGTTACCTTAGCGTTTTTGGACAGACCACCGACATTTTGAAAGTGTGCGGTCAGCTCATAAGTGTTGGTTGGTGCAAGCACGGTGACCAAACCACTGACTTTTAGGGCCAGAAAAAACAAAGCGGCAACACCCAATGCAACAAAACCGCCTGCCAATATTTCCTGCGTACGAGTTTTCATCAAATTCCTCCAAACATGACCGCAGTCAATATAAAATCTAAGCCCAGAACGCTGAGCGATGAATAAACAACTGTGTTGGTTGTTGCTTTGGCAATGCCCTCAGATGTAGGGATGCTCGCGTAACCTTGATATACCGCGATCCAACTACAAACCACAGCAAAGATAACCGACTTTATGATGCCGTTTAGTACGTCACCTGTGAAACTCACTGACGCCTGCATGTTGCCCCAAAAAGAGCCCTCATACACGCCCAGCCAATCAACGCCAACAAACTTACCGCCCATAATCGCAACTGCTGTAAACAAGATTGCGAGTATCGGCAAACACACGATGCCCGCCAGCAACCTCGGTGCAACAATACGCCTAAGCGGGTCGACACCGATCATCTCCATGCTGGCCAACTGCTCGGTTGATTTCATGAGTCCAATCTGAGCGGTCAAAGAAGATCCAGCCCGTCCAGCAAACAGAAGCGCCGCAACGACTGGTCCCAATTCGCGCACCAAGGTGAGTGCAACCATGGTGCCTAGCGCCTGCTCGCTGCCGTACTTGACCAGTATGGTGTAACCCTGAAGACCCAGCACCAGACCAATAAACAATCCCGATACCAAGGTGATGCTCAGTGACTGCACACCAACATAGTAGATCTGCTCGACAAAGCGACCAAAACCACCTGATGTCGGCTTCGCCCAGACAGAGCGCAACAACATAATCAACGCCGCACCCAACCCCTGAAGGCTGCTGAGCGTGCTTCTACCTAGACCAGCTAAACTGTCATTTAAGCGTGAGATCATATGCCTGACTCCGCAACTTCGCTTACCTGGTCTTGTTTAGCGCGATACTTAAAGGCAACGGGACCTTCAACCGAGCCATCTAAAAACTGCCTCACAAATGGCTCATCCGACTGCCTGAGCGCCTCTGGCTTCCCTTCACCCATCACCACGCCATCGGCAAGGACATAGACGTAATCGGCGATAGATAGCGTCTCATCAACATCATGAGACACAACAATCGTCGTCAGGTTCAGACTCTGCGTCAACTGTTTGATCAAGCGAACCAGCACGCCCATGACGATCGGGTCCTGCCCGGCAAAAGGCTCGTCATACATGATCAGCTCAGGATCAAGAGCGGTAGCGCGCGCCAGTGCTACGCGGCGACTCATGCCACCTGAAAGTTCAGCAGGGAAAAGCAACTGTGTACCATCAAGACCAACCGCATCTAGCTTCTGACTTACTTTGGCTTGAATTTCCGCCTCACTTAGGTCTGTGTGTGCACGAATCGGAAAGGCGACATTTTCAAAGACGCTCATGTCACTGAACAGAGCTCCACTTTGAAATAGCATGCCCATCTTTGAGCGCATGGCAAAAAGATCGCTGCGACTCATCTGATGTACAGTTTCACCGTCGTATTTTATCGATCCCGACTCAGGTATCAGCTGCCCGCCGATTAATTTAAGCAAAGTGGTTTTACCGGTTCCAGATGGACCCATGATCCCGGTAATCTTTCCTCTTTCGACACTTAGATTTACGCCACCAAAAATGCTGCGATCCGCCCTGTCATAGTGCAAATCTTCAACAACAATCAAGGGGTTTCGCTGATGCTCGCTCATAACAGACCCACAATTAAATAGTATTACTGGGATTTGAAGTTTGTATCTTGACTACACCATCTGGGTAAACTGCTGATTCAGGGCTGGGTAGTTTGGAAGGTGAAAACTGATAAAAACCAAATATCGCTACGTTCATCAGTAGCAAAACAAAAAATAAATGAGGCATGTTAATTCTCTTATTTGAGCGGACGAGTCAGTATAGCACCGCCTCATATCGATCAAGTTGGGTCGATTAATCGGCAGCAGGTATCTTATCGACACTCACTTTGTTAACGACATTGAGACGCTTGGGCCATTGGATGGAAAACTTAGCGCCGCCCAGCTCATTACTACGAGAGGCAACAGCCTCACCATCAAACCAAAAAGCGATTCGGGCCACGATAGATAACCCTAAGCCATAGTTACCAAGCGATCGATTCCGGCTTTCATCCAGTCTTGAGAACGGAGCAAAGATACGTTTGCGATCGACCTCATCCACCCCGTTTCCGTCATCTTCAACATCAATCCAAAGCGAGCTGGTGTTTTGACCGATTGAAACATAAATCTGTGAATCAGCATGCCGAATGCCATTTCCTAAGAAGTTTTGCAGGACACGCTTGATGTATTTGGCATCGGTGTAAGCCCAGATCACATCTTCCTTGTTGGTGAGGTGAATGTCGACACGATCAGTCAATATCAAGGTTTCAGTGATGGTTTGTTTGGCCATCTCAATCAGGTTGACTCGCTGCAAATCGAGCGTCGGCATACTTTCTTCCAGACGTGCATGAGTCAAGATCTCATCGATAAGTGTATCGAGTTCCTGAATATCAGCATCAATCGTCTGAGTCTGCTCAAGCCTTGAGTCGCGATCGTCAGTGTCTGCAAGCATATCGACAGCAAACCTAACTCTCGCAACCGGTGTCCTGAGTTCGTGCGAGATAGCTCTGGTCAGCTCTCGCTGTGACGTAATCAAGCGCTTGATGTGGGTTGTCATGTAGTTAAAGGTGCTAGCCAAATGACTGATCTCGTCATTGCCATCGACAAGTGCCTTAGCATCGAGGTTACCAGCCCGTATGCGGGTAACTGCTGTCTGGATAGCTGAAACTTTCCGCTCTAAAGGCTTTATGAGTGCATACAGTCCTAGAGCTAGGATGAATAACCCAAGAGCAGCTATCGACATGATGAGGTCCAATGGCGCCCGATCAAAGATAGGGATGGGACCTGCCATGACAATATCAGTAGAGCTTCTGAGCGGTATGATTAGCTTAAAAGAAGAAGTACTTAAACTTCCGCCTTCATTAAATAAGATAACAGTCTTCTTACGCTGAATTCGCTCTAGCTGCTCAACATCCAACGTGAGTTTATTGATGGATCTAATCTGAAGGGGATAGGGAAAGTAGGCTTGAAGTTCGTCAACATGAGCTGCCTTGTCTACGTACTGATCAAAATCTTCTTGGAGGATACTTCCTATACCACGGAGCTGAGTTTCTTGGATTTGATCAACTTCACCGGTGATTAGGTTTGGCTCACCCGGAATTTTTTGAAAAATTCGAGCAGATTGGATCGTTGCGTCATAACGCACCACCGGCTTACCCGCCTCTAACCGGCGCGACTCATCACTTGAAAAACCAACTTCAGCCACAGGCTTGATCAAGATGGTGTAACCGAACCCGTCAGCAATCCTTCGAAGCCATAAACTTCGATCTAAAGGATCGCTGTATTGGGACGCCCTCATAGCAAGCAGATGAGCGGGACCGGTCGCCATAGAGGTGCGATAGGTTGCCGCTCTTTCATCCATGATACTTTTAAAAAGGATAAAACTAAATATCCCGGTCAACAGCGTCAGTAAAATGATTCCAGCATAGATACGATAAAAAATTCGCCCTAGAAAACTAGAGAATGCACTCATAAAAAACTTTAGCTTTGACCTTCTTTAACAAACAAGTAGCCTTTGCTGCGTACTGTTTTGATCCGTTTAGGATTTTCTGGATCATCACCAATTTTTGGACGAATACGAGAAATACGCACGTCAATTGAGCGATCTTGACCGTCATATTCGATACCACGTAGACGTTCAAAAATGTCCTCACGTGACAAAATTCGGCCAGCGTTTGAAGCCAGCAGCCAAAGTAGATCGTATTCAGCAGAGGTAAAGTCGACGTTTTTGCCGCCGAGACTCACGCTACGGCCACCGTTGTCGATTACTAAATCGTCAAACTCTAGACGCTGCGGTACATCTTCATTGATGGCATTTTCAGAGCGGCGTAGCAGCGCGCGGATACGTGCAAGTAAAACTCGTGGCTGTACTGGTTTCGCGACATAATCATCGGCGCCCATCTCAAGCCCTAAGACTTGATCCATATCTTCCGTTCGAGCTGTCAGCATGAGGATGGGGTTTGAGAATTGCGGGCGAACTTCGCGGCAGATGGTCAGGCCGTCGGCTCCGGGCAACATAACGTCCAAAACAAGCAAGTCAGGTTGATCAGCAATGATACGGCGTATGGCCTTAGCACCATCAGTTTCGATACCGACTTCTAAGCCGTTTCTGATCAGATACTCTTGGGTCAGACCAGCCAGTCGCTCATCATCTTCAACAATCAGGATTTTTGGGGTTTTTTCTTCGCTCATGCGCCGTCTCTGTAAAATAAATTATCTGATGTAATTTAAATTATTGGCGGCTTAGGCTCAATTGCCTTAAGTAAACGTGGAGTCTAAAAGCCTCGTATTTGGTTGCACAAGTGTAAAAAAACCCCTCAAAAGAGGGGTTTATCAAATAGCTTAATGTCAGGCTTTGTTTTTGTACTTACGAATTGTCTGAAGTTGCGCTACTGATTCAGCCAATGCTGTCATGGCAGCAGCCGTATCAATATCGCTTCTTTGATCAGTCAACAAGTTTTCAGCTTCTTGTTTCGCAAGCTCAACCTGTTTCGCATCCAGATCCGCCGCACGTTGAGCGGAGTCCGCAAGAACGATCACTTGGTGTGGCTGCACTTCCAAAATCCCACCTGATACATATACGATGGTTTCATCGCCATTGTCCATAGTGATTTTTAGTGGACCTGGTTTTAGCAAAGTCACGAGCGGAATGTGTCTAGGCAGTATGCCCAGCTCACCCGTGATTCCGGTTGCGGTCAACATCGAAACCTCACCCTCAAAGAGGGTGTCGTTCATGCTCACTACGCTGCATTTCATGGTAGACATTGAATCTCCTCAGGCCTTTAGCCTTTGAGTTTTTCAGCTTTAGCAACCGCTTCATCGATGCCGCCAACCATATAAAACGCCTGTTCTGGCATGTCATCATGGTCGCCGTTTAGGATTTCTTTGAAGCCGCGGATCGAGTCTTTGAGCGATACGTACTTACCGGGTGCGCCAGTAAAGACTTCCGCTACGTGGAAAGGCTGAGACAAGAAGCGTTGGATGCGACGTGCGCGGTAAACGATTAGCTTATCTTCTTCTGCCAGCTCGTCCATACCCAAGATCGCGATGATGTCTTTAAGCTCTTTATAACGTTGCAGAACTTGCTGAACTTCACGGGCAATGTTGTAGTGCTCTTCACCAATTACTTGAGGATCAAGCTGACGTGAGGTTGAGTCCAGTGGATCTACCGCAGGATAAATACCCAGTGAGGCGATGTCACGTGACAGTACAACCGTTGCGTCCAAGTGAGCAAATGTCGTCGCTGGAGACGGATCGGTCAAGTCATCAGCTGGTACGTATACGGCCTGAACCGAAGTGATCGAGCCGTCTTTAGTTGAGGTGATACGCTCTTGCAGAACACCCATCTCCTCAGCCAACGTCGGCTGATAACCTACGGCTGATGGCATACGGCCAAGCAGTGCCGATACTTCAGTACCCGCCAAGGTGTAACGGTAGATGTTATCGACAAACAACAGTACGTCACGACCTTCGTCACGGAATTTTTCAGCCATAGTCAGACCGGTCAACGCAACACGCAGACGGTTACCTGGTGGCTCATTCATCTGGCCGTAAACCATCGCCACTTTTGACTGATCGAAGTTTTCAACGTTTACTACGCCGGCTTCCTGCATCTCAAAGTAGAAATCGTTACCTTCACGAGTCCGCTCGCCCACACCAGCAAACACAGACAAACCACTGTGTTCGGTTGCGATGTTGTTGATCAGCTCCATCATGTTGACGGTCTTACCAACACCGGCACCGCCGAACAAACCTACTTTACCGCCTTTAGCGAAGGGGCAAAGCAGATCGATAACTTTGATACCGGTTTCAAGCAGTTCAGTAGAACCTGCCTGGTCAGCATAGCTAGGCGCTTCACGGTGAATAGACCACTTCTCTTCTGTGACAACCGGACCGACTTCATCGATTGGCTCGCCCAATACGTTCATGATCCGGCCAAGCGTCCCAACGCCAACAGGAACCGTGATTGGAGCACCCGTGTTGATCACTTCGATATTACGCTTGAGGCCTTCAGTAGAACCCATCGCGATGGTACGAACCACACCGCCGCCGAGCTGCTGTTGCACTTCAAGTGTTGTGTCGGTGGACTCAACTCTTAGGGCATCATAGATACCGGGTACATTTTCACGATCAAACTCAACGTCGATAACGGCGCCAATAATTTGGATAATACGACCGCTGCTCATTTGCTGCCTCCTAAGATAAAATTATTCAACTGCCGCTGCTCCGCCGACGATTTCAGAGATTTCTCTGGTGATCGCAGCTTGACGCAGTTTGTTATAAACCAGTTGTAAGTCTTTGATTAAGTCACCCGCGTTATCGGTTGCCGCTTTCATAGCGACCATGCGCGCTGATTGCTCTGCGGCGATGTTTTCAATAACGGCTTGATAGACTGTCGATTCGATATAGCGTGACAACAGTTGTTGAAGCAACTCTTCTGCCGAGGGCTCGTAGAGGTAATCCCAGCTGAACTCTCGAGTAGCAACGCGGGTATTGTCGTCTTGAGGCAAAGGAACCAATTGCTTGAGTTCTGGCTTCTGCGTCATGGCGTTAACAAACTGGTTAGAGATCAAGAATATCTGATCCAGCTCACCCTTGGCGTAGGCATCTAACATCGACACTGCAGCACCATTGATCTGCTCAAACGTGGGCTTGTCACCGTAGTGAGTGCTGGCTGCCAAAACTTGACCACCGTGAGATTTGAAAAAACCCACTGCTTTTTGGCCAATTGCAGCAAAGCAAACCTCAACACCTTCCGACTGACGCACCTTGATATCTTTAACAAGGTGTTTAAACAGGTTGATGTTTAACCCGCCCGCCAAACCTCGGTCAGAGGAAACCACAATATAACCGATCCGTTTGACGTCACGTCCAACCAGATAGGGATGCTTGTATTCGTGCGTCGCATGCACCAAGTGGGCAATAACCGACTGCATATGCTCAGCATAGGGCCTTCCGGTTACCATCCGCTGTTGTGCGCGGCGCATCTTACTGGCCGCAACCATCTCCATGGCACGCGTGATCTTCTGCGTGCCCTTAATACTGGAGACTTTCCCGCGTATCTCTTTTAAGCTCGACATCAGTTTATCCTGCTGTCCAAAAGGTGAATGTCATGGTGTTTGAGAAATCTCAGTAACTATGATCGCTCTTAAACGTTTCAATCGCCGCTTTAAGTTCAGCAGCAATCTCATCGTTATAGTTACTGGTCTCATTGATCATGTTCATCAACTCAGACTTGTTGGTGTGCATGTAGCGAATCAAACCTGACTCAAATTTACCGATGCTGCTGACCGGAACGTCAGTCAACAAGTTTTCGTTTGAGGCAAAGATCACCACTGCCTGATCAGCAATTGACATTGGCTCATACTGATCTTGCTTCATGAGTTCAGTCACACGCTCGCCATGCTCAAGTTGCTTACGAGTCGTGTCATCCAGATCAGATGCAAACTGGGCAAATGCCGCCAATTCGCGGTACTGAGCCAAAGCCGTACGAATACCGCCAGAGAGCTTCTTGATGATCTTGGTCTGTGCTGCGCCGCCCACACGTGATACCGAGATACCCGCGTTAACTGCTGGACGAATACCTGAGTTAAACAAGCTTGACTCAAGGAAGATCTGACCATCAGTGATCGAGATCACGTTGGTTGGTACGAACGCCGAGACGTCACCCGCTTGAGTTTCAATGATAGGTAGAGCGGTCAGTGAGCCAGTTTTGCCTTTAACTTCACCTTTGGTGAACTGCTCAACAAAGTCAGGGTTAACTCGTGCAGCGCGCTCAAGCAGACGTGAGTGCAAATAGAAAACGTCACCAGGATAAGCTTCACGGCCTGGTGGGCGACGAAGAAGTAGTGAAATCTGACGGTAAGCTACGGCTTGTTTTGACAGATCATCATAAACGATCAAAGCATCTTCACCGCGGTCACGGAAGTACTCACCCATGGTACAGCCAGAGTAAGGGGCAAGGTACTGAAGCGCAGCAGGCTCAGAAGCCGAAGCAACCACCACGGTGGTGTATTCCATGGCGCCAGTTTCTTCAAGCTTACGAACGACGTTAGCAATCGTTGAGCGTTTTTGCCCAATAGCTACGTACACACATTTGATGCCAGATGTTTTCTGCGCGATGATGGCATCAACAGCCAAAGCAGTTTTACCTGTCTGACGGTCACCAATGATCAACTCACGCTGACCACGGCCAATTGGGATCATGGTATCGACGGCTTTATAGCCGGTCATGACCGGTTGATCAACTGACTGACGCCAAATCACACCTGGAGCAACCTTCTCAACCTTATCGGTAAGCTTGGCGTTGATTTCACCTTTGCCATCAATTGGGTTACCAAGGGCATCAACGACGCGGCCTAGCAGCTCAGGTCCAACCGGAACTTCTAAGATTTTGCCCGTGCAGCGAACCGTTTGGCCTTCTTTAAGTGACAAGAAGTCACCCAGCACTACCGCACCAACTGAGTCCTGCTCAAGGTTAAGTGCCATGCCATATAGGCCGCCTTCAAAAGCGAGCATCTCACCGTACATAGCATCTTCTAAGCCATGGATACGGACGATACCGTCAGAAACCATCACGATAGTTCCCTCGTTGCTGGCTTTAGCTGAGGTATCGAGATTTTCAATGCGCTGCTTGATTAGGGCACTGATTTCAGCAGGGTTTAATTGTTGCATCGTGCATTACCTCTAAAAGAGTTCAAAATGGGAAGCGGTGTGACCAATCAGGCCAGCAGTGACGCCCTTAATTCGTTTAATTTGGAAGCCACAGAATCGTCGATCACTTGATCAGCAATCATGATACGTGTGCCGGCAATCAGCTCAGGTTTGATGATCACTTCTGCTTGAACAGTAGATCCGAATTTACGGCTCAGTGCGCTCTCAAGCTCTTTAAGCTCTGCATCACCAATGGTAAACGCCGACTCAACGATCGCGCTGAGTGAGTCACGTACCTGAGCTTTAAGCTCTTCAAATTCAGTCTGAATCAGCGGAAGCAATTCCAAACGTTCATGTTCAGCAAGCTGCTTTAAAAAGTTAACCAACTCTGGGCTGGACTGATCACCGAGGACATCTTTATAAATGTCAACGATGGCCAAGTCCGAGGTACCTGGTCGTTTGATATAAGCTTCAAAAGACTCTTGCTGAGTCAGCTCAGTACATACACTCAAAGCATGTGACCACTGATCGAGCTGGCCTGATTCTTGAGCGTAGTCAAAAGCTGCCTTTGCATAAGGTCTTGCCAGCGTTTGCCATTCTGCCATGGATACTTCCTGATCGTCGGAACGTGATTAAAGTGAACTACTCAGCGACTTCAACATGTCACTGTGCTTTTGTTCGTTAACTTCACTGCGCAAGATGCTTTCAGCACCTTTAACTGCCAGTGCGGCAACTTCTTGTCTGAGCTCACTTCGAGCAGAAGCGATCTGCTGCTGCAAGTTAGCTTGTGATTGCTCACTGATTCGATTGGCTTCGACCTTTGCCTGTTCACGCGCCTCATCAACGATCTGCTGAGCGCTCAGGTTAGCCTGTTCAATCAACTTAACTGAGCGAGCTTTAGCCGCTTCAAGTTCCGCTGCTGCTTCAGCATGGGCATTTTTTAAGTCAGCTTTCGCTCTTTCAGCGGCTGACAAACCATCTGCGATACGCTCCTGACGCTCAGTCAGTGCATCACGCAAAGGTGGCCAGACGTACTTCATGCAAAATAGGACGAAAATTGCAAATGCAATTGCTTGGCCTAATATGGTGAGATTAATGTTCACGGTCTACCTCAATGGCTTGAATCAAAAAGCCCCATAGGAGCTTTTATTTGATGCAGGGCGAGAAACTGCCCTGGGCTTAATCCGGATTCGATTAAGACTTAAGCGCCCAGTGGGTTAGCAAACAACATCAAGAGTGCGATCGCTACACCGATCATAGGTACCGCATCAAGCAGACCCGCGACGATGAACATTTTGGTTTGCAGCTGTGAGCTCAGCTCTGGCTGACGTGCAACGCCTTCCAAGAAGCGGCCGCCAAGCAGACCAAAACCGATTGCAGTTCCTGCAGCGCCCAGACCGATCAACAGTCCGATTGCGATAGCTGTCATGCCGTTTAATAATTCCATGGTATTCCCCTAAGGTTGGTGGTTTTGAAGATTAATGATCAGTTGTAGAAGCTTGCGCTAGGTAAACGATGGTCAACATCATAAAGACAAATGCCTGGATGGTGATAACCAATATATGGAAGATCGCCCAAGGTACATGCAGCGCCCACTGTATCCAAAAGGGCACGATCGCGATCAATACAAAGACCAGCTCACCGGCATACATGTTTCCGAACAAACGCAGACCCAACGAGATTGGTTTGGCCAAGAGCGCTATGCTCTCAAGGATCAGGTTAAACATGCTCAAAAATACCTGAGCAATGGCTTTACCTGGCGTACCAAAACCAACATAAAAAGGGTGAAAGATCAGTTCTGAGATGAACCCGCCCACGCCCTTTTCTTTGAAGTAGAAGTAGAGGATCAAAAAGAAGACTGAGAAGGACAGACCTAGCGCCACGTTAGGGTCAGCTGAGGGAACGATCTTCATATAGACGTGATGAGGATCAGCGCCGAGCAGATTGACAGCCAAAATCTGAGTCAAGTGCGGGATGAAATCAACCGGGATCAAATCCATGAGATTCATCAAGAAGATCCACACAAAGATCGTCAGCGCTAGCGGTGCGACCAGTTTGGATGTGCCGTGATAGGACTCTCGAACGGATGAGTCGATAAACTCTATGATGGTCTCAACGCCTGCCTGCAGCTTGCCTGGAACACCAGTGGTGGCTTTTTTAGCAACCAACCAAAACAGTGCACAGAAAAATATGCCCAAACCAATTGACCAAAACATCGAGTCAACATGGATCGCATTGAAACCCATCGCTTTGGCTTCTACTGCGTTGTGCGCGAAGGTCCAAGTAGACTCAGTCAGCACTTCGCTGCCGTAGTCACTCTCACGCTCATAACCTGCTGGTAATTTTCCATAGGTCAGATGAGTCAGGTGATGCTGGATGTATTCGGTGGATGTCTGTGCTTCAGCCATAAAAATACTTAATCTAACGTTAAATGGATCAGGCGTTAGCCTGATGATTATGTCCCAAACGGGCAACCCAGATCCCATGTATCAGAGTCTGAGCGATGAACCCGGCAATCACCCAGATCGCATATACCTTGGGGGTCGTCGATAGCGCTAAACTTAATCCAGCAATGACCACTGTCCACTTGACCAATGACGCCCTTGAAAAGCCCTGATAAATCCGATCAGGGGATCCTGGACGACTAAAACGCAGCGCCAGATATCCGTAGCTACTGCTACCCAGCCAACCGACCAGCGCTCCGGTAATCAAAACCCTGAGTGAAGCGACGCTCAAAATTTGAGCAGTAACCGCAATCAAGATAATGATCACCAATTCGCTCAACAAAACTCGGCGTAACTGGTTTTTCATCTGTTCAACACGTTGCATATCAGTGCCTTTGCTTCCTCTGCCAGAGGATAGTGACGCTTAAATGTTAAGCACTATCTGCCAACCGAGGCGCAGGCATTATACGGTGAACAATCAGTGAGTTCAACACTTTAGAGGCCTTGTGTATTAAAAAGTGTCTGCTCGGTAACAAGTTAACTTGTCTCATCCAATTCGGCTCTGCTAAGTAGGCTAATCACTTGCTGCCCAAGGCTTACTGACAACCACGCACCAAAGACACTGCTTGGCTTAGCCCCTCGGCATAACTGGATGCGCCTCGCATCAACTCATCGATAATGATCCAGTTAAACTTGCCCAGTGCTTGTGGCTGGTCTGGGTTCGAGGCCAATATACACTTGGCCTCACTCAAGGCAGCTTGTTGCAAACTACTGGGTTTGATGGGCTGGTCATGCTCAGCCAATGCCCCATCAAACTCAATCCCCGTCTGCTGCTCTAAGGATTGATAGACATCAATTGCAGATAGGTACTTTACCCCCGCCATATCTACGCTTTGCTCACTGATCTGCTCCAATCGCTGCTTAAATCCCGTCAGATTATCGGCATAAACAAGGGCTCTTTCTGGGTGCATTTTACTTAAGGCGTCACTCAGGCCTTGAGCGTAGGCAGCAACTTGAGTGCTGCTGAACCAAAAGTGCGGGTCTTGTTCACCCTTGTGAGCTCGGCTCTCTGGCAAAGACACCCAGATCGATGGGTCTACTGCATTGAGATCCTTTAACTGCTTTGCCAACCCTGGCTGAGCATCTTCACCCAGCCAGAGCACCAAATCCGACTCACGAATACTTTTGAGCTCGCTAGGCGTCAACGCCGCATCGTGCGAATCTCCACTGGTGGCCACGGCCGAGAGATCATCGAGTCCGCGGGTAATCTCCTCGGCAATCAGCATCAGCGGGCGACTAGTCGCCACAATCTGTGTTTTGGGGTCTGATTCAGCCTGACTTGCGCCATCTGTGCTGGGTTTTGGGCTGCAAGCCGTCAGCGCCCCGATACCGATCGCAATCCATAGGTAGTTCATTATCCTAAAACTCATCACATTCACCGCTGTCAATTGATCGCCCATCGTAGCCTCCTCAATCTAAAAAACAACACCCTTTGGTTTTGGACCATCTAAATCAAGTTGATCTCAAAAACCTCTCGCCAGTCTTGGTCTCAGCGCTGAGGTATTTTTAGGTGTAAAATGCCAACGCTTGCAAGCCGCAAACCAAAACTGACATTTTACTCCACTCAGTTATTGATCAATTGGCCAGCCTTTTGTTGGGCATGAATCAGCTCAACATATTGCCCTAGGAACCCTCGCTAACCATGGCTCTTCAACCCACCATTAGCCTTTATCAAGACAGCGCTGATAGCGAGGTGCTGATTGCTGCGCAAAATCTGGGGGTCAATCGCGATGGTCGCTGGCTGATAAAAGATGTCAATTTAGAGCTTCGTCGCGGTGAAATCTTAAGTGTGATCGGACCCAACGGCGGCGGTAAATCCACCCTGATAAATGTGTTGGCTGGCATCACCGAGTCAACAACAGGCGAGGTTAAGCAAGCTGAAGACTTGGTGCTGGGTTATGTGCCCCAGCAATTTACGCTGCCGAAGTCGCTACCGATGCGCGTCAAAGACTTCCTAAATCAGACCCGCTGCCTACTAACTGATTCGCGCCTTGAGCAGTTGATCGATGAGCTGGGTTTGGGCGAGCTACAGGATCGCAGCATGCACGCGCTTTCCGGCGGCGAGCGCCAGCGCGTGCTCTTGGCTCGGGCACTCAAGCAGAATCCTGGGGTTTTGCTGCTCGATGAACCGATGCAAGGGATAGATCTGGAGAGTCAACAGCTCCTCCACCAATTGATCCGCAGCTGGCCTAAAGATCAGCGCAGTGCTGTGGTGATCGTCTCACACGATATCGAGTGGGTGATGGCGGGCACTGAGCATGTGATCTGCATCAATCAGCATCTTTGCTGCGAGGGCGTGCCGGAGCAGCTCAGCGAAAACCCGGTTTTTCACACGCTCTTCGGCGCTCCGCGTGTTCACTACACTCACCGTCACCAGTGTGATCATGAACACCACTAATCTCCTCAAAACAGGCCGCTTTATCGATAAAAGTGAGCCGCTACTTTTTATCCAAATGACAACGCTTGACGAGCTATCGACTGGCTTTGATAGAGCGCCTTGTTCGGCTTTTTGCATTGAGGCGAGCGCATGAGTTGGTTTGATCTGCTCGCCGCTCCGCTGTTGGCGGGTTTTTTTATCGCCACCTTAGCTGCCCCGCTCGGCTGCTTAGTGGTGTGGCGGCGCATGGCATTTGTCAGCGACACCATGGCCCACGCTGCCCTCTTAGGCTTGGCACTGGCCGCTCCACTGCATATCGGTTCAGAGTTTGGGATCATGCTGATCACCGCGGTGTTGGTGATTCTACTTAGCTCAAAACTGCCCGAGTACCTCCCTACTGACGCCCTGCTTGCTGGATTTTCTGCTGCCAGCTTAGCTTTGGGCATGATCCTTATCAGCGCCACCGGACAGAACAGCGCACTTCAAGGCTTACTTTTCGGGGATATCTTAAGTATCGCCTGGCCTGAGGCGCTGCTCTACGCGCTGATCTGTGTGCTCGGTCTGGTTTGGCTGTGGTTTCGCCTGTCTGATCAGCTTCGGATCATCAGCTCAGAGAGCATCGCAACAGCCGAGGGACTAAAACCTCAGCGCCAGCTGTTTGAGTTTCTGGTCATGGTGGCCGCCTTTACCTTGGCGGCCATGAACGCTATCGGCGCCTTGTTAATCAGTGCGCTGCTGGTACTGCCAGCGCTCAGCGCCAGACTTTGCGCTTCCAGTATCCGCGAGATGCTGATCTTAAGTCTCTTGATCAGTTGGGCGGCGCTTGCTGCGGGCAGCATGGCCTCAGTACTGCTTGATACACCAACGAGTCCCAGTATCGTCGCGGTACTCGCCCTGATCTTTGCAGTGTGCTTGATTACTCAGCGCCTGCGTAAAACCACAGCGCAATGATGGCAGCTGGCGCGCCTATCATCATCGCTCAGCTCAGCGATCCTCATGTTGTGCCTGAAACTGAGCTTTTTCATGGCATCGATACCGCGGCCAGCTTTGGTGAGTGCTTGCAACAAGCTCAAGCAGATCACGCGGAGCTGATCCTGGTAAGCGGCGATCTGGTACAAGTGCCCAGTCAAGCGGCCTACCTGCGTTACTTCGCGCAACTTGACTCAATCCACGCGCCCTCGGAGTCGATCTGCGGCAATCACGATGATCCCGCTCTCGCCGCTGAATTTGATCCCGATATCGCGGCTTGCCGCTCAATCACGCTTGGTGCATGGCAGCTACTGCTGCTGAACTCTCACGTATCTGGTGAGCCCTACGGCAGCTTAAGTCAGCAGACGCTTGACTGGCTCAAAGATAAAGTTGACTCGGCTAAGGGGTACATTTTGATAGCGCTTCACCACCCGCCGCTGCCGGTTGGCTCGCCTGGTATGGATCGCATCGCACTTTTAAATCCTGAGCACTTTTGGCGAGTTTTGGCTGACTCCTCTAAAGTGAAAGCAGTGGTTCACGGGCACACTCATCAGGTGGTTGATCAGTGGCATGGAACCATACGCGTGCTTGGTGCACCGGCCACATCGGTGCAATTTACACCCGGGGCGACGCAGATCAGCATCAGCGATGAGCCTCCCGCCTATAGGTTAATCGCACTGTTTGACAACGGGGCTCTTGAAACTCAGATCAAACCCCTCAATAATGTGCGATTATTTTGAGGCAACGGATGCCTCATCCGGACTCAGCTATCGCTATCTAGACTCAGTTATCGATGTCTGACTCAACCTAATAGGTAAATTCATGGCTAAGACCCCGACTCAATCAAGCCCAGAAGACCAGGCAGTTGACACTAAAGTTGCCGCCAAAAAAGCGCCAGCCAAAAACAAAGCAGCAACCGGCACGAAAGCTGCTGCCGCAAAACCCGCCGCCAAAAAAACTGCTACTACTAAGAGTAAAGCCGTCTCGGCTGACAAACCAGCGGCGACCAAAAAAGCAGAAAAAGCCTCTGCCAGTGGTCCGAGCCAAGCTTCAAGCCTCGGCATATCCGCTTATGTGGCCAAGAAAGGCGAAGAGTACATGAACGCCGATCAGCAAAGTCACTTCAGAGCGATGCTTGAAGCTTGGCGTCGCCAATTGATGGAAGAGGTTGATCGCACCGTTGACTTCATGCGTCAGGAATCCACTTCCCTGCCCGACGTAAACGATCGGGCAACTCAGGAAGAAGAGTTTGCGGTGTCGCTTAGAACTCGTGATCGCGAACGCAAACTGCTAAAGAAAATCGCCAAATCCTTGACTGAGATAGACGCAGGTGATTATGGGTACTGCGAAACTTGCGGCACCGATATCGGGCTCAAACGCTTAGAAGCTCGCCCGACCGCTACCCAGTGCATCGATTGCAAAACTTTGGCAGAGATCAAAGAGCGTCAAGAGCACGGCGGACTTTGATCTTGCTGACCCGTTCAGGCCAGAACAACAAAGCTTGAACTCAAAAGGCTCAGGGCGTTTTGCGCCCTCAGCCACTGGCAGCCTTCACGCCGGTTCGCTCTTCACCGCACTCATCAGCTACCTGCAAGCACGCAAGCTCGGCTTGCAGTGGATTGTGCGGATTGAAGACACGGATCTAGAGCGCTGCAGCAGCGAGCATACCGAATCGATACTCACCCAGCTCCAAGCGCACGGGCTTGAGTCTGATTCCCCAGTACTACTTCAATCAAGTCAGATCCCTCGTTACTTAGCTGCTGCCCAAACTCTACTTAAAACAAGTGATGCCTACTTTTGTCAGTGCACTCGTGCCTCGATCAAGCGACGCGCTCAAGCGCATAAACACCTTGAGTCAAATGTCCACGATGACCACTGGTGCCGGGGGCTTGGCTTAACCAGCGGCAGTATCCGCTTCAAGGTCAATCAAAATCCGCCGCCGATTGATTTACTCCAAGGCAGCACCGGTGAACCTGAGAGCGGCGATCCGGTTTTGGTTCGCGCCAATGGTATCGTCAATTATGTACTGAGCGCCGCCGTCGATGACGGCAGCGGTGAGATCACGCAGATTGTGCGCGGTATCGATCTGATGGGCTTGAGCTCAACTCAATCACAAATCCGTGCAGCGCTGAACCTAGCTAACGATCAGGTTCATGCGCACTTGCCGGTACTGGTGAACGCCCAAGGTCAAAAACTCTCCAAACAAGCTTTGGCTCCCAAAATCGATGTCAAATTGGCTAGTCAAAACTTGATAGAGATTTTGTCCTTGATAGACATCGAACTTGCGCCTGATCATCCGCGCGCATTGATTGATCAAACGCTTGGTCAGTTTGATTTAAACAAACTTATGGGTTTGCGTGAGCTGAGATTGCCCAGTGATCAACAAACCAGACGACTGAACAGAGTTGATGATTATACTCAACTTACGATTGACCCACGGCAAAAGAATCTATAAATAGCTCTAGGTTTTGAGAGCAGCCAGATGCCAGCTAGGTGGGCATTTAGAACAAATCAATCGGTACTTTGACAAATCCGCTGGGGTTATCTGGCGACACGCTTGAAGCCGGTTTTCCCGCGCGTATATTCATCTGCACCGAGGGAATCAGCAAACTGGGAAGCCCCAGGGTTTTATCTCGCCTAGTACGCATGTCAACAAACTCCTGCTCACTGATCCCATCTGCGACGTGAATGTTGCGCGCCTTGTGCGCAGCAACTGAGCTGACATAGCGATACTCACGATCTTTTGGGTAGTCGTGACAAACATAAACTTGCGTCTCGGGCGGCAAACTTAAGAGTCTGCCTACAGAGGCGTATAGCTCACTGGCACTGCCGCCAGCAAAGTCGCACCGCGCAGTACCCAAGTCAGGCTCAAACAGGGTGTCACCGACAAAGGCTGCACCCCCAATTAAAAACGCCGCATCAGCTGGCGTGTGCCCTGGGGCATGCATCACCATCACATCAAGCTCGCCCAGCGCAAAGCTTTGCTCGATTGGCAGCAGCACATCAAAGTAGTGATCGCCTTCAAACTGATCAGCGATATCGAACTTATGCTTAAAGATCGCTTGTACCTCAGTGATCTTCTCACTAATAGCTATCTGTCCGCCCAGAGCCTCCTGAAGCCTAGGGGCTGATGAGAGGTGATCGGCGTGTGCATGCGTCTCAAGGATCCACTCAACCTTGAGCTTTTCGGTCTCTACATAATCAATGACCTGATCCAGCTGATCAGTGCTGGTTCGCCCGGTATGCAGATCAAATCCCAGCACGGGATCGATGACCGCACATGCCCCGTTGGTATCAGAAACCACATAAGTAAAGGTACTGGTACCCAAATCCAAAAAGGGCTTCACCCAGAACTCATGACCTTTGGCATCGGTATGCTGGATTCGATCAAATTGTGGCGGGGTAGTTGAATTACTCATGTGTGGTGTCGCTCCGCTGTTCGTAAAAAAACCTAAAAATGGACTAGATAGGTTGGTTATCTCTTGATGCTGAGATAGTATCATATATTTTTTAATATAATATAAATTTATATATTGTTAATCGTGACCCTTTTGGTTACTCTGTCTTGGATGACATTTGACAACTGATACTGATGCCCCCTCAAGCCCACTTTGACCCCAAGCAGATGCAGCAAGCCGCCGATCAAGCAGCTGAGCTACTCAAAGTGCTCGCTAATGCGAACCGTTTGGTACTCATGTGTTTGCTGACTCAAGGGGAGCTCAGCGTGAGTGATCTTGAGGTGCGCTCAGGGATCAGTCAGCCCAGCCTGTCTCAGCAACTGGGTGTGCTGCGTCAAAAAAATTTAGTGGTCACGCGCAAACAGGGCAAACAGGTGTACTACCTGTTATCGAACCCCGAGGCGTTGGCACTACTAAACACCCTGTATGCGCTTTACTGCGACCCAGAAACTGAACAACTTCAAACCACCGAGCCAACCGCCGCTTTTCAAAGCGTAGCCGCCAACGAGGATCAACCTTCATGATCGCTTTTGAAAACTTTACGCCGTTAACCGGCTTGACGGGTGGGGCGCTCATCGGCTTATCTGCTGCGCTTTTTCTGGCCCTAAATGGCCGCATAGCCGGCATCAGCGGAGCGTTTAGCACCGTCCTGATGCCAAGCGTTGACGCCAGGCCCAAGCGCTGGTTTATCTTAGGGCTAATCTTGGCTGCCCCGCTTTGGCTGTTGACCATGGGGACGCCCACCATCGTGGTTGAGCAACCCATGTGGATCGTGGTGCTTGCTGGACTGATCGTCGGTTACTTTACTCGCCTGGGAAGCGGCTGCACCAGTGGGCACGGGGTCTGCGGGCTATCGCGCTTATCGATGCGCTCCCTGGTTGCCACCATCTGCTTTATGGCGGCAGGTATGTTCATGGTCGCGCTCACCCGCCATGCCATGACTTTGATCGCTTAAAGAGAAGCCTCACCAAATAAAGCACAACTTAAGGGTAGAACATGGAAGCGCTCAAGATTAACAAACTCGACATAGCCGCACTGATCAGTGGATTGGTATTTGGGGTGGGACTGCTGCTCTCAGGCATGGCCAACCCTAAAAAAGTGCTAGATTTCCTAGATATCTTCGGCGCGTGGGACCCAACGTTGGCTTTGGTAATGGGCGGAGCGATATTGGTTACCCTTCCCGTTTATTGGCTGTTCCGCGACAAGACAACCTCACTCTTGGGCATCCCCATCCAGTGGCCTAAAGCGACTCACATCGATCGAAAGCTGGTCATCGGCGGTCTGGGTTTTGGTGCTGGCTGGGGACTCGCGGGTTTTTGCCCTGGGCCTGCTATCGTTGCAGCAGCGGCGCTGACCCCAGCTGCAGTGGTTTTTGTTGTGGCGATGTCGATGGGTGTACTGCTGCACCGTACGATTCATGGATGATGATGCGATGCACGCGCCGAGTCTTTTTTACCCGAATCTGTGTTTTTTAGGTAACCGATTTACACTAAGATTTGATTATGGTTTATTTATTATACCTTTATATAAATTAAGCCAAGTTTTGGGGCAAATGACCACTTTGCCAACATTTTTAAAGCTTCAAGAATCCAGATGTCACTGACCCACTCAATCAAAAAAGTGGTTGCGAGTCTAGCGCCATGGCGGGAGGGATATAAATCCTCCATGCTCAGTGGCGACTTGCTGGCTGGCGTGCTGATTAGCTTAATCTTGCTACCTCAGGCGCTGGCTTACGCAACATTGGCCGGAGTTCCCGCTCAGTATGGGCTGTACTCTTGTTTGCTGGCACCGCTACTTTATGCCCTGTTTGCCAGCAGCACCTCAGTGTCTATCGGTCCTGCAGCAGTGTCTTCCTTGCTGAGCGCAGCTGCGCTAGCGCCGCTAGATCTAACCACCGCCCAGTACTTATCCTCTGTTGGCCTGATCAGCTTGTTATCGGGAGGTTTGTTGTGGCTTGCCGGTTCACTTAAGCTTGGCGCTTTTGTGCGCTGGTTATCTCACCCTGTGATGGTGGGCTTTGTGACCGCGGCGACGATCCTGATCATCGCAACTCAGATCAAAGCACTCCTAGGGTTGCCCATCACCGAGCGCAGCCTAATCGGTATTATCACGCAAACCTATCAGTCCAGCCACCTGATGATCAATATCAACGCCCTGATGGGGATAGGCAGTTTGCTTGCGATCTTTGGGTTTGGTATCGCTAGCCGTCAAAAACCACTGAACTTTATGGCGCCCTGGGCCAAACTGTTGCCGGTTGTACTATTAGGAACCGGCGCCGCACTGGCTTACACCGGTCAGATTAACGGAGCTGCGATTATCGGAACCATACCTCGAGGTTTGCCTGAGCTTAGCTTGACTCTACCCGAAGCATCCACTTTAAGCTCGATGATCCTGCCAACGTTACTGATTAGCCTGCTTGGGTTTATCAGCACCTTTTCTGTGGCGCAGTCCTATGCGCAAAAAACCGATGCAGCACTTACTCCCAACAGTGAATTAAAAGCCCTTGGCGCTGCCAATATCGGCAGCGCGATCTTACAAGGGGTTCCGGTCATGGCTAGTTTTTCGCGCACCCAGGTAAATGTCGACAGTGGTGCAAGCTCTCCGTTATCAGGGGTTTTCAGTGCGCTGTGCATCTTATTAATCCTACTGGTTGCCTCAAGCGCACTTGAGTACATACCTCTCGCCGTCCTCTCGGCGATCATCATCGCCAGTGTCATCAAGCTGGTTAAGTTCACCCCTTTTATCGAGGCGCTGCGTTATGACCGCGGAGACGCCCTCAGCATGCTCGCGACTTTTTTTGGGGTGCTCTTTATTGATATCGAATCAGGCGTGCTGGCCGGTGTGCTGTTATCGGTCGGTAATCTGCTGTGGCACTCATCACGTCCCCATTGCGCGGTCTTGGGACTGATCGAGGGAACGGAACACTTTCGGAACAATCAGCGCTTTGATGTGCTGACCCAAGACTCAGTACTAATGATCCGTATCGATGAAAACCTGTTTTTTGGGAACTGTGAGGCGGTTCGCGGTTACATCGATCAGGCGCTGGTAGCACGCACTCACTCTCAAGATTTGCTGCTGGTCATGTCCTCAGTGAGCCGGATCGATTTGACCGGTATTCACATGCTCACCAAACTCAGCCAAGACCTTCAGGCTCGCGGTATTCGCCTCCACTTAGCCGAGGTTAAGGGTCCAGTAAATGACCGACTCAAAGCCAGTGATTTATCTGAACACTTGACAGGTGAGGTGTTTTTGAGTGCCTATGCTGGTTATACCGCACTCAACTACTCATCTGAACCTCATCAAGTGACGGAGAAAGAGGATGGTTTTAGGTTGTCCTAAGCCATTGGCTGGGCATGCGCCTAAGAAGAGCGTCACGCAGTATATTATTAATACTTTATCAATTTTAGGATCTCGAGCTTAAAACAATCTTCGCAATCTTCAAGAGAACAAATAAATTGAGATACGCCTGAGTCGCTGCGATCCTCAGCTATCGAAGGCATTTGACCCTCAATAGTACTTTCGAACCAACGACTGACTGCCCAATCCGTCACGGTGTATGCGATAGACAAAGCCAAGCATCAATAGGGTCACGAGCAAAGAAGACCCACCGTAGCTGATCAGTGGCAAGGTGAGACCCTTTGCAGGAATCAGTTGCATATTCATACCGATATTCACCGTAATCTGCAGCATCAATACGCAGGCAATTCCATAAACCAAATACCCCTCACTCATCCGCCGCTGCTTAAGTGCTTGTTGGGCAACATTGATGATGGCAAATATCCAAGCGGCGTAAACCATCAGCAGCACCGAGATACCGACAAAACCAAACTCCTCTCCGATCACCGCGATGATTGAGTCGGTGTGCAACTCAGGCACGGGTTTGAGTTTAAACACACTATGTCCAAGCCCTACCCCAAACAGCTCACCGCGCGATATCGCCATGATCACCCGTGATATCTGCCAACCCGTGCCGTATTCGTTGCCCCAGACATCGAAAAAAGCCTCCATGCGTCCTTGGCGAAATCCTTTGAACTGGATAGCGATAAAGACAAAACCCAAAAATGCCATGCCTAGCCCAATGATGTGCTTCATCGGCGATCCGGCCAAAAAGTAAATACTCAGCATGCTCACCGCAATCACGATGCATGAGCCCAAATCCGGTTGCAGCGTCAGGATAATCAGGATAAAACCCATCGCACTGACCAACCTAAACCAGCCGCGCAGCTCGTGACGAACCTCGTTAGCTCGGCGCACCACAAAATCAGCCGTATAAATCAACATGATCAACTTGACCAGCTCGGAGGTTTGAAACTTCAGGATCCCCAGATCGATCCAGCGCTGAGCACCGTTAACAGGAGGAAAAAAGAAGCAGGCAAAAAGCAAAGCCACGCCGATGACAACTAAGTGCATAGAGTTCTTAAAGTACCAATCCATCGGTATCTTGGTGGCGATGATCGCGCCTGCGATACCGAGCCATGCAAAAAATGCCTGCTTGCCAACACTCATGTACAGCGGCGATCCTGCAGCTGCCGACTCAGGTACTGTCACACTGGCTAAGCTGATCAAGCCAAAACCGAGCAGGAGCATGGACAGCAGTATCATCAGATCGCCAGCGTTGCGTTCCATCCAAGATTTAAAACTGCTCGTTTGTGACTGACTGTTCATGAGGGCTCATCGCCTTCGCCCGCCAACTCACTAACCAAGCTTTCAAAGTGATCTCCGCGCTGCATATAGTTTTGATACTGATCAAAACTCGCGCATGCCGGAGAAAACAACACCGCATCTTTTTCTGATGCTTGGGTTTGTAGATGCGCCATGACCTGATCGAGTGAATCAAAGCGCTTAATTCGATCACTAAGCACCTTTAAATCGTCAACTATCTTAGGAGCATCTAAGCCAAACACACAGATTGACTTAGCATAGGTGGTTAAAGGGCTTACTAAGGGGGCAAAGTCTTGCTCTTTGGCAACCCCGCCCAAGATCACATGCAGACACTTAGGTTGCTGCACGCTGGAATAAGTCGCTCCAAGTCCTTTGATTGCCGCCAGTGTGGCGCCGACATTGGTGCCTTTAGAGTCGTTGTAGTAATCCACGCCGCAAACTTCCCCTGCCAACACACAGCGGTGAGCCAACCCGCGAAAGCTTAGTAAGACGTCAAGGCTAGCTTTCAGGTCGCCGCCAGCCAGCTCCGTAATCGCAAGAGCTGACTGAGCGTTTAGCAGGTTATGCTCGCCTTTAATTTTGAGCTGACTTTCACTGATCAAGCGCTCAAATCCTCGTCCGATGGAAATCGCGGAATCATCTTCAACCTTATCAGTATATAAACCATACTGTTTAAGATCCGGCATGCCGCGCCCAAAAGTAATCCGGGGCAGATCGTCTGCAACCAGCGGACGGGTCAGCGCATCATCACGGTTGATCACGACACTAGCAGCACCCTCAAAGATCCGATGTTTGGCCGTGTGATAACCCAACATATCGCCGTGGCGATCCAAGTGGTCTGCCGACATATTGAGCACACAGGCTACTTTGGCATGGACAAAATCCGTGCACTGCAACTGGAAGCTTGAGATTTCAAGAACCAAAACTTCTGGTTGATTATCTGGATCGAAGAGGCTGAGCGCTGCCGGACCCAAATTGCCGCCAACAGCGGCATTTTTCCCGCTGGCTTTGAGCATCTCACCGACCAGTGTTGTGACCGTACTTTTGGCGTTTGAACCGGTGATCGCCACCACATCGATGCCCAAATCATGAGCGTGCCGGCAAGCCAGCTCGACATCGCTGACCATGCGCTGCGGCAGATCCGCAAACTTGGGCTCAAGTGGATCCAAACCGGGACTGATCAGGATTGGATCACAATCAACTAGGAGGCTGGGATCAAAAAGCTGCGCTTGCACGCCTTTGGGTAATTTATTCGATGCGTTCAGCGCACTGATGTGGTCAGCTCGATCATCAAGGGCCACAACCTGAAAACCTTGAGCCAGCAGAAACTGGACACTACCGATGCCACTAACCCCCAATCCTATGACGGCGGCCTGACCTCGGGTTCTGATGATATCGCTCATGAGCATCTCTTTTTAAACTGGCTGTATTATGCGGGTCAGCACAGGCTCGGGGCAACACATGGCTGATGGGCTAAAGCTTAGATCGCGCAGCTCATAAAGAGGAGCACTAAAGACTCAGGTAATGTGCTGTGCTAAGCTTTGCGCTTCAAAATGGGGCTAGTTATGACATCGATTAAAAGCTATCTTCAGAACAACTGGTTGGGCAATCTGCGTTTGGATGTGCTCTCTGGATTGGTTGTTGGTCTGGCGCTGATTCCTGAAGCGATTGCATTTTCCATCATCGCGGGTGTTGATCCCAAAGTCGGACTGTACGCCTCCTTCTGTATCGCGGTCGTGATCTCGTTTTTGGGTGGTCGCCCCGCCATGATTTCAGCTGCCACCGCCGCTATGGCGCTGATCATGATTACCTTGGTTAAAGATCACGGACTTGAGTATCTGCTGGCGGCATCAGTTCTGTGCGGGGTGATCCAGTTCATCATGGGTGTGTTCAAGATGGGCAATCTGATGCGCTTCGTCTCTCGCGGCGTCGTGATCGGATTCGTTAACGCCCTAGCGATCCTGATCTTCGCCGCTCAATTGCCAGAGCTTGATATCAGACGCATCGATGTTAGCAGCTTGACGATCGCGCTCACCGTGCTTGGGCTTGGCATCATCTATCTGTTTCCGCGTCTGCCCAAACTGGGTCAATTGATCCCCTCTCCACTGATCAGCATCGTCGTGCTGACCGCCCTTGTGCTCTATTTTGGTGCAGATGTTCGTCAGGTCGGTGATCTGGGTGACTTGCCAGACACCCTGCCGATCTTTTTATGGCCCGACGTACCTCTAAACCTAGAAACTCTGCAGATCATATTGCCATACGCCCTAGCGCTTGCGGTGGTTGGTCTCCTTGAATCCATGATGACGGCCACGATTGTCGATGAGCTAACTGATACGGATTCAGATAAAAACCGTGAGTGCCGCGGTCAAGGCATCTCCAACATCGTCGCTGGCAGTTTTGGCGGCATGGCGGGTTGTGCGATGATCGGCCAAAGCGTGATCAACGTAAAATCTGGCGGCCGTACTCGCTTGTCCACGCTGATCGCAGGTGTGTGGTTGATCATCCTTTGTGTTGCCCTAAATGACTACGTTGGACTGATCCCCATGGCGGCGTTGGTTGCGATCATGATCATGGTGTCGATCGGGACATTTAACTGGGCGTCCATAAGAGAGCTTAAAACCCACCCGCTCAGTTTCAACATCGTGATGCTCTCAACCGTTCTGGTCACCGTGATCACTCACAATCTGGCCTTGGGCGTCTTCACTGGCGTGCTGCTGTCCGCGATCATCTTCGCATCCAAGATCGCCCATTTCCTCAGGGTAACCTCCAGCAGCGAAGAAAATGGCCGAAATCGCACTTATTTGGTGCAAGGTCAGGTATTCTTTGCTTCAAGTGGTGCATTTATCGATTCTTTTGATGTGAAGGAAGCGCTGCAAAAAGTGGTGATAGATGTTAACCATGCCCACTTCTGGGATGTCACCGCCATCCACGCCTTAGATAAAGTGGTCAGTAACTTTGAGCGTGAAGGTGTGCTGGTCGAGCTAAACGGCCTGAACAAAGCCAGCCAGTATTTGGTTGATCGCTATCTGATTAACCCCTCTGACTCACTCAAAATCATCGATGCTGACTGATCAAACAACCCTCTAGGAGGCTTTAGATGCCACATGCTAGCTATCCAGCCAACAGCGTGATCGCCTGCGTTGACGGCTCTAACCAACAGCCCACTGTGCTTGAGGCGGCTAGCTGGGCGGCAAGCCAGCTGGTTTGCAGCATAGGCTTGCTTCACGCTCATGATTCAACGCGCTCAGGCGTGGCATCGGACTTCAGCGGCTCATTGTCAGCCAAAGCCCGCGAATCACTGCTCGACAAACTCAGCAAAGCAGATGCCAAATCGGCTCGTGAGCTGACCGAGCACGGCTGGGACATCTTGGAATCAGCTAAGATCCAGCTTAAATCAGCCAGCACTGCCCAAAACTTTACCCTTCACTGGCATCAAAATTTAGAACGCAGCATGTCTCAGCTTCAGGCCGATACCGCGCTGGTGGTGTTGGGTCAAAACGGCAAGGACAACAGCGGCAAAAAGATCGGTCATCAGGTTGAATCTGCAATCAAAGCTTGCGATCAGCCTTTGCTGCTGACCACTCCCAAATTTACCGCGCCAAAGCGTGCCTTGCTGGCATTTGACAATCGCTCTGGCTCTAAAGAAGCTTTGGATTGGATCGGTCGGTACCCACTGCTTTTTCATACCGAGATTCACGTACTGATGGTGGCTGATCCCACCCCCAAAAACGAAGCCAAAGTACGTGAGGCTGTCAGCGCTCTCAAACAAAACGGACGCAAAGCGACAGGGGAGGTTCTACCCGGTAAGGTGATCACCACCATAGAGTCCGCGCTAAACCGGGACTATGACACGTTGATCATGGGAGCCTACGGCCACTCAGCGATTAGGGAGTGGGCTTTGGGCAGTAACACAAGTGAGCTTCTGCAGCTCAATCCCGGAACTTGCCTGTGTTTTAGAGCGTAACTGCGGGAGCAAAATGTCACCGCCTAGGCAATTGATATTGGGCACACACGCTAAGAATCAAGATCCAACCCCACCCGGAGCCCAAATTAAGCGGCGGTGATCTCATCCAACTGGCGCTTAAGATCCTTAAGTAACGCCTGGGCCTTGACTAAGTTTTGCTGCTGTTGCTCAAACTCCTCGCGAGTCACCAAATCGTAACGCTTAAAGACATTTGAGAGTGCTGACTTGACGTTTTGCTCTAAGTCATTTTTGGGTTCGCTCACTTGTTCAAGTACCGCCTCAAGCAAGTGAGTCAATAATGATCTCGGCTCACCGTCAAAAGGGTTTGACGCAGAGTTGGCTGAATTTGCTTGACCATCAGGTGAATCGGGGTGAGCTGACATATAGGCAACCTTATTTATAAAAATTTAGCTTAAATACAACGATATTTTAATTATTGCATTGCAAATGTAATTAAATATGTATATTTTTGTCCGTAGTAACGGTTTTGTCACATATCTGGTTACTGGTGTTGCCTGAAAGGTAACCCGGCATCGGGTTTGGCATGATCTTTGCAAATTTTTAATCGACTGACTGTACTGGTCATATAAAGATTGGTGGACGCAGTCCACTTTAATCCAATGTCACGATAAGGACATGTTATGAAAAAGCTCGTATTAACTTCATTGGTTGCTGCTCTGGGTTTTACTGCTCAAGCAAACGCTGCTACTCCTGAAATCTCTGCTTCAGTTTCTGTTGCTAACACCTACTTGTTCCGCGGTGTTGATCTGGGTGCTGGTTCAGCCCAGGTTGCTGGCGATCTGATCGCTGACTTTGGCGGCCTATACGCTGGTGCTTGGTTGTCTTCTGGTGATGACGCTTTAGGTACTGAAGCTGACTTCTTTGCTGGCTATGCTTTTGACATCGCCAACACCGGTATCTCAGCTGACCTAGGTTACTTAACTTACGTATACCCATCTTCTGACGTTGGCGCGGGTGAAATTGCTGAAGTTTATGCTGTTTTAGGCTATGCCTATGACGACGTTGAGCTAGCCTATGCGTTTAACTACGACGTTAGCCAAGACTCTACCTTAACTACTGGCGATTCTGGTCGTGACTGGACTTACATGTCACTGAGCGCTGCTGTTGATCAGTTTGGTGTGTTGGTTGGTTACCACAACAAAGATTCAGTTGGTGAAGGCCTGCTGCACATTGACAGCACTTACGCTTACAACGACAACTTGGCGTTCACTGTTTCTGTTCCTGTTGACGCTGAAGACGGCAGCACTCTGGACGACAATGATCCTACTTATGTTGCTACTTTGTCTTTGCCGATCGAATTCTAAGATCAGTTTGACGATAAACCGCCCCTCGGGGCGGTTTTTTTTGGCCCCAATAAAGCACTTGGGCAAAACCGATAAACAAATGCACCTATTTTGGGCAAAGGACTAAACAAAACCATCAACACAAGGTACAGTGAATCAGCCCTCCCCTCGGGCTGAACCGACCAAGTGGACATTTTACTCACATACTTGGCAAGGTTCTTGAATGTTAATTTACGACTAATGTCACTCATCAAAACTAAATAAGGAATGTCTCATGAAACTGGTTACAGCTATCGTCAAGCCGTTCAAGCTCGACGACGTACGCGAGTCACTCTCAGAGATTGGAGTTCAAGGAATCACCGTCACTGAAGTGAAAGGTTTTGGCCGCCAAAAAGGACACACTGAGTTGTACCGGGGTGCCGAATACGTGGTTGATTTCCTGCCCAAGGTAAAGATTGAAGCCGCTGTCACTGAAGAGATGGTCGATCAAGTTGTTGAGGCCATCACCAAAGTGGCCAGCACCGGAAAAATCGGTGACGGCAAAATCTTCATAGCGCCACTCGATGAAGTGATCCGGATCCGTACTGGTGAAACTGGCGCTGACGCCGTTTAATTTAAAAATCTGAGGGGATTTATAACATGGAAAATTCAATCTTTGAGCTTCAGTACGCGCTCGATACCTTTTACTTTTTGATTTGCGGCGCTTTGGTCATGTGGATGGCTGCAGGCTTTGCGATGCTTGAAGCTGGTCTGGTGCGCGCTAAAAACACCACCGAGATCCTAGCCAAGAACGTGGGGCTTTACGCCATCGCCTCTACCATGTACATGGTGTGCGGTTACTCAATCATGTACGGCGGCGGTGACTTCAGCCTGTTCCTAAGCGGTATCACTGCTGACGGGGTTGCTGGCGCAGAAGAAGCGGCAACTTATGCTCCTTCAGCTGACTTCTTCTTCCAAGTTGTGTTTGTGGCAACCGCGATGTCGATCGTCTCTGGTGCGGTAGCTGAGCGCATGAAATTGTTTGCCTTCTTTATCTTTGCTGTGGTCATGACCGGTTTCATCTACCCAATTGAAGGAAGCTGGACTTGGGGTGGCATGGATGTCTTTGGCCTTTACAATCTGGGTGACCTTGGATTTCTTGACTTCGCAGGCTCAGGTATCGTTCACATGGCTGGTGCTGCTGCTGCTTTGGCTGGTGTCTTGCTGCTGGGTGCTCGTAAAGGTAAGTACGGTCCAAACGGTGAAATCCGTGCGATTCCTGGCGCTAACCTGCCATTAGCAACACTGGGTACTTTTATCCTTTGGTTGGGTTGGTTCGGTTTCAACGGCGGTTCGGTTCTTGCTACCGCTTCAGTTGAAAGTGCTAACGCAGTTGCCGTAGTCTTCATGAACACCAACGCTGCTGCTGCTGGTGGAGCGATCGGTGCACTGATTCTGGCTCGTGTTATCTTTGGTAAAGCTGATTTGACCATGCTCCTTAACGGTGCGCTTGCTGGACTGGTTACCATCACTGCTGGTCCTGACACTCCATCACCTCTGCTTGCAACGATCTTTGGTATGATCGGCGGTATGATCGTTGTGGTGTCTATCATCACCCTTGATAAAGCCAAGATCGACGATCCAGTGGGCGCTATCTCGGTTCACGGTGTGGTTGGTTTCTTTGGCCTCATGATTGTTCCAATTACTAACGCTGATGCAGCTTTTAGCGGCCAGCTGATTGGTGCTCTAACGATCTTTGGCTGGGTATTTGTCGCCTCGCTGATTGTTTGGGGAATCTTGAAAGCGGTCATGGGCATCCGTATCTCTGAAGAAGAAGAGTACGAAGGTGCTGATCTGTCAGAGTGTGGACAGGAAGCTTACCCCGAGTTTGTTAAGTAACAGACTCAGTAAAAAAACCGCCCCTTGGGGCGGTTTTTTTTTGATCTAAATAAGCCTAGTGCGAAGATGCAAATCACTTAGTTACCGTTAATAAAGCCTTTTTGCTGGCAACCCAACAGTAAAACCATGACGTTAAGTCAGCTCACCAACAATCAAGCATCACAACTTTAAGCCAGATGGCCTAATCTCTATCTAAAGATAAGCCCTCTAACAGAACCCGCCAGAGACCTTTTAATTCAATCTAGATTTAGGTGCAAGAGTGCACTGCCTAAAGCTAGGCTGCTATAAAACAGTGATCAAACAAGGGACTGAGAAAGACTTTGCGATGAGACAACTTGGTTGCGCCCTTGCCGCTTAGCCTCGTACAGCGCTACGTCAGCCAATTTAATTAAGCGATCAACATCCACATCAGCACTATCAAGATGTCCCACAGCGATACCAAAACTGGCTGTGATTTGAATCTGTTCACCTCCGAACCAAACCGAAGAACGCTCAAGCGCCCCTCTAATCTGATCGGCAACCTCCATCAATTGTCGGTGGCTGAGCCCAGGCGTCAAGATGGCAAACTCCTCTCCTCCAAACCTACCCACCAGATCGTGTTCGCGTAATTGATCGCTCATGATCTTAGCTACATGGATAAGCACCCGATCTCCCGCCGCATGCCCATGGCTGTCATTGACTCGTTTGAAGTGGTCAAGATCAATCATGATGCAGCCGATGTGGTCAGTTTCACCAGGTTGTGGATCCCTCTTCATGCGCGACACTTCAGATCTGGCACGGCTCAGAAACGTTCGCCGATTGATCAGCCCGGTCAAACTGTCCTCCATGGACATTTTTTTATAAAGCTGCTCACGCTCAATCCAGCGCATCACCGAGATAATCAGTAAGTAAAATGGAGCCAAGGTATACAGCAGCAAGCATATCTGGATTAGCTGCCACGCACGCAGTGGATCACCGTTGGGCTCATATAGTGAGCGGGAGATTGCTGGCGCGTGAGGAATCAGCTCAAGACCAAAATCCAAGACAGAGATGATCACGATCAAAATATAAAGATAAATCACGCTATAGCGGATCTTTACGACATCACCCAGCACCGAGATGATCGCAATCCCCATGGCAATATAAATCAAGCCGTAGGTGAGATAGATACCAAACAGATAGCTTGAGATGATGACGTTGGCCAGATAACTGATGATCACCGCATGCTCGATCCACGCCCAGGTATCTTGGTATTTTCGTAGAACCAAGCCCACCAAGATAAAACCAATGATAGTGGTCAAATGCAGTACATCGAGTACGATAAAAAATTCGTAAAAACCAGGGCTTATAAAACCGGGCGCATTTAGGTTGACGGCACTCAGTATGATGATGCCGGAGATCGGATAAAGGCAGACGATAAACGCCAGAAGCAGTCCTTTGTTGATCTGAGTCCAATCCAGAGGATTGTTAGCCTTTAGCCAGCGGAAAATCATCATGTCAGCACTCAATTCGGCCGAGTTGTACAACCAGGTGATCTGGCAAAGGTGAGGCGCATTGAGGGGACTGCTTTATGCCCGTACTTAATGGGTCAAAATTGGTGATCATATGCGGTCCTCTGTGAAGCTTTTAAATATCACCTGATTGCGCCCTTGGCGCTTTGCAGCGTATAGCGCGTCGTCTGCCACTCGAAGCAACTCTTCAAGCTGCTGCTGGTGAGTTACCGGGAAACAGCTCACGCCGATACTCGCTGTGACGTTAATTTGATAGTTGCGTCCTTGCACGATCAAGTTGTTAATCGCCTCACATATCCGGCTGGCAACTTCCACGCTCGAGGCATGGTCAGCACCTGGCAAAATCACTGAAAACTCCTCTCCGCCAAAGCGACCCACCAAATCGTAAGGTCTGACTTGACGGGTAATCAACTCAGCGCAAAGACGCAGCACCTCGTCGCCAGCGTCGTGACCAAAGTTGTCGTTGATGTTTTTAAAGTGATCCAGATCCAACATGATACAGCCCAAGTAAGGTGCCTGCTTCTGGAAGGCAACTCGGCGCTGGCTGCGATTGATCTCTTGTTGGGCAAGATCTATAAAGGCACGGCGGTTCATCAGCCCGGTCAGATCATCGAGCATGGACATTTTTTTATATTGCCCCTCTCGCTCAACCCAGCTCTCAACTGAAACTGTGGCCAAGTACATGATCAATGAGGCGATGAAACCAACCAGCGCCCAAAAACTCAACAGTGAGTCAGTTGGTCGACCCATGGGATCGTACTGGGAGTGGTTTAGCATCGGTGAATAGGGCAGAAAACCAAAATACTGCACTAAACCGATCAGAACAATCAGACCTACAACCCACCAATAAATTCGATGGATAATCGCTGGATTGCCAAGCGCGCAAACAATACTGATGCCAATGAAGAGCAGCAGCACCCCTAAAGTTAAGTGCACGCCGAACAAATAGGTGGTAAATAACACAGCCACGGCATAAGACATGCTGACGAACTGCTCCATCGCATGCCAGCCACTCCCGCGAGCTCTGCGCTTAACAGCTACGGCGGTAAAACCAATTAATAAGAGCAGATAAACCGAGCAAAAACTGACAAAAGCAGCTAAATAAGCAGGCACAAGCGTGGTTGGATCACGAAGTTGAATCACCACGGCGTAGCCCGCCATGAGGGTGGGCAACAGCATCACCAGTGTGGCAAGCAAAATCTGCCGATCAATGGCGCTCCAGCCAAGAGGGTTGGAAAATTTCAACAATTTGCGCACCCTAGATGCTCAGTCTCTTCATGAACCTTCCTTGAAATGTCGACAAAGTTTGCATGCGCGAAGATATAAGTCAGGCCTTTTGAAGGCAGATTTTTCTCTCTAAAATTGATTGCACGCTTGTATTTCTGCTGTCTTTTTATCGTAGTTTTACTCGAGCTGCTATTGTTATGCGATGAAGCCGACCGAAAGTAGTTTAACCCAACTGGTCGCCCAAGTTATTAAAGCTAACACCCAGCCAAATAAAATTTCAAGGCTTAGCCTGAACGGTACAGTGTTATCCAGATCGTCAAACCGGTAGCGCTCCCACTCCTGCTGTTCTGGGTAAATCAACGGGTAAGCAGTGCTCTTCACCGAAGCATCGATTGAGGGGTATGGCTGAACCCCAAACAACTCCTCAAGTTGATCTAAACTCACCACCAACACCCGTGAGCTCTCATCGTTTGGACTCAAATACACCCCCGCCAGATTCAGCTCTGTAAAATAGATAGCTTTATATAAGAAGCTGGGAGCGCTCAATCCTTTTGACAGTGGGGGCGGCTCAACACCTAAGTGCGATCCATAAATTGCCCCAGTCACCACATGTGACCCACCCAAAACTTGGGCTTGCCATCGGGCGAGCTGCTCAACTTCTCGCCAGATACCGCGGTTATGCTGCGGATTTTGATGGACGATGTTGGATAAGCTAAAACTTTCATACTGGCTTTGCGCGTTTGGCATATCTGCGCTGGGCGCCAAATGTCCGCGGTCCAGGCCATCTCCCATGAAGTCACGCAAATCTCGTCGCACAACAGGGTCAAGTTGCTCCTCGCTGTGAAAGTAGTCCTTTCGCTCTAGTTTGGACGCTGCGTCGATTCGGTCTGCATCCAAGAACTCAGCAGACCATACTGGGCGTCGGTTGAGTGCGTCATAACCTAGCACAAAACCTGTTTTGCACAGCTGCAGAATACTGTTTGAACCTAACACTGAGTTAAGCCTGGGCGCTTGTCCCTGCCTGAGTTGCTCACGGCAACCCAGATCGTAGGCTTGCGCATGGTTTATGAGGCCAAGGCCACCCACCAAGATCAACAGAGTCGCCAAAACCCGTTTTACATCATCCAGCATGTGACAGATCGGTATAAAAAACTAGCCCTATATTAGGGGATCTAGGGAGCGGAGTCGCTAACAACTCCCTCTACTCATTCGAATTGGTCTTTTAGGTAAACTTTCTAAGCAGTGATCTAAAGCCCTCGATTGCCCTAAACCAGGCGGTATCGACTGGTCAGCGCTCGGTTTGAAACTCAATCAGATTGAGGTGTCTCGCAAACGAAGCGCCGCAAGCTCTACTGTTTGGCTAGCCGTACCACTCTCACTTGCCATACTGACTTGATTTCGACCGCCGTGCTTAGAAACATAGAGCGCGTCGTCCGCCAGCTTAAGCAGGTTGTTTAAATCACTGATCTCAGAATAAGTTTTGCTCGCAACCCCTAAACTGGCCGTCACTTGAAGCCGTGTATCACCATAGGGAATCCTGGCTTTCTCGATACTCATGCGCAGCCGCTCAGCTATATCGTAGGCACATTTTGGTGGGGTCGAGGGAAGTAAGATACAAAACTCCTCTCCTCCGTATCGACCCACTTCGTCGTAACAACGCACCGTATCTCTCATGATCTTCGACACCTGGACCAACACAGCATCACCAGCGGCATGTCCACAAGTGTCGTTGATGGTTTTAAAGTGATCAAGATCCAGCATGATGCAAGACACCCAGGCTTTGTGCTGGTGGTTCTCGCGTCTGCCCCGCTCAAGGATCCTCTCACCCTGATCAATCAGGGTGTGGCGATTGGTTAGCTGGGTTAGTCCATCTATCTTGGACATTTTTTTGAACAGATCTTCTCGCTCTCCCCAGCGCTTAAACGCAGCGGTACAAAGGTAGATCAAAATCAACATGATCACGGCCAGCAAGATTTCAGAGCTCACCCAACCCCAAGGCATAGAGCCGTCTGGTAAAATCATCGGACGGGCAAACAACACAGCATCGAGTCCTGGGTGAGCAAGATCGTAGCTGGTCTTGATGCCGTAAAAGAAAAGCACCCACCAGTAGGCCTGTCTGATCTTGTTGATGTTAGAGAGTGCTGAGGTGATGTTGATGCCGAGAAACAGCATCAGTAGACCCTGAGTCAGGTAAGTGCCTGTCATGAAGGTCGCCACCAAGACGATGACGATATAACCCCATATGATAAAACTCTCAAACGCAGGCCAATCATCTTGATAAAGGCGCTTTTTTACAGCCATCGTGATCAGTGCCAGCGAAGCAACGAGGTGAACCACGCAGATCGCCAAAAGCCCCAAAGCCCAGGGGATGTTTAAGTACTCAGGTGCCCCAAACAAAGTGAAGACAAGCGTTACGCCAACCACCAGTGGGGCAAGAACCACCAGCGACGCTAACAAGATGAATCGGTCGATCGCGCGCCAATCCATGGGGTTTTTAATGTTACTCAGATCAATCATGTCGCATCCTTGCCGTGGGTTTTCATCGGCCGTCTAGCCGCTGGAGCAGTGACGCCTCACTCCCTTATGTCAGTAGCTTAACCTGACTCGGTGAATTTTCCCTTTTAGCAGACATTGGTGCAATAAATGTCGATCAGTGGGGAGTGAGTTTTAGGCAGATACAGACAAAGGGTCTTTAAGTGTTGACCGTTGGTAGGTTTAGCCTTCAGGCGACCCGATACAGTTTTTCGGGGCAGCTCAATGACAAAGCGGCGGTTTTGGGCTAAACTCTGCGGCGCACGGTGAAGTGGCTGAGTGGTTGAAAGCGCACGCCTGGAAAGTGTGTATAGGTTAATAGCCTATCGAGGGTTCGAATCCCTCCTTCACCGCCAACTACTACAGCGACTGGTAAGCAAAATGTCTACCTACTACGCTCAACGCAAATGCCTCACCCATACCCGTAAAAAATTATAATTTTCTGAGCGATCTCCACTCTGCTGGAAAAACTCGACTTTCAAGCAAGCAACACCTAGAAAATTTGTTCACATAGCTTGGTTACGCCAAACATCACCCCCCCCAATCAGCTTTTTTCAGTCACCGGCCACGATAAACCTACCCACCATATCGCCGTGATAAAACTCAACAACCTATCCTTAGGGTTCACTCGCTCTTGAAGCCTTCACACCCCTTGATCAATCGGTTTTATCTACGCCTTTCTTATCGATGCCAGCTCATTACAGCGCAGACGCAAAACCCAGCTTAAAAGAAGCGATATCACCATCAAACACTCACCATGTCTAAAACAGATCAGGACTAATATGACCTAATCAACAATCCTGAGATCTAGACATGAATACTCAAATCCTCAAAAGCAGCTCTTTAGCAACCGCTCTGTTTCTGAGCCTCACTCCGCTCTCAAACGCTAAAGATATAGCTCTCATCGAAGCTGACGCGAATAGTGTTACCGTGACTGAGATGAGTATGGCTGAACCCAGCACAGCTGCTATCAACGTCAGCTCACGAGGCACGATAACCGCTGCTCCGGCAACTCAAGTGATCACGCCAGTAGTTACCAGTTCTGTCATCACGCCGGTTGGTTCCGTGGTAACACAGCCAGCACAAACCACCACTTATGTTGAGCAAACACCGCTCACCATCTACACCCTAAACGAGATGGGCCAATCAGTGGTTGAGGCAGGAGTTTTGTCTACTTCCACCAGCATCAGCACTCCCGCTACCGTGATCAGTCCGGTCACTATTTATCAAAGTGAGTACTTAGGTCAGCCAGACTATTACTGGAGTGGTCAGCGCTGGGTCTACTTGCCAGCTAACTGATACAAGGCTCTTAGAACCATAAATGCCAGCTATTAGCTGGCATTTTTATGCTTTAAAGTTTTAAGCGACCAAACCAGCGTTGATTAAATAGCTGATTTGATCAAGTCACCGCTTACTCAGCACGCAACCAAGTCTGAGTCCGTCCTATCAGGGCGATACCTACATAGCCGTGCGGCTCGAAGGTTTTGCCATCAGCACTTAGCTCAGCTTTCATCCGGTAAGATTTACCCGTTTTAGGGTCGACGATCGTCCCGCCTGAGTAGCCATCAGATGTTTTCTTAAGACCAGTAAAAACCTGTACACCCTTGAGTGACTTGCCTTTAAATTTACCTTCACAGTCGCTACAGATATCGCTGGCCGGGTTAATCCGCTTTTGAATCACACCGCTCAAGACGCCATCTTTTTCAGTGACCTGAACCAAAGCTTTGGTGTTACCTGTTTTGTCGTCTATGGTTTTCCACAGACCTTCAGCCGGATCAGCAGCGTGGGCAAAACCTGCCGCCAACATCACTGAAATCAACATCAATTTAATCTTCATAACGCATCCCTCCTTGGGCTTGTTTCAACACTAATCTTAAGCCTACACAAGGATCAGCCTTGTATCATTAGATAGCCGGTTCCTGGGCTCTGACCACTTACCAAACAAATAAAATCTGCGGGCAACAGACCGCTCACTGGGCATAATCAATCTACCAATCGACCGCCGTAGCGTTTGACAGGATACTGACGCTAAGCACCCAGACCAGCCCAGCACATCAGCTGGATCGATAAAAAACACAACAGTTCTCAATCAAGTTTTTATGATCTGATTGATTAGTTAAGGATATCTGCTGGGCAATAGTTTTGGCTTAGATAGGCTAAAGGAACTCAACTCAAAGTGGACGAATCTCTAAGTGAGTAAAATGCCAGCGATAGTTGGGTTTTCAGTTGGCGATAGAACCGAGGCAATTTGATCATTTACGCGGTCTATATGACTGGTTGTCTTGAGGGCTGCGATGAGTATCAATGGCGCTCTAATTGAGTCGTTAAAAAACCCAGCCAAATGGCTGGGTTTTGTTGAGTAGATTAAGCTCAGATGACCAAAAAGTCAGTGGTGCTCAGATCGTAGTCATTTTCCATCGTAACTATCACGATGGCTGCGCCGCTGCCATTTCCGTCAGCGTCATAGCTCAAGGTATGGGTTGCTGTATCAAATATCAGCAAGTCGTTAGCGTCTTTAGCTACAGCACCCTCACCGTTGACAAAGTTTTCAGCCTTGAGCCTACCCAGACCCAGTCCACTAAAGACGTCTTGATCCAGAGCGATGATATCACCCAACCTGAAATCCTGTATGCGATCAGCATCGCTACTCGTGGTCAGTGAATCAAAAACAAAGGCGTCGTTGCCTAAGCCGCCCCATAGGCTATCACTACCCTCGCCTCCGACGATGGTGTCATTGCCCCATCCGCCGTAAAGCACATCTTCACCCACGCCGCCGTAGACAACGTCATGACCGAGTCCACCCGACAGGATGTCGTCGCCCGCATCTCCTAGAAGCGTATCGTTTCCTGAACCACCAACTACCCAGTCATCTCCTGCGCCGGCATTGATCTTGTCATCGCCGCCAAATGAGAAGATCCAGTTACTTTCATCGCTAGCAGTCACTGCATCGGTTGAGAGAGAACCTAGGATAAAGAAAGAGGAGTCAACGTCTGGAGTTTCAGCGTCAAGCAGCACATCCAGTGCGTCTTGAGCTGAAGCGAGGGAGCCATTGGCATTGCCCAGCGCCACTTGAGCATCGGCAGCCAAGCTCGCGGCTGTTAGCGCTGACGTTGCAGCCTCTATCGTCGCTTGAGACCTAGGAGCTGCGATGAAGGCAGCAGCTGCAGCGGCGGCAGCGGCTATTTGTGCCGTAGTAACAGCAGCCTGAGCAGCTAGAGTGGCCGCTTGAGCAACCTCAGTAGTAGTAGTGTCAGCTGCAGTTTGTGCTGCAGTCGCTGCGGTTTGAGCAGCCGCGACGGCAATAGCTTTTGCATCGGCAGCGTCGATGAGCGCCTCGGCGGCGATGACGGCTTGAGCTTGGGCGATGGCCTCAGCATCGCCTTCAGCGTCAAGCAGCACATCCAGCGCAGCTTGAGCTGAGGTGACAGAAGCATCGGCATCGTCAGCGGCGGCTTGGGCTGCCGTCGCAGCCAGTTTGGCGGCGTCGGCTGAGGCTTGAGCATCAATGGCAGCCTGAGAATCAGGGGCAGCATTAGCCGCATTGGTGGCTGCGGTTTGTGCAGCGGTTGCGGCGTTTTGTGCTGCGGTGTTGGCTGCTGTTGCTGCGTTGCTTGCCACTTGAGCGGCATCTGTTGCCACTTGGGCATCGGCCGAGGTGGTGGCGTCGCTTGCGGCTTGGGCTGCAGTGGCTGCGGTTAGCTCAGCGGTGAGGGCCTCATCACGGGCAGCTTCTGCATTGGTTTTAGCGGTTGCAGCCAGAACGGCTTGTTCGATTGCCTCTTGTTCAGCAGCAGCTGCAGCTTCGGCGGCAGCCAAAGCCTCTTCCAATGTTAGCGTTTGATTGCTTATGGCAGACTCCACAGCTGCACGATCTAAAATCACACCGCCGTCTAACTCAAGCTGAGCTTCAGGTGGGCTAACCTCTTGAACATCCCCCAAAAAGAAACCAAAATCTGCAGAAATGGGGTTGGCAAAAAATCCCTCAAAGGTGACTGTTTCACCAGTGGATAAGATCGTCACAACTAAGTTATCTGCATCAGCAGTCTGAGGGTTGTTTTTTGCAGCTTGAATCGTAACCCCAAAACTATTGTCAACCCGAGTGAAATAGAGATCACTTAGCTCAATTCCCTGAAGCCTGAGTGAATTGGGGCCTGCTCGGTCTAAATCTGCTGCTACAAAGTTGCGCTGCGCCCCGATAAAATCGTTGCCATCGCCATAGTTGTATATATAAGTATCAACCCCGCCACTTCCAACGATGGTGTCATTGCCTTTGCCGCCGTTAAAGACATCGTTGTCTGCGGTGCCGTTAAGCGTGTCGTTAGATGCCGTTCCATTTATGTTTGCCATAAAAAATCCTTTTATTGGCTAATTTGTCTGATCGTAATATTGATAAATAGTCAAAGGTATTGTGGGTCTTTTCGATTAGAGGATAAAAAGCCGTTGATAAACAGCCATAAAAACCACTCATAGCTTTTTTAGTGGCGCTCACTCAACTGCCGCCCAACACCTAAGCGACTCTCTCACATCACTTGTCTTTTAATCAGGCCTTTGTTAAGGGGCAAAATGCCCACGCTAGCCGACATCTGAAAAGTGCATAGATCAAGCCCCATCTAGCTTTTAAGTAATTACTGATCTGTCTACCCACCAACCATAGTTTGCTTAAGTAAACTTCCGGAAGCGCTCTGGATTGCCGTCCTCAGCAACCAGGTCGCTGCCCCGCTCCTCAAGCTGAGCCAGGATATCTGACATTTTAATCAATAAAAAAGCAGCCACTTGGCTGCTTTAAATTACTTAGGACTTCCGCGATCAGCTTAGTCGCAGACGCGTCTCAATCCCAAGAATCCGGTACGGTAGCAAGTACGTTCAGCTTTACCGAAACCGACATTGGCATTTGCATTTATGCCGTAGCCCGAGCGATCCTTGTACTGGCCGTAATGGTTACCGTTGTCCTTGCGATCATAGTAATCTCGTTTGTCATAGCGATCACCATAACGAGAATCTTTGTCGTAGCCCTTCCAGTAATCTTTGTCGCGATTGACTTCAGCGTAAGCCTTACCTTGGCCGATACCAGCACCTACACTGAGGCCAGCTATCTGAGCTCCAGCTCCCAAGCCACCGTTACCTAAACCAGCATTAGCACTGATGAAGGGCTTGTTTTGAGCTCCAGCTACACTAGCTGCTAAGCTCATCGCGGTTAAAAAGACAAATTTTTTCATAGCTAACTCCCTATAGTGCAGCAAAATCTATTGCTTGCAACGTGGATAGTAGGCTACCCAGCATAGCCAGCAACAGAGACTTTAAGTGAGTCTTTTAAGTGCTATTAGTAAATTTTCAGCTCACTTTTGCAAACCAAGTAATGATAGATCAACTTTGAATTCTACTTTGATTGCTTAGTTAACCCAAATTTACGTGCCACACCATCACAACACCTGTTGTAAACAAACCCAATCACTTAAAGGCTTGTACAAAAAAAACCCGGCTATCCGCCAGGTTTTTTTAAACCACTAACGATCAGATGACGCTGATATCGGTTGCGCTCAGATCGTAGTCATTTTGCAGTATCGCCACGACAACCGCTGAGCCTACGATGTGAGTGATAATCAAACGCTCGACCTTGTTAGCGAGAACATAGTCAGTTAGCGAACCGCTGGTATTGACCGTGTCAGTACCTGCAACCTGCGCCGGTAATTTCAATCATTCTGTCCTGAGTGTCCCGCAGCACGATAAGTGTCGTTGTCAGCCCCAACGTTTAGCATGTTATCTCCTAAGTCCTCAAAAACTACCGTTTGTAATTTAACTGTCATATAACGGCGAACTTTTGACAAATCTTTAAAAATTGACATTTTACGACAGCCTTTCGTCAATTCAGAGGAGCGAAGTCAATCCTTTAAAACTTGCCTCTGCTAATATCAGCTGCAATTAACCACGGACATGAGAATTTGATGAGTAAAAAACCCGACTTCGACGTACTGATCATGGGCGCTGGCCTCTCCGGCATCGATGCCGCGTGCCACCTCAAGATGAACTGCCCAAACAAAACCTACCAAGTGCTTGAGCGCCGCGCCGACTTGGGCGGTACTTGGGATTTGTTTAAGTACCCCGGCATCCGCTCAGATTCAGATATGTCGACATTTGGCTTCAGCTTCCGCCCCTGGAACGGCGATTCGGTGTTGGCTGACGGCGTCGAGATCAAGTCCTACCTAAAGGAAACCGCCGACGAGTATGGCGTAACTGAAAACATCCGCTTCCGCTCAAAAGTTACCAAAGCCAACTGGTCATCTAGCGACGCACTTTGGACCATCACTTTTGTCGATGAAACCGACAACTCCGAGCACACCAAGACCGCGCAATTTGTGGTGGTGGCTTCGGGTTACTACGACCATGACGAAGGCTATCAGCCTGACTTCCCTGGCATGAAAAGCTTCAAGGGCGACTGGGTTCACCCACAGTTCTGGCCAGAAGATTTAAAGCTTGAAGGCAAAAATGTCGTCGTGATCGGCAGCGGTGCAACGGCGGTCACCCTGATCCCCTCTTTGGTTGGTGAAGGCGCGCACGCAACTATGCTACAGCGCTCACCCAGCTATGTTGCTTCAGTTCCCTCTAAAGACCCGATCAGTGAAAAACTGCGCGGCAAGGTGCCGGATAAACTGATCTATAAGATGTCGCGCGTGCGTAACATCGCACTGCAGCGCAGTATTTATGAGTTGTCTAAGCGTGCACCTAAAACCATGAAAAAGTTTTTTCTGGGCATGGTCGACAAGCAGCTCAACGACAAGATCGATATCAAGCACTTCACGCCCAGTTATAACCCCTGGGATCAGCGTTTGTGCGCCGTACCCGGCGGCGATCTTTTCAAGGTGCTGCGTCAAGGCAAAGCTGAAGTCGTAACCGATGAGATCGAAAAAGTTACTGCCAAAGGTATCACGCTCAAATCTGGTAGAAATTTAGAGGCAGACGTGATTGTCTCAGCGACTGGGCTTAAGCTGCTGCTTGGCGGCGGGGTTCATATTACACTTGACGGTGAGCCGATCAGCCTGACTGATCGCCTGACTTATAAAGGGGTGATGCTAAGCGGCGTACCCAACACGGCTGTGATCTTTGGTTACACCAACTCCTCATGGACGCTCAAAGCCGATATCGCTTGTAGCTACTTTACCCGTGTGATCAATCACATGGATAAAACCGGTAAGCGCATCGCGGTGCCTAACTCAGCTGGTGTCTCGGTTGGTGAGGGCAACATCTTTGGAGCGCTGGACTCAGGCTATATCCGCCGTGGAAAAGACATGCTCCCCCAGCAAGGGGAAAGCGGTGTGTGGCGCGTGACCCATAACTTCTTTACTGACTACAAGATGCTTGAAAAACAACCAATCAAAGATGAGTTCCTAGAGTTCTCAGCTTAAGATTTAAACCAAAAAAACCCGCCATCGGCGGGTTTTTTTGGTTTAGTTAATGCGCTTGGGTTTTTCGATCTGAAACTCAAACAAGGCAACTTGTCCTCGCCACATGTCACGGTACATGATCCAATCGCAAGCAAAGCTTTGCAGCGGATACTTAAATGTCGCCGGTTTGTTTTTCTCGAAAAAAAAGTGGCCAGTCCAGGCAAATCCATAGCTCACCACCAGTGCTGCTGCAAGCGGCTTAACCGAGCGCCGCTTGATGGCCAGCACGCCGAGCCCCAGTGCCGCGGTGCTGGCAACAAAGTGCAATCGGCGGTTGGTCAGGTTCTGGTGTTCTTTTAGGTACTGCGGATAAAACTCGGTCAATGTCATGACGCACGCTCCAATAAAACTAGGTGGCCTAAACTGCCAAAGAATTTAGAGCCTCTGAGCAGCCCCAGCTGAACTGATGCAGCCTAAGAAAAACCACCTAAGCAAACATTAGATCAATACAATCAGCTCAAAGTAGCCAGATCAAAACGGGATCTTGTAGTCAGAGTAGCGTGATTTTTTGACCTGTTCACGCATGTTTTTGAGCATATCGGTGGGCTGTTTGGTCACAAACAAATTGGTTGCCCAAATCGGGATAGCGCCGCCCGGATCGGCGTCTCCTTGAAGCGTCACTCGTGTTTTACTATTGCCGAGTGGTTCAAGCAGCCAACTACCAGTGTATTGATTGATCCGCACAACGCCAGGTTTGGCGGGGTAGCGAGAGTCGCTAGCGATCTGATTGTCGATACGGATGATGCCAGAGGGGTTCTTACTCATCTTCGAGTTGATCACCAGATCTCGGTCTGCCAAAGGAAATGGCATGTCGATCAGGTAGTAAAGCTTGGCTTTGCCTTGACTAAACTCAGAGCGATCAATCATCTGGATGAACCCGGTGTTAGGTATCCACTCAGAAGCGTTAGGAGTATCCATGATCGTACCGACCACCGCATTGATGGGTGCACTCAGGACCGCCTGGGCTTTAAAGCCAACCACCGCAGAGTTAGCTGTCGGAACTTTCCAGACCGTAATCCCGTCTTTTGTCTCAACATCACTGGGCGCGGCCAAGCTGAGCTGAGCGGTGAAAGCGATGCCGGCCAAAACTCCGGCCAAAATCTTAACTACACGCATGGGGTATTTTTTAAGAGCAACCAAATTATTCTCCTTAGGCAAACCTGCACGTCCTTGTGCACTTGGTAGAGCAAAATCCAATTGAACAATTTAACTCATATTGACTGTTTAAAAATCCACTTTACCGTCTTTATACCGCGCTTTATCGCTTTGTTTCTTCAAATTGACCATCATCTCGTAGGGCTGCTGGGTGGCAAACAAATTTGAGATAAAGGTTGGGATCGCGCCAGCAGGATCAGCATGCCCGGTCAAAGTCACCTTTGTTTTGCTGTTGCCGACCTTCTCTAACTTCCAGCCGCCTTTGTACTCAGTGATCTGCACCATATCCGGATTGGCCTTTGGTGGGTTTTTCATCAAATCGTTTGAGATCCACAGATCGCCTTTGGCGTCACGTTTGGCTTGAGAGGTGACGTATAGTTCGCGGTCATTTAGGGGAAATGGCATGTCGATCACCATATACAGGTCGACACGGTTAGCCGCGTTGTCCTTATCTAAGGTTTTGATATTGCCTATGCGCGGCAGCCACTCGTTTGCGCTATCGGTGTCAGCTAAAGCTTCAGCTACCCGATTGATCGGATGATTGATGATGGTCTGAGCTTGAAAACCCACCACGTTTGAGTTGGGAACAGCCACCTTCCAAACGGTGACGCCGTTTTTGACGAAGTCGACTTCTGGGGCAGCAAATGCCGCTGCGCTTAAGCCGAGTAAGCAGCCGAGTAACAGTGATTTAGAGAGCTTTTTCATGGACAGTCCGTTGCCAAATAATTAATGGCATATTGCTCAGTCCACAACTGCCCCGCAACCGGTATCAGATCAGATGCAGAAAAAGCTGCTTAGCTGATGCCGAGGACATTTTGCATATTGAACCGTCCGGCCGTCTGATTCTGCGTCCAGACCGCCGCACGCACTGCGCCGGAGGCAAAGTTCATGCGCGATGAGGCCTTGTGGGTGATCTCGACCCGCTCCCCGTCGGCGATGAACATGACGGTGTGCTCACCCACGATATCGCCGCCGCGGATGGTTTGCATGCCGATGGTCTGGCGCGTCCGTTCCCCGGTATGGCCGACGCGCGAACAATCAGCGACGGCTTTAAGATCGCGGCCTAAAGGCTTAGCGACCGCTTCAGCCATCATCCAGGCAGTGCCTGAGGGCGCATCGACCTTGTGGCGGTGGTGCGCCTCGATGATCTCGATATCAACGGTGTCGCCAAACAGGCGCGCAGCCTGCTCAAGCAGCACTAGGCTTGCGTTCACACCGACCGAGTAGTTTTGCGCATAAACCACGCTGATCTTTTTCGCGGCTTGATCCAAGTCCTCGGTCTGCTCGTCGCTGAGTCCCGTGGTGCCAATCACCATACTGACGCCGTGACGCGCGCAAGCGGCCAAGTTCGCATCAAAGGCGACCGGCAAACTAAAATCAATCGCGCAATCCGCGTTGGCCAACACCGCGTCGATATCACATGAGATCGCAACACCCAACTCGCCAATCCCAGCCAGCGTGCCAGCATCTGCGCCAATGTGCTCACTACCCGCGTGCTCAAGCGCGCCCACCAGATTGGCCTCTGGGTTTTGCTGCACCGCCTGCACCAACATACGCCCCATGCGCCCGCCCGCTCCTAAGATCACTATATTCACTTTACTCTGCACCTGATCAAACTTTGATTGCTGACATTTTGCCCTAAAGCGCCTGTCATGTCAGCGGCGTGGGTCACAGGTGAAAAACCCCATCAAAAATGCCCTCAGGTTGAACCTGAAGGCATAGGGGTCAGATCACAGGAGCCTGAGTGGTTAGACCCAGATCAGACCACTCGATCAGCTGCCCTCAAAAAACTTACCGACTTTTTGGAAAAAAGAGTCCGTGCCAGGTGAGTTTTTGCTGTCGCCGCTCATCGACTCACGCAGCTCCTCAATCAGCTGCTTCTGCTTGCCGCTCAGTTTAACTGGCGTCTCGATTTTCACACGGCAGTAAAGATCGCCGCGCATGCTGGAGCGGATCGGAGTCACGCCTTTGCCGGTCAAGCGGAACATCTTGCCGCTTTGCGTGCCCTCAGGGATCGATAAGTTCACTCGGCCGTCCAGCGTTGGGATCTCGATCTTGGTGCCAAGGGCAGCGTCAGGAAAGCTGATTGGCACATCCATGTACAGATCAGCGCCGTCGCGCTCAAAGATATCGTGCGGTTTGACCACCACTTCGACAAACAGATCGCCGTTGATGCCGCCAGGACCGCCAGGCTCACCTTCACCGGTGATGCGGATCCGGTTGCCATTGTCCACTCCAGCTGGGATCGAGACTTCTAACGAGCGCTTGCGCTGCTCAGTGCCGGTGCCGTGGCAGGTGCCGCAGGGATTTTTGATCTCTTTGCCGCTGCCGTGACAGACCGGACAGGTTTGCTGCACACTGAAAAAGCCCTGCGACATGCGCACTTGGCCATGGCCGCCGCACTGAGTACAAGTTTTGACGTCTTTGGGCTCTTTAGTGCCTTTGCCATCGCAGGTTTTACAGGTAGCCGGCGCGGTAAAGGAGATGGTTTTTTTATCGCCCTTGATCGCCTCTTCTAGGCTTAGCTCAAGCACGTAGCGCAGATCACTGCCCTTGCGTTGGCGCTGTCCGCCGCCGCCGCGTCGTTGCCCGCCGCCGCCAAACATGTTGCCAAAGATATCACCGATGTCCTCAAACCCACCAAAACCGCCGCCGCCAAAACCGCCGCCGCCTCCAGCACCGCCTTCAAAGGCCGCGTGACCCATGCGGTCGTATGCCGCGCGTTTGTCTGCGTCGCTTAGGATCTCGTAGGCTTCTGAAGCTTCTTTGAACTTCTCGTCTGCCTTGGGGTCGTCTGAGTTACGGTCGGGGTGGTACTTCATCGCCAGCTTTCGATAGGCTTTTTTGATTACCGCGGCTTCAGCGCCTTTACTTACGCCCAGCACTTCATAAAAATCGCGTTTTGCCATGAGTCAGCCTGTCCTAAAATTTAAACATTATGGGCATAGGTGGGGGCGGGCGCAGAGGGTTTCAAGGGCTCATGGGTCAAATGCCCACTTTTATGCGCCTCAGTCTGCTGACAAGCTCGGCGCTAGGGTTTAGATCGCAGCCGTCTAACTACTCCCCACAGTTAAGTGCAGTCAGGTGTCGGCTACGAGGGGCATTTTACAATTTAAAAAATCCCAGTGAGTCTCAAAAGCGAGATCAAGTCGCTGGTTTAGCCCCATCTACCGCGAGCACAAACTCGGCTACATCTTGGCCGCTGAGCTTGGGCGCCTCAAGCATCGGCATGTGCCCAACACCCGGATAAACCACCAGCTGACTATCCGGGATCGCTTGCTCAAACACAGCCGCGTTTGAAACCGACAGCAGACGATCTTGATCACCCCACAGGATCAGGGTTGGAGCGCCGATCTGAGTTAAGTAAGCCGTATCAGTGCTGGTCACCCCGTCAGTTATCTGCTTAAACACGCTCGCAAAACGCGGCGCGCGCGCTATCGACACCCGCTCCAGCACTTGGGTGAGTGGCCACGGGATAAAAGGCGGCTCGCTCATCGCAAATTTGAGCGTGTTGTCTATATCGCCCGGTTTTTTAACCAGTAGCGGGTTCTCGCCTGTGGTTTGTAAGGATCGCTCCAGATCGCTCAGCGTGTTCGGATTATCGACTCCGCCTGAGCTCATCAGGGTCAGGCTCTTAACTGAATCCGGATAGCGCGAGGCAAAGTTCGACACGATCGCTCCGCCCATCGAGTGACCCACCAAGTGAGCTGAGCTTAGGGAGCGCTGTGCCATAAATGTCTGCAATCGATCAGCCTGAGCCGCGATACGGTAATCAGCCCCATCTATATAAGTGCTCTCTCCATGCGCCGGCCAATCAGGGGCGATCACCTCATAGTTTTTCGGTAGTTCACGAACCATGCGCAGCCAGTTGGACTTGTCCGCAGTAAACCCGTGAAGAAGCACGATGGTGCCTGCTTGCTCACCCACGGCGGCGCGTTGCAAGTACACCATGGTGTGATCACCCACTTGAGCGCTGCGGCGAGTCATGTCAGAGAGTCCGATCTCAAGGTTCATCGCAGCGGTATAAAGCTTGTCTTGGGTTTTGGGGCTGAGCGCTACAAAGGCTGTGAAACCCGCCAGAGCAAGGGCGGGAATCACTAAGGCGCGGCTGATTGTTTTTAGGCGAGTTTTAGTTGGCACAGGCTTGTCCTTCACTGTTATCGATCGCTAAACCAAGCATCCATATAGAGGTGCTGGGTTTGGATCTAAAAAAACAGCTTAAGGCCAAATCTATGCGGCTGCTTTTCCAGCGGTGACATTTTTGTAGGTCTTGTCGCTTGTGGTCCGGTTTCGCGGGGGCGCCTAGGGCATAAAACTTGCGATCTCGTCACTTGTTAAAAAGCGCGTATCACCCAGCTCAAGGCCGCTTAAGTCCAGATCACCGATCTTGGAGCGGTGCAGCGCGGTCACGTGGTTGCCAAGCGCGGCAAACATACGCTTAACCTGGTGGTACTTGCCCTCGGTCAAGGTCAGCTCGCAGGTGGTGGGCGAGGTAAATTCAAGCTTGGCCGGCAAGGTCGGCAGCTCCTCTGAATCTAGGTAGATCCCGCGGGCCACTTCATCGATGGCGTCTGCTTGCTGAGCCTCGCTCATCGGCTCAAACAGGGTGACTTCGTAGAGTTTCGGGCAGACGCGCTTGGGGGAAGTCACAAAGTGCAGCCACTGCCCATCGGTTGAGAGCAACAAGGCTCCGGTGGTGTCTACATCGAGGCGACCGGCGAGGCGCACGTCTTTTAGGTTAGGTAGGTCGATCAGCTCAAGCACCGTTGGGTAGTGCTTGGACTTTAGCGTGCACTCAAAACCCAAAGGCTTGTTCAGTAGCAAGTAGAGCGTCTCATCGACTGGCTCAATCACTTGCCCGCCAAACTCAACCTTATGGACCGAGTTATCGATGATAAAAGAGCCGTCTTTGATCACCTCGCCGCTGACTTGAACTCGTCCGCCGCGAATCACTTTTTTGGCTTCTGAGCGTGTGAGGCCGATGGTTTTGGTGAGCCACTTATCGAGTCGCATGAACAAATCGCTATTTATTGAGTACGATTAGTTTAACACGAGCGCTTTTGACTGAGATTTTATACTTGGTTTTTATCCTTGATCTACTGATCTAGGTACGTTGCAGCTTTTCTACAAAATAAAATAATCGGAAGATAACAACATGAATTTCCCCGCGATTATTGCGTCCATCAATAGTGATGAGACCAGTTTATGCCAATGGGATGAAGCCCTGGGGCTTTTGGAGGGCTGGTATATCGCCTGTCTGTCCACTAATCTTAAGAAAAAACCCAAAGCCATCAAACTTTTTGGGCGTAACTTAGTTGCGTTTAGAGGGAAAAACAACCAAGCCAGCGTGATGGTAGATCAGTGTGCTCACCGCGGCGCTCAGTTGTCTAAAGGCAAAGTACAAAATGACTGCTTGCACTGCCCCTACCACGGTTGGGGCTACGACTCTGAGGGCAAGGTTGCTCACATCCCCTCTATCGATGGGTCGAAACCCCCGAAACAAGGACATGCGTTTCGACAGCGTTCATTTGCCACCCGCGAAGTTGACGGAGCAATCTGGGTTTACTTAGGCGATAAAGACCCTGCCGACACCCCCGTATACCGCATGCCCTACTTTGATAAACCCGGATTTGTCAGTTACTACATGACTGGCGTATATGCCGGGGGACTCAGCAGCATCGTCCAGATCAATATGGATGTGTCGCACACCGTGTTTGTCCACGGAAAACTGTTTCGTAACAGCGCGGATCGCTTGGTTAAAAGCACGATTGAGGTAACTGACCGAGAAGTTGAGGTGATCTATGAGCCAGTCGTAGAAAAACTGGGCGCCGCTCCTTGGCTTACCAACCCAAAAAAATTGCCCATCAACCACAGTGACCGCTACTTTGCCCCCAACGTCACTCAGGTTGACTATCACTGGGGAGACTCCAGCTTTCAATTTGTAAGCGTGGTGAGCCCTATCGATCGTGACAGCTCAATCCTCTACACCTGTATCAGCTACCGCTTGCCGATACCAAAACTCGCCCTAAAGGCGATGCAGCCGCTAGTGAAGGGATATAAAAAGGCGGTTAACCGCCAAGACATCGCGGTGATGAAGCACCAGCTCGCCGGCATACGCGGGTGGCCAACAACCAAGCAAAACAGCGTGAAAGCCGATATGGCGCACGTGGCGATAGACAAGATCCTGAGCGCTCAGCAATATGGTATCGAATTAGCCGAACAGGTTAAGTGCAAACGCGAGATGAATTTTTATATCTAGGCCGCAGAGTTTCAATCAAGGCTCCAGAATTAAAGCTCCAGCTCACCAGCACTCAGCCAAATGCCCACGCTAGCAGGCAAGCACTCGGCGGCTTGCTGATAGCGTTTGGCTGACTGAGCAAGTAAACTCCAAGCTTAAACCACCACAAAGATCAGCCATGCTCAAAAAATGGATCGGCAAAAGCCTCTTTAAAGTCACCGGCTGGAAAGTCGATGCAGGACACAACTTACTCGAAGATAAGCAGGTGGTGATCGGGTTCCCGCACACCTCCAACATGGATGCCGTGCGCTCGTTGGCATTTTTCGCATCGCTTGAAATCCCCGTCCACACCCTGATCAAACGAGAGTTTTTTGAAGGGGCGACTGGCATGTTGCTCAAAAAACTGGGCGCCATACCAGTTGATCGCACCAAAGGCTCCAACATGGCGCAGAACCTAGCCCGCGAGTTTCAGGCACGCGATCAGTTCACGCTGGTGCTCGCGCCCGAGGGCACGCGCGGTAAAGACGGGGTTAAGCCGCCGATCAAAACCGGTTTTTGGCAAATCGCCAAGGCCGCGCAAGTGCCGATCTTGCTCATGCTCTCGGACAGCGCAAGCAAACAGGGAAGATTGATTGGCAAGATCTGGCCAACGGAACTTGCGACGGATCTTGAGCAAATTGCACAGGCTTATGCGGCTTTCGGTGTCGTACTTAAGTTGCCTGAAGCTAACAAGGATTAGGCTGGTTAATACTGTAGTGCTCAACACAACAGCCAAAATCTACCCTGGCTTCACTTTCCACGAACACCAAAATCAGAGGCGCTCTATGCAAATCAAAGCCATAACCGCGGCTGATACTCTGATGTTACGGCAACAAATCCTAAGACCGGGCGGGGAGCTAACTGACTGCCAATTTCCAGGTGATACCGACCGCTCAACCCAGCACTTCGGAGCTTATCTAGAAGGCGATCTGGTCGGGATTGTGTCGTTGTATGCGCGGACGTGCAAAGAGCTGGGTGAAAATGGCTTCCAACTCAGAGCCATGGCGGTGTCAGAGGCCGCACGCGGTTTGCAGGTGGGGCTTAAGTTGCTTAGGTCTGCTGAAGAAGCTACTTTTGCAGCAAGTGCGGACTACATCTGGGCAAACGCTCGCGCGAGCGCGCTTGGATTTTATGAAAAGGCTGGTTATCAGGTACAGGGTGATGAGTTTATGATTGAGGGTGTTGGAGCGCACTTTTTGGTTTATAGGAAAAACCATTGAACGGTTTTTTGCATTACTAACTCTCCATCTATACGGTGAGGCTTTCCCTTAAGCGGCGACTTCTTTAACTTCTTCTTATTTCCAAAACCTCGGGATTTATTAGATTTCGACATACTTTGGCCTCTCTCGGCGCGCTTTAGGTTATCTTGAGCAAACTATGCCATACCAAAACCTAACCGCGAACACAGCCGCTGAACTTGAGGTCAAAAAGTCACGCTTTTTGGCTTTTGTACAACCCGTCACCAGCCGCGACGCCGCCCAAGCCATGATCGCAGAGCTCAAATCCGCCTACCCTGACGCGCGTCACGTTTGCGCGGCGGCGGTGTTTGGCGACCCAGCCAACGCGCTTGAGGTGCTGCTCGACGATGACGGTGAACCAAGCGGCACCGCTGCAAAACCTATGCTCAGCGCGCTGCAAGGCCGCGCAGTCGGCGATGCGTGTGCCGTCGTGGTGCGCTACTTTGGCGGGGTGAAGCTCGGAGCTGGCGGCCTTGCCCGCGCCTACTCAAAAGCGGTGCTCATGGCGTTAGACGCCGGTGAGTTTGTCGACTATGTTGAGCAGCGAATCGTTAAGCTTAAAGCCGACTTTGCTCTAGAGTCGCAGCTACGCTACTTCACCGAATCAATAGGCGCAGCGGTGATCAGTGAGGGCTATACCGATCAGGTAATCCTCAGTATCCAATTGACTCAAGTGCAGCATGGCCAGCTGAACTCACTGCTTGAGCCGCACGAGGCCAGCTTAAGCGACTGGGATCACGCCGAACCTGTTTAGCCTAGTGCCCGCTGCCACTAAAACCCGCGCAACACTCAAACCCAAGTCCAAAACAAGAGTCTCATATAAAGCCGACCTCAAGGCCCTGACAACCCAATCAAAACCCAACAGCTTGAAGTGCCGCCAGTGTGGGCATTTTCCTCTCGCTTAAGCCCGCCGCACTTTTTTTCGCTACAATGCGACAAACGAAACTTTAGGGGCGCTCATGCACCTGCATATCTTGGGTATCTGCGGCACCTTTATGGGCTCGCTTGCACTGCTTGCGCGCCAGCTCGGCCACACTGTGACCGGTTCGGACACCGGGATTTACCCGCCCATGAGCACGCAGCTCATGCAGGCCGGCGTTGAGATCATCGAGGGTTATGGAGCCGAGCAGCTTGAGGTCGGCTCCGATCTGATCGTGGTCGGTAACACCATGCGCCGCGGCCACCCCGTGATTGAGGCGATGCTTGATCAGCGCCTGCGCTATACCTCGGGGCCGGCGCTGATCCATGAGATCCTACTAAAGGACAAGCACGTGCTCGCGGTCGCTGGCACCCACGGCAAAACCACGACCACGACTATGCTCGCCTGGATCTTGCAGCACGCTGGGATCGATACCGGGTTTTTGATCGGCGGGGTGCCGCTATCGCAAAGCGCTACAAACTTGAAAAATGGCAACGTGTTCAACCAAAGCGCGTACGCTGGCTCAAGCGACTACTTTGTGATCGAAGCCGACGAGTATGATTCCGCCTTTTTTGATAAACGCTCAAAGTTCGTCCACTACCGCCCCACCACCGCAATCCTTGGTAACCTTGAGTTTGATCACGCCGATATCTTTGACAATCTTGCGGCGATCCAAAAGCAGTTTCACCACTTGGTGCGCACCATCCCCGGATCAGGTCAAATCATCATGCCAGCAAATTGTGAGCCGCTTGAGGAAGTGATCGCGATGGGGGCATGGACGCCGGTTGCGCGCACTCAGGTTGTCACGGGCGAGCCTCAAGCCAGTGACGTGTCGCTAAGCGCCGAGCTTCTTGAGGCCGACGGATCACGCTTTAGGTTAAGTTTTGAAGGCTCAACCACCGAGGTGAGCTGGAGCCTAAGCGGCCTGCACAACGTGCAAAACGCCCTAGCCGCCATGGCAGCTGCTAGAAGCGCCGGAGTTACCTTGGAGCAGAGTGCAGCAGCGCTTGCCGATTTTGCCGGGATCAAGCGCCGCATGGAGCACATCGGCAGCCCCCGCGGTATCGATGTGTTTGACGACTTTGCCCACCACCCCACCGCCATCGCCACCACGTTAGATGGCGCACGCAAGCGCTTTGGGGATCGCCGCATCTGGGCGGTGATCGAGCCACGCTCCAACACCATGCGCCTAGGCTCCCACGAAGTGCTTCTTGGCAGCGCCGCTAGTCTTGCCGATCAGGTGATCTGGCAGCAGCCGACAGGCGTCGACTGGCAGATCAGGCGCGCGCTTTCAAGCCACCCCGAGCAGACCGTCTACAACCTGTCTCTTATACACATCTGACGCTGCCGACGAAGAGGATAGTGTAG
>CAJXOR010000007.1 GCA_913057715.1 uncultured Moraxellaceae bacterium
GAGACAGGTCATGGATTTTGAGACGGCAAGCTTAAGCGACATGCAGCTGCTTGCCGAACAGCTGACTCAAAACTACGGCAGGCTAGATGGACTGGTGCACTGCGCCGCTAAACTTGGGGTGCTGACTCCGCTGTCTCAGTATCCGCTGGATCAGTTTGAGCGGGTCATGCGCATCAACGCGCAAGCTCCTTTTATGCTGACCCAAGCGTGTTTTGAATTGCTGACAAACTCCTCAAGCGCCTCGGTGATCTTTACCACCAGCACCGTGGGTCATGAGGACCGCGCTTATTGGGGTGCATACGCCCTATCGAAAGGGGTCACTGAGAGCTTGAGCGGGATCTGGTCAGATGAAACCAAAAACTTAAACCAAATCCGCTTTAACTCGATCAATCCGGGTGCGGTGCGTACCGCCATGCGCGTGCAAGCGTATCCGGGTGAAGATCCGCGCACGCTTAAAACTCCTGAGCAGATTTGCGGTGGATTTATCGCGCTCTTGAGCGATAAAGCGATTGGGATTCGCGCGCAGATGATTGATCTGCAGCCCAAATAAATCGCTAGGGAGAAGCTGATGCGCGCCGATAATCTCTATGCTACCGAGGGCATGCCTGAGCGATTTTCCTTTGATGAATCGGTGACTCAGGTTTTCGCTGACATGATTCGCCGCAGCGTCCCGGGTTACGCGCAGATGCTGGCCATGACGGCGCAGATTGCCCGCCTGCAAGCTAACAAACTGGATCGTCCAATCATGGTTTACGATCTGGGCTGCTCTCTTGGCGCGGTGGGACACGCGCTGCTTCAAGTGTTTGAGCCTCATGAGATCCGCCTGATCGCGGTGGATAACTCAGCGCCGATGCTCACCCAAGCCCGCGCGCTTTTTGAGCGCTTTGAGCACCCGGTTGAGTGCGTGCATGCCGATATTTGTGAGCTTGATTTTGAGCGCTGCGATTTGGTGATCAGTAACTTAACTTTGCAGTTTGTTGACCCTAAAAGTCGTGATGATCTGATCGCGCGCATATACGATGCGCTTACGCCCGGCGGGCAGCTGATCGTCTCAGAAAAAGTGTCATCTGGCAGTGCTGATCCTTGGCTGATTGAGGTTCACGAGCAGTTCAAACGGGCCAACGGATACTCCGAAACCGAGATCGCTAAAAAGCGCGAGGCGCTCGAGGGTGTGCTGATCCGTGACTCGCTCGCCAAGCACCACGATCGCTTCAAAGCCGCAGGTTTCAGCGAGTCGCACACGTGGTTTCAGTACCTAAACTTTGTCGCGCTGTGCGCCATGAAAAATGACACCCAAAACTCCCTGAATCCAGAATCAGCCGCCCAAGCGCCGGCCAACCCCGATATCAATACTAAACCCGATACCAACACCCGAGCGCCCTCGTGAACAGCCCAGATCACGCCCCAAAAAGTCAATTAGCTGAGTTTGAAGCTGATTGCCTGCGCGCACTGATTGATGCGGAGCTGGGCTCATGGCTGGCCATGGCGCAAAACGCGCAAACCAAAGCTAAAGACGTCAAAAACCAAGCACTGATCCCCAAGTGGAAGCGGGTGCTTGAGCGCATGCCCAAACCAACAGGGTCGGCGCGTATCAATCAAAGTGCGGTGGGCCTTGAGACTGATTTATCTACGGCGCAAGTTTCTCACTTAACCGCTCAACTGGAGCAGCTTAAACCCTGGCGCAAGGGTCCTTTTTACGTGGGACGAGGCCAGTTGATCCTGACCACTGATCAGGCCCTTAAGCTGGACCGAGTTCAGCAAGAAAACTCAGAAGCGCTCAATCCTGAGACTCTGTTGATCGACACCGAGTGGCGCAGCGATCTGAAGTGGGATCGGTTGGCCGCACACCTGCCAGATCTGAGCGGCGCCTGTGTGCTGGACGTCGGCGGCGGGAGCGGTTACCACGCCTACCGGATCGCAGGCCTGGGTGCGCGCTTTGTGTTTAATCTTGAACCATCGCCGCTGTTTTACTATCAGTTCATGGCGATCCGTCAACTTTTAAGCGCCGACCCCAAAGTTAATTTGCCGCATGCCCTGCCCATGCTGATGAGTGAGGCGCCCGAACACTCAGCGCGCTTTGATAGCGTGTTTTGTATGGGCGTGCTCTACCACCGCGCCGATCCTTTCGGGTTTTTGCAGCAACTAAAAGGGTGCCTGAGACCCGGAGGGTTGCTCGTGCTTGAAACCTTGGTGATAGAGGGCGATCAAACTCAGGTTTTGGTGCCAGAGGGGCGCTACGCGCAGATGAACAATGTCTACTTCCTGCCCAGTACTCAAGCGCTCATGAGCTGGCTCACTAAGTGTGGTTTCACTGATATCCGCCTGATCGATGAGTCGGATACCAGTTTGAATGAACAGCGCCAAACCCCGTGGATGGAGTTTCACTCGTTAAGCGACTTCTTAGTTTCTGCTGATCAAACGCGCACCATTGAGGGGCACCCAGCGCCAAGGCGAGCGGTGATCTTTGCTAGTGCGTAAGGTTTGGCCGTGGATAAACAGCGCTTTGGTTTGGAGCTGCTAGTAGCGATACAGGCGCGCTGAATGAGTCCATTTGATAAAGCTGATATCGCAGACATTTGACAGGCTGTGCGAGACTAAGCTCTAAGCGGTGATCTGTATTCACAGCCCCGCTACACAGTTTTTAAGCGCGGCAGGTAAACTGGTTACATAACAAACCAATTGAAGAAACCGTGTTTGCCGATAAATTGAATCCAAAAAGCTGGCTTAAGTCTGAATTTGCGCTTAATTTGCGCCCGTTGCTTTTGCGGCTGAGAAAAAAACTGTGGTTCCGCCCGTTGTTTGCTGTGGTGATCTCAATCGGCATGGCTTTTTTGGCGCGGATATCTGACTACTACCTAAAAAGTGAGTGGCTGCCTCAGGTGCAGATCGACTCGGTAGAGCGGCTCTTAAGCATCATCGCCACATCGATGCTGGCCGTGTCGACATTTACCGTGGCCTCCATGGTCTCAGCTTATGCTTCTGCCAGCTCCATGGCGACGCCGCGCTCCTTTCGATTGGTGGTGTCCGACGATGTGACCCAAAACACGCTCTCGGTGTTTATCGGCACCTTTATCTTTTCCGTCGTCGCACTGGTGGCGGTTGAAAACAACTACTACGGCAAACCGGGCACTTTTACGCTGTTTTGTATGACAGCGCTGGTGTTTGCTTTGGTGGTGCTCTCCTTTGTGCGCTGGATTGACTCGATTGCCAGGCTTGGCCGCATGGGCAACACGATTGAGCGAGCCAAACTGGCCGCGATGAACTCCGTCAAACTGATCGCAAAGGACCCCTATCTGGGTGCTATGCCGCCGCAGCCAATCAAGGGGGAGTATCTGGCGGTGAGTCCATCGAACCCAGGGTATGTGACCACCATAGACTTTGATGGGCTTGAAACCGTGGCGCTGAACAAAAACGTGCGCATCCATGTCAACGTGCGTCATGGTGAGTACTTAAGTTATCGCAGTGACATGCTGATTGTTCAGTGTGTTGACGGTGAGTTTCCGGTGGATTTGAAAAGCGAAGAGCTGCGCAGTTTTATCACGGTTGAGAGTGCTCAGGAATTTGAGAGCAATCCCACTTTTGGGATTAAAGTGCTCACGGAGATTGCCTGTAAGGCACTGTCTCCTGGCATAAACGATCACGGCACTGCGGTTCAGGTGATCAACGTCCAGTCAGAGCTGCTCTCTAGCTGGGTCTGGTTTGAGCGCCGCCGCAATTCAACAGAGCCCAAGTTCACCCGGGTGCATTTTGCTCAATTAAATGTCAATTTGCTGGTTCATGAGGCGTTTGATCCGATCTGCCGCGATGGAGCCGCCAACTTCGACATACTCAATCACGTGATCAGTTCGCTTAGAAGTCTTAAAGAGTATCAGCGATGTGACTTTAGCGAGGGAATCGAGCGCATGGCGCTCAGAATCAAGGAGCGGATCGATCTAACTCAGCATCTGCACGAAGATCGTGAGCTCATGCTAAAAGAGCTAGGTGAGCTGCTGGACAATTAGATGATTTTTGATCGAAGACGCCTTTGTTGCTTTAACTTTGCTTTACGCACCTAAGATCACCGTAACAGAGTAAATTAACCAGATTAAGCGCGGGTTCAGGCTCGCCGAACTGTTATAGATACCAGCAGGTTAGCTTTTGTCCAAGCTCGCCTTAAGCCGATAGATTTGATAGGAAGACAAATATGCTTGATAGTTCTCAAGATAAATCCGCGCCGTTTGAGCGAATCTTGGTGGTGGATGATGACGCGAGACTGCGCAGCTTGCTGCAGCGTTTTTTGGAGGATCATGGCTATACGGTTAGAGGGGCGCACGATGCTGACCAGATGGATCGACTCATGGATCGGGAGCACTTCTCCTTGATCGTGCTGGACTACATGCTGCCCAAACAAGACGGGATCCAGATCTGCAAGCGCCTGCGGGAGAACGAGGTGACCACGCCGATTATCATGCTGACCGCCAAAGGCTCGGACGCTGATCGGATCGCAGGACTTGACGCTGGAGCCGATGATTATCTACCCAAACCCTTTAACCCTAAGGAGCTACTGGCTCGGATTAAAGCGGTCTTAAGACGACAGGTTCGTGAGATCCCAGGCGCCCCCAGTCAGCAGTTAGAAGTGGTGGAGTTTGGTCCTTGGTCGCTTGATCTGTCCACCCGCGTGCTGAAAAAAACCGACTCGGAAGTGACCCTAACCACCGGCGAGTTCTCTGTCCTAAAAGCCTTGGTTCAACACCCGCGTGAGCCCCTGACTCGTGAGAAGCTCATGAACTTAGCTCGCGGCCGTGAGTGGGGTGCCATGGAGCGCTCAATCGATGTGCAAGTATCGCGCCTGCGCCGACTGATTGAGGAGAACCCAACTCGTGCCAGGTACATCCAGACGGTTTGGGGCGTGGGTTATGTGTTTGTTCCAGACGGTGCGGCCGGATAAGCTGGGCTACCGGGTGCATTTTACTCAGGCCTTAAGATTTTGAGCTTATCTCGATTAAGCTCGCTACGCCTCAGCCAACTCAAGCCGCGCTCCTCCTTGTGGCGCACCACTTGGGTGGTGATGATGGTCGTGGTCGCAAGCTCGATCATGTGGATCAACTTTATCTGGCAGACGCTGTATTTGCCGCAGCTAAACCAACACGCGGTTGCCACGGTCAAAGAGATCCGCCTGCATCGCCAGATTCGCCAGATCCAAGCGCCGCTCAGGCCTGATTGGTTTAAAGACGCCTCCACTTTCGAGCTGATTACTGACCCCGCAGAGTTTCCTGATGTGCAAAGCAAGCTGGGCGTGGACTTCATCTCAGGCTACGTCGCTGAAACCATGAGCGCTCGCCTCAATCAGCCGGTTCAGGTGTACTTTAAGTTCAAGCCAACACCGGTGCTGTGGATCCAAACCGCTGATATGGGCGGCAACTGGTATCGCCAGCCGCTGGAGTTTTACGACAACTACGATGTCGGCGTGGTGATCGCTTGGCTGCTCATGATCCCGGTACTGAGCCTCATTGCGATCGTGGTGCTGGTGCGCCAGCTTAACCGCCCGCTTGAGCGCTTGAAGCTCGCCGCCAAAAACTATCTGCAAAATGGCGACTTTAGCCGGCTGCCCGCGCATACCGGCCCTGCCGAAATTCGCGAGGCCAACAAGGCGTTTAATCTGCTGTTCGATACGCTCAAAGCCAGTGAGGCTGAGCGCAACCTGATGCTGGCTGGGATCTCCCACGATCTGCGCACCCCGCTCACGCGGATGCGCCTGTCTGCTGAGTTTTTGCAAGACGAGGCGACTTCAGAGGGGTTGATCTTCGACATCAACGACATGGATGCGATCCTTGAGCAGTTCATCTCCTTTATGCGCGACGGCTCGGACGAGCCGATGAGTTCAACCAACATCAACTCGATCCTCGATGAGGTCAAGGTGCAGTTCAGTGATTTGGCGCTGATTGAGATCAGTGCGCCTGAGCTGCCCAAGGTGCCGCTGAGAGCCCTCTCGATTAAGCGATTGATCAGTAACCTGGTCACCAACGCGATCCGTTATGGGAAGCCCCCGGTTCATGTGCTGGCCTTTTTGAGCAGCAGCAAGGTTGTGGTGGAGGGTGAACCGGACAAGATCCTGCGCTGGTTAAACCTCGTGGTTCGCGATGAAGGCAGCGGGGTAGATGAGAGCCAGATTGATCAATTGCTTGAGCCGTTTCACCGCGGCGAGTCCGCGCGCACCACTCAGGGCACGGGTCTGGGCCTTGCGATCGTTAAGCGGATCACTGAGCTGCATGGCGGCACCTTGACGCTAAAAAACCGTAAAAATGGCGGACTGGAGGCTAAAGTGTGCTTGCCTTGGCACGACACGAGTGTGCAGACCGAGGCGGTGATCAATCAAGGCGATGAGCAAGATTGAGCTTCATAAGCTTGATTGATGAATTGCATAGCATTAGCGGCGCGACCATAACGCCCTGATCTCGATACGCGAGGTTCTCAAACGGGCTGTTTAGTGAGAGTAGCTACTCTCTTTATCCGGCTGCGCTAAGCAGCCTCGCTTTAGTTAAACCGATGTTCTCAAAACTGAGTGACTTCTTAGATATCGGAACATCACTCAACCCGGATCAGCACATCTCAACCTAGATCTCAGGCGTCAAGCAGTGCCTGAGCTTGAGCGATATCGAGCGTGCCCTCATAGATCGCTCGCCCAGTGATGATCCCCTCAATTTGCGAGTACGGCTTTAAGCGCTCCACATCACCCAAATCAGTGACCCCGCCAGAGGCGATCACGGGCAGTCCGCTAAAGTCAGCGAGCGCGACGGTTTGCTCGATATTGACGCCTTGCATCATGCCGTCACGGTTGATGTCGGTGTATACGATGGATGAAACCCCAAAGTCGGCGTACATCTTCGCTAAGTCGCGGGCGCGGGTATCGGTGACATTTGCCCAGCCGTGGGTCGCTACAAACCCGTCTTTAGCATCGATCCCGACGATCACTTTTCCCGCAAACTCGCGGCACGCCTCGCGCACAAATTCCGGCTCCTCAAGCGCTTTGGTGCCGATGATCACATAACTGACCCCGGCCTCCAAGTAGTGGCGAATCGTCTCAAGCGAGCGGATGCCACCGCCGATCTGGATCGGTAGGTTTTTGTGTTTGGCGGCGATGTCGGTGACCACTTGTTTGTGGGTGGGTGCCCCATCAAATGCCCCGTTTAGGTCCACTAAGTGCAAGCGGCGCGCGCCAGCGTCGACCCAGCGAGTTGCCATGGCAACCGGATCGTCGCCGAACACGGTGTCGTCGTCCATGCGGCCCTGTTTTAAGCGCACGCATTTGCCGTCTTTTAAGTCGATCGCGGGGATCATGAGCATGGGGAGTTTCCTGTGTCTTAAGTTTTCGCAGCGATCGATCTTCGCTGCTTTTAGCAAAATGCCGACGATAGTGAGCGGCGCTTAACCCTTTGGTTTTGAGTTCTTAACGCCTGCAGCCACCCAAAGTCGCCACAGCGCTGGATTCGTGATCTTAATTTTCCGGCGTAAATCCGCTCGGCTTCTCATAGTCGCCGCCGCTCAAAAACAGCTCACGCTGCTCGCTTAAAAACTGCTTGGCCTCTGGCTCAAACAAGCTTAAGTGTTTCTCATTGATCAGCATGGTTTGCAGGGCAACCCATTGATCCCAAGCTTTTTGTGAGTACTCAGCTTGAAGGCGACGTCCCAACTCGTTTGGAAAGGGCGGCTTTTCCATGGCGGGCAACTCGGCCTCGTACTTTTTACAAAAAACCGTGCTCATGCTGACTCTCCGTTTAACTTAAGCGCTTCTAAGCGCGTTCGGCCGCGAGCCACTGCCGCCGTGACTTGGTTGGGCGCGGTGCCACCTAAGTGATCACGAGCAGCCAGCGACCCCTCAAGGGTTAGGATCTCAAACACGTCCTCCCCGATCATGGGCGAGAAAGCGCTGAGCTGCTCAAAGCTCAAATCAGACAGATCGCAGCCCAGCTCCACAGCCAAACCCACCGCGCTGCCAACCGCCTCGTGCGCGTCCCTAAAGGGCAACCCGCGGCGCACCAAATAGTCCGCCAAGTCAGTCGCAGTGGCGTAACCTTTTAAAGTGGCCTCTCGCATGGCTTTGGGCTGCGGTTCGATCTCTGGGATCAGATCACTAAAAGCAAGCAGACAGCCTGAGAGCGTATCGACGCAATCAAACAAAGGCTCTTTGTCTTCTTGGTTGTCTTTGTTGTAAGCCAGCGGCTGGTTTTTCATCAGGGTCAGCAAAGTGGTCAGTTGACCAAATACGCGCGCGCACTTGCCGCGCACCAATTCAGGCACGTCAGGGTTTTTCTTTTGCGGCATGATCGAAGAACCCGTGCAAAAGCGGTCGGGGAGTTTCACAAAACCAAACTGCGCGCTCATCCACAGGATCATCTCCTCGCTCATGCGCGATAAGTGCATCATAAGCAGGCTACCCGCTGCGGCAAACTCGATCGCAAAATCGCGATCAGAGACGCCGTCCAGCGAGTTCTCACATATTCCCTCAAAACCTAAGAGTTCAGCGGTCATGTGGCGATCAATGGGAAATGTCGTCCCAGCCAGTGCCGCGCTACCCAGTGGCATCTGGTTGACGCGCACCCGAACTTCCTTGAGGCGCTGCGCATCGCGCATCATCATCTCAAACCAGGCCATGACATGGTGTCCAAAGCTCACCGGCTGCGCGGTTTGCAAGTGGGTAAAGCCTGGCATGATGGTGTTCGTGTGTTGTTCAGCCAAGCCCAGCATACCGCTCATGAGGCGGTGCAGTAATTTGAGTAGTGCATCAATCTGCTCGCGTAGCCACAGGCGGATATCGGTTGCGACCTGATCGTTGCGCGAGCGACCGGTGTGCAGTTTTTTGCCCGCATCGCCGATCAGCGCGGTTAACCGGCTCTCGATATTCATGTGCACGTCTTCTAGCGCCACCGACCACTGAAACTCACCGCGACTGATTTCGCCGCGAATTTGCGTGAGTCCATCAACGATGGCATTTTTCTCATCAAAGTTTAAACACCCGATGTGCTCAAGCATGGTAGCGTGAGCGATGGACCCGGCAATATCTTGGTTGGCCATGCGCTGATCGAAGGTCACTGAGGCGGTGAATTCAGCCACAAAAGCATCGGTTGCTTGGCTAAAGCGACCGCCCCACATGGAAGCGCCGGATTTTGGAGAGTTTGAGCTGGTATCGGTCATGGTGTGCACGGTTGAGCAAAGTGGGTGGATTATAACAAATCGAAGCTTTGGGTTTATCTATCACCAACAATATTAGGTTTCGCGCTTCGCATCACTTATAGTAAAATTTGTCAATAAGACTACCGGCTAAGTGCTTCGAGAAGCACTGATACTAATTTAGGTGGTTGCAAGCACCACAATTAAGGAGTGATTGTGAAGATTATCGTATGCGATGACGAGCCGATGGCGCGTGAGCGACTGGTTCGTATGGTGGTTGAAGTGGGACATGAACTGGTGGCAGCCACCAGTAGCTCAGAAGAAACAATTCAAGCGGTTAAAGAGCACATGCCCGATGTGGTGCTCATGGACGTGCGCATGCCCAACCAGGACGGTATCCGCTGCGCGCATCTGATCAAGGAGCTGCCAAGCTCTCCTGCGATTATCTTTGTTACGGCTTACGATCACTACGCCATCGCTGCTTTTAAAGCTCAGGCAATTGGTTACCTGTTAAAACCTGCCGGTAAAGAAGAGCTGATTGAGGCGCTCTCAAACGCCAAGCAAGTCAACAACGCTCAGCTGAATCACTTAAGAAAGCTCGACAACCCCGACGTCAAACCTGCTCGCCAGCACATCGCGGCTCGCACGCACCGCGGCGTTGAGTTGATCCCGGTTACCGAGATCTACTACTTCTTAGCGGATCAAAAGTACGTGAACGTCCGTCATAAAGACGGCACCGTGCTGATCGATGAGACGCTAAAAGAGCTTGAGGAAGAGTTTGGCAATCAGTTCTTCCGCATACACCGCAACGCGCTCTTGTCGCTCAGCTACCTTGAGGCGCTCGAGTCGATCGAGGGCGGTCAGTATCAAGTGGCGATCAAAGGCGTCGATGACAAGCTGTCAGTTTCACGTCGTCACTTGCCGGCACTTCGCGAGAAAGTTCAAAACATGTGAATTGAGTCTTAATCAACCCGTCCGTGCAGCGCATGTGGCGGGTTTTTTTTGGCCAAATGTCAGCGAGTTTGAGCTTTTAGCGTAAATTTGGTGGCGCGCTTCTGTTAACCAACACTAGCTTATGGCCACTGAGTAGATGGTTAATCAGTCAACTCGGTCAGATTAATTGTCTGAGTGAATTGATTTCAGGGTGCGGTTTTGAGCTGGTGTTTTTAGCGTGGGCATTTTAGGGTTAAAGGGTACAACTGGCCGCACGGATCACGTTGATACGACTCCAGAGTCACTGACAACCTATGGCTCAGACTGGCACTAAATCTAGCGCCCGCGTATCATGAGCCTTTGCTTAACATCTGATTTTATGAGCGATCACGCTGCAAACCAAAACTCCCCTGAGCACACGTTAGTCATCGCTACTCGGCAGTCGCCGCTGGCGCTCTGGCAAGCCAATCACGTCAAAGCGCGCCTTGAGGCGCTACACCCCGATCTCTCAGTCACGCTTGAAACCTTTGTGACTCAAGGGGATAAGATCCTCGATACGCCGCTGGCAAAGATCGGCGGCAAGGGGCTCTTTGTTAAAGAGCTTGAGCACGCACTGCTGGATAGGCGCGCTGATATCGCAGTGCACTCTTGTAAGGATCTGCCCATGGATCTGCCAGATGGGCTGGATCTGCCGGTGATCATGCAGCGTGAGGACCCAACCGATGCGCTGGTGTCTAACCAGTTTGCGCGCTTTGATGATTTGCCCATGGGCGCGGTGGTGGGCACTTCAAGCCTAAGGCGCAAGACCCAGTTGCTTGCGGCACGGCCCGATTTGCAGATTCGTGATCTGCGCGGCAACGTCGGCACGCGCTTAGGTAAGCTTGACAGCGATCAGTATGACGCGATCGTGCTTGCGACCTCAGGGCTGCTGCGCCTTGAGCTGGGTGAGCGTATCGCACAAACCCTCGATAAACAGGTTAGCCTGCCTGCAGTGGGTCAAGGCGCGCTTGCGATTGAGACCCGATCGGGCGATACGCGCGTGCTGGAGTTGATTACACCCTTGATCTGCGATCAGACGCAGGCCTGCGTGCGAGCTGAGCGCGCCATGAACCGCGCACTTGAAGGCGGCTGTCAGGTGCCGATTGCTGGTCACGCCACTCTAAACGGGGATCAGCTGACCTTGATTGGCCGTGTGGCAAATGACGACGGTAGCGTGGTGTTAGAGGCAACCAGCAGCGGCGCATCGAGTGACGCTGCGGCCATCGGGCTTAGGGTGGCAAACGAGCTGAAAACCCAAGGCGCCGATCAAATCCTTGCTGCTTTTTATACCCGCTGATGCTGCTCAACACCCGCCCCGATGATCTGGCAGCTGCACTAGAAGATGAGCTAAAAGCGCTTGGGGTTGAATCGGTGCACTTGCCGCTGCTCTCTATTGAACGGCTAAGCGCCCAGCCTGAGTTAGCGCTCGCCAAAAACTACCGGCTGGTGCTTTGCGTTAGCCCGCGTGCGGCTGAGTTTTTTTTGGAGTCGCTGAGCGAGAACCAGCTGCAAGTTTTTAGTCAGCAGGTGCTGATCGCGGTGGGCGCGCGGACCGCTCAAGTGTTAAGCGCAGCTGGCCTTAGCGTGCGGGTGCCAGAGCAAATAAGTAGCGAGGGATTGCTCGCCATGACTGAGTTTAAGGCTTTGCAGGCGGGCGACTCACTGATGATCTTGCGCGGGCAGGGCGGGCGCCGCTTGATCGATGAAGTGATGAGCGCGCGTGGCATCTTGGTAGATGAGCTAATTCTTTATAAGCGATGTGAGCCGGACAACTTAGAGGCGCGTTATGCGCAGCTTAAAAAGTCGAATCTGACTCAGGTGTTGATCACCAGCTTTGAGTCTTGGCAGCGCTTTGTGCAGATCGAATCCGATTTAACTCAGTATCGCTATCTGTTGCTAGGTGAGCGTCTGCTCAAGTTGATCGCACCTGATTTGAGCGCGGCAGCAGCTCAAACTGATAACCAGCCTGACATGAAATTTGAAAGTCAGCCTGATTTGAAGTGCGGAAGCCAGCCAGCGGCGACATTTGACCCGAAAAGCTTGTGCCACGTGCTAACCGATTTATCTCCAACTACTATTGCAAAGGCCTATCTGACATGGACATAACCGCAGCCCTGACTCGGCAAAATCACCCGCTCTTGGAGCGCGCCGCTCACGTTTACACCCAGCAGATGATTTGGGGCGACATGGACGCTTTTGGTCATCTGAACAATGTCCACTTTTATCGCTACTTTGAAAGCGCGCGGATCAGTGCGATGGAGCTCTACGGCAGTTTCGGCAGCGAAGGCAAAGTGGTGATCGCTAAAAGTAGCTGTAAGTTCCTGCGCCCAGTGGTGTTTCCTGACGTGCTGCACGTCGGTGTTACCTTATCTAGGCTTGGCGGCAGCAGCCTCACCATGGTGTACACCATGGTGAGCGAGGCACAAGGGGCGGTGGTTGCGATCGGCGATTCGGTTAACGTGTTCATCGACGATACAGGCAAACCCACGCCGATGACCCAAGGCGTGCGCGACCGCTTCGCCAGCTGGGTCGTGCCTGAGGCAGACTGATCAGTCTGAGTGTTTGAACTCGTGCGCCAGCACATAGGCAAACACACGGGCATCGCTCGCTTTAGCAAAATGCCCCTGCAGCGAGCGCACCGCGGCGTTTAGGGTCGCACCGGTGGTGCTGACATCGTCAAGTATCAGCAAAGTGTGGTTAAGCGGGGGCGCACGCGAGCTGAGTTGATTGGCGACATTTGCATGGCGCTCGGATCGGCTTAAGGTTTTCTGTTTGGGCGCATGACCGGTGCGCTTAAGTCCGCGCCAAATTTGTAGATCCCAGTGTTTAGCCAGCCTTTGCGCGATCAGATCCATGTGATCAAAGCCGCGCTCTTTGATGCGCGCAGTTGAGGAGGGCATGGGAACCAGCAAAGTCCCGGCGCGCGGCCTTGGCAAAGTTGCGATCAGCTCACTGAGCAGATCCGCCAGCTGCACCTGATTGTGGTACTTGTAGCTGTGCAGCAACTGATCGACCGGATAAGCGTAGCTGGCCGCAGCAAAAGCCGGCACGCTGACTGAGTGAATCTGTGCCTCATCAAAATCCCGAAGCGGCATGTCGCCAAAACACCCAGTGCACAAAAGTTTGCCTGGCACCTTGTTTTCAAAGCGGCAAAGCGCGCAGTACGGCGCCCAGAGTTTGTGCAGTGTTTGAGTCAGGTTCATAAAAGGTGTAGCCGGTTTTGTGTTGGTTTCATTTTTTATCTTTTAAGTTTTTTTGGATTTAATCGCCTAGTTTGATCGCAGCATAGCGCTCAGAGACAACATAAAGCTAATCAAGCGTCTTTGAGGCTGAGCTCTTGGTGAACCCAGCGCTGGATTAAGGCGCGTGACTGGGTCGATTGCGCTTGGCCAGAGGGTTGATCTGAGTTGCCTGAGGGCTTATCCGCGTTGGTTTTTTTCTCAAGCATCTGAGCAAATTGCACCGCCAGCGCGAGCAGTGCTTCATCGGTGCTTAGATCAGCCACATAAAAGTTGAGATTGCCGGCTTGGCGACTACCCAGCAGCTCACCGGGCCCGCGGATCTTCAGATCCACTTCGGCGATCTCAAAGCCATCGCTGCTGTTTTTCAGGGTGCTCAGGCGCTCCACTCCGGTTTCAGAGACTTTGTTTGAGTACAGCAGCACGCAGAAACTGGCCTCTGAGCCGCGCCCAACTCGCCCGCGCAGCTGGTGCAATTGCGAAAGCCCTAGCCGTTCGGCATTTTCGATGACCATCAGGTTTGCGTTTGGCACATCGACGCCAACCTCGATCACGGTGGTTGCCACTAAGACATCGAGCTTAGCGTCGATAAAGTCACGCATGACAGCAGTTTTTTGGTCGGCAGCTAGCCGCCCGTGGATGAGCCCGACACGGAGGCCATTTTGAGTTAAAAGCGGGTGAGCACTTAGTTCAGCATACAGCTGCTCAGCTGAGGTGGCGTCCAGCACCTCGGAGTCCTCGATTAGCGGGCAAACCCAGTAAGCTTGAGTGCCCGCAAGCAGGTTAGCGACCACGCGCTCAATCACTTGCTCGCGGCGGTTTTGTGACACCAGCACCGTGGTAATCGGTTTGCGGTTCTTGGGGAGCTCATCGAGTTTTGAAGTGTCCATCTCGGCGTATAGGCTCATCGCCAAAGTGCGGGGGATTGGGGTCGCGGAGAGTGCCAGCAGGTGCGTGTAGCCAATCCCTTTTTGGCGCAGCTTTAGACGCTCGTTAACCCCGAAGCGGTGCTGCTCATCGATGATGATGAGCCCCAACCGGCCAAAGTTCACCGACTCCTGAAACAGCGCATGGGTGCCGATGACGACCGAGCGATCAGCGATCTCGATCATCTGCTTGCGCTCAGTCTTCTCGCTGGCCTTAAGACTTCCGCTTAAAAAGATAGGCTCAATCCCGAGAGGCCTCAGCCAGCTGCCCAGACTAACAAAGTGCTGCTGCGCCAAGATCTCAGTGGGTGCGAGCAGCGCTACCTGCCAGCCGCCATCGAGTGCGTGACAGGCCGCAAGCGCAGCGATCAGGGTTTTGCCTGAGCCCACATCGCCTTGCAGTAAGCGGTGCATGGGCGCGCCGCTAGTCAGATCGTCGGTGATCTCGCTATACACCCGATTTTGCGCGCCAGTTGGTTCAAAGGGCAGGCCACTTAGGAGTTGATCGGCAAGCGGGCTAATTGCCGGACACAGCGGGGCTTTATGCGCTTTAAGCTCACTTCTAGAACCTAAGTGCATCAGCTGATGGGCAGTGAGCTCATCCAGACTTAGTCTGCGCTTGGCTTGAACTAACTTAAGTTTTAACTCTGCATCATCCATGTTGGCAGGGGGTAGGTGACTAAACTCAAGCGCGGCAAGCCAACTATCAAAATGCCCACCCATCAGACGCTGTGTCTCTGGCGTGTGTGCAATTAGATCCGCCAGTGGATCGGCGCTACTTTTTAGTAGCGGCAAACAAGAGCGGATCAGTGTTCGCCACTTGTTTTGACTCACGCCTTTGATGTTTGGGTACAGGCCACTTAAAAAGCGCTGCGGCGCAGGTTGGCTGGGTTTGCTGATCTCGGGGTGGCTCATGCTGAGCATGCCTAGGGTATAGCGGTTAATCTGCGGTTTTCCAAACAGATTTAGGGTGTTGCCGATAGAGAGCTTAGTTAAGAGTGAAGGATAGGACTTAAAAAAGCTGACATTTAACTCGCCAGTTTGATCGCTCAAGGTCGCGCTAATCTGAGATCCGCGGCGCTGCAAGTCAACTACGGTCGCCTGAACCAGCGCGGGTTTGTCTGGCATCAACTGATTGATCGGGTAGAGACGGGAGCGATCCTCAAAGCCCAGCGGCAAAGTCGTCACCAGCTTAAAGGGTGAGCTGATCCCTGCTTTGATCAGTGCTTGCTCGGTGGCTGCGCCCACAGCTGGCAGTGCGCTTAGCCTCTGAGGAAGATTAGAGAAGCTCAAGCGAGCGTTCGCGTCTGTTATGTGATTGGCGTGTTGAGTCATCGATTTCATGATCGCCTATCTCAAGCTGAATCAGACTGCCAAAGTCGGCTATCGGGGTATTCTTGCGATCAGCGTAGCGGATTTATGGATGAACTGTTTTAAACCGCTGTAAATCCAGTTTGGAGGGTCATTATGGCGCATCATCCCAGATCATGGTTATATCTGTTTAAGCGTCGTATACTAAATTGTGCGAATTGCGCATTTAAACAACACTATGGTTAAGTTATGAGTCGCCCCGGTAACACCCGACAGTCTGGATTTACGTTGATTGAGCTGATGGTCACTATAGGCGTCGTTGCAATCTTGGCTGCATTGGCAGCACCAAGCTTTCAAAGTCAGATCGCCAATTACCGGGCCAAAAACGATGCAGTTTCTATCGCGGCTTTTATTCAAGAGATACGTTCAAAGGCATTGGAGACTCGCCGAAGTGTCACTTTGAGTTATGACGCCAACCAAAAGATGATTTTTTGGGACTGCAATGCAGATGGCGCCAGATCAGCAGCCAGCGTCAATAGTTGCAGCCCTATCGGCCCTGAGCCCTTTTATCGAGTTGAAAACTCTGATGTACTCAGCAACGCATCAGCCGCCACTGACTACAACTTTGTATTTGATTCAAGAGGAGTACTGAATCAAACCCCTATCACTGTTTCGATCAAATCCACTTCTGGTTCTGCCAGCAAGAGCTATAGCGTGACAGTGGAACGAACGGGTAAAACGTTGGTGGTGTCATGAACATCGGGTCTGCCACTCCATCAAAATTGGGCTTAGCCAGAACTCAGGCAGGTGTGGGTCTTATCGAAGTGCTGGTTTCACTGCTCTTATTGGCTGTCGCGGTCTTAGGTTATATTGGTTTACAGACTCGTACGGTTGCTGCCACTAGTGATGGCCTTACCAAGTCCAACATGATCACCATCATGCGTGATCTGGCCGATCGCGTGCGCTACAACCCCACAGCGATCGCTGCCTATCAGAGTAACTTGGACACCTATAGCGGAAGTTACAAGTCATCTGGTACTGCAACTAAGCCTTCAAAAGATTGCGATAAAGCAGTATGCAGTGCTGCTGAACAGGCCGCTTTCGACGCTTTCGACGCGGCTACTCGAGGCTATCAAAGTGGTTTTGATATCCGCATGGCGATTTGTCCCGGAACGGCAGGTAACGGGATTATGGAGACGCGGTGTCTCTTGGGCTCTTGGGGTGATACGACAGCTACTATTGGAGCCGCCGCCGCCACTGATTGCATAGATACCGCCACGGGCAACTATTTCCGTCAGTCTCAGTGTTTGATTATGGAGGTTCAGTAATGAACAGCCAACGCTATTTTGAGCAAGGTTTCACCCTGATTGAACTCATGATTTCGATCACACTAGGTCTTTTGATTACAGCAGCTGCAGTTCAGATGCTGATCACCAGTTCTAGGTCGTCGACTGCTCAGCAAGCCGGATCAAGCATGATCGGTGATGAGGTGTTTAGTCTCCCAATATTAGTTGAAAGTATCCGCTCATCTAACTATGGCGCAAAGGCAAAAGCTAGCCAAACCCAATATGTGATGAACGAGACGACCCCATATGGCGGTATCGTTTTGAGTACGCTTGGGGCTGCCACTGACCCCGCCACTCAAAACCTTAACGCTATCGTTGCCAGTGCTGCCAATTTTGTGACTAAAGGCGCTCAGCAAACCAGTAATATTGTGGGTCAAAGAAGTGATCAGCTGACTCTTCAGCGCTTCACAGATACAGACACTATTGACTGTCAGGGAAACAGTGTTCCAGCAAATCGTTATATAGTGGAGCGCTACTTTGTGGCTCAAGACACATCCACGAATCGTGCAGGAGAGGTCAGCCCCCTCTCGCTTCGTTGCTCGGCGGGTAGCTATACTGCTGCTGACAAGACGGTCAATTCGTTTAAATTGCCAGATGGAACAGTAACCAGCTTTACTAACAGCGGCGAGATGCTCATCAGCCGTGTGGACTTGTTTCGGGTGCTGATCGGGGCTAACACATCTACCACGGTTTCTACTCAGCCCGCTCAAAACCAAACTCGTTTCTATTCGGTCGCTGACTACACCGCTCTTGCCTCTCCAAGGCCTAAAATCGTGGCTATTAAAGTTGGCATCATCTCTCGCTCTGAAAATCCGGTTAATTCGGGCATCGCCAGTGCTGATCAGGTCTTTAATGTGCTGGATCTAAGTGGCTTAAAACTTAGCAGTGGAAGTGGCACATCGACCAACTATCAACGAGACGTAATTGAAAAAACTGTGATGGTGCGAAATGCAAGAGGTTAAGGTGTCCCGAGGGTCCTATGCACCGCGCAATCAGCGCGGCGCCACTCTGATCTTAGTTTTGCTAATCTTGCTGTGCTTAACCTTGATAGGTGCTTACTCGGTAAGACAAAGTGCGACTGATGCATCGCTAACCACCAGCTCACAGATCAATGAGTTAACCTTTCAGACCTCTGAGATGGCACTTGCGAAGATTGAAGCTGACGCCAGAAACAACAGCAACTCCCTTGAGATCACCAATTTCAGAGGTTACTTGCTTCAGCCTGACAAAACCAATAACCCAATTACTTTTTGCCTAAGACCTAAGTCCAGCCGTCTGTTTTCCTATCAGCAAATTACCGAGAGCTTGCTTGGTCAGCCAGGCAGTTTTGTTTCTGGAAAGAATGGCGGGTTTTGCAATCCTAACGCTTCAGCAGATTTCTTGACTAGCCGTAACGCCAGCATGACCCAGGTGACAGCGGTCAACACCATACCGGATAAATGTATCAACTTTGCTTGCGAGCTAGATGGCACTTCGACTAACGATTTAAGTTTGGGCGCCTCTGATTCGAGCATCAACACCAAGTTTATCCAGGTACATTCGGTATCGGTTTTGCCTTCCTTTGCCGCGACGCTTGGCTCGGCAACAAGTACCACCACCACCGACCTAAGTGGCTGCCTCAGAAACACCAGCATGCTTAGGGCTGGTGCAGACGGTAAACCGGAGTACGACTCAACTGGCATGGCAGGCTGCTTGCGAGCACTGAACGTACCACATGACATACACAGCCAAACATACGAATCTTATGTACTGGGATTTGATACTTTATGAAGATGAGCAGGAAGCTTAAACAAGCAGGAGCAATATCATGAATATGCTAATCAATAAGTTCCACCCTAGGTGCTTATCGCGGTTTTTTGTCCTGCTCATCGCTAGTGTTTTTTGCCTGCAGGCGCAAGCCAGTGATCTTGACATCTACCAAGATGGTGGGGTTGATGACGTGGTAATCACGCTCATGCTCGATGTGTCAGGGAGTATGAATGATTTTGATTATGGGCCGGGTGATTTCACAACGGCAAATGGAACTGGATATAGCAGTGTAACTCTAAGCGGCATAACGTTTAGAACCATTGGCCCGCGTTGCGCAAGCACTCCAACTTATAGGCTGCACAATCCTCCAAATTCTACTGTGCCAGGCTATGAAAAATACAAATTTGCTATGCCAATCAGTCAATGCCGTGAAAAACCCTACACTCGTCGCATCGACGATCTTAAGATGGCGGTTTGGGATGTGACTGAGTCTCTTGATCCTGCTTTTATATTGGGCTTAGGCGTATACCCGATAAACGAGGACAATGATGGCAATAGTGACAAAACAGGAAAAGCGGGCAAAATCATTGTTGCAGCAAATGCGCTAGAAGCCAGCGTAGCTGATCCCAGAAACACCAGTTCAGCGATCTCGCAAAGGGATTTGATCAAGCGTGAGGTAAGCAGCCTCAGTGCATTTGACGGTACTCCCGCCGCTAACGCCTATGCAGAAGCGACTGCCTATATGTTGGGCCGGACAACGACCGATGTAGTGGTTTCTACCAACGTACGAGTGACAGGATACGTTGATCGCTCGTGCTCGTTTTTCGGAGGCTGTCGTAACGACGTTTATTCATGCAACAGCAATTCAACAAGTACTTTCACCTTAGCTGGTGCTAATTGGCAAAATTGCTCCAGTGCGACGCGACGTCAAGCTGGTGTGCGTGATGATCAAATCAACTATCAGCTCTTTCCATTTGATCGACAAGCCCAAACAACAGTTAGTTGTGGTTTCTTTTGTACCGCAGACAGAACCTACTTCGGTCTTCAAGAGCAGGTAACAACAAACGAGTCGTCGCAATACAGTGGCTTTCCTTTGTCTGTGTCAACTACAAAAGCTGGTTCCCGCTACAGCTCTCCTGTTATAAACGCTGTGAGCGAATGCGGTGGTAACGGCATATTCTTCCTTACTGATGGTGAGCCTAACGGGTCAGGCACTGACATCGCGACTTCTTTGATGAAAAATGCCACTGGAACCAACAGTTTTACTTGCTCAAACTCGCAGCTCAGCAATGCGAATACGGGATCGGGCAATGCATCTGCTTGGACCTGTATGGGTAGTTTGGCAGTGGACCTCGATAACAGAACCAATGCGCCAGGCACTCGTATCTTCACGGCGACATCAGGATTTGGCCCCATATTTGACAGTATTGGCGCGGCGATCAACAACAAGCTGAGCGAATTCCCATCTGACTCTCGTATCCCAACCCTGATCGAGGAAGGTAGCTTGACACTGGCTGATTGCGATATAGCAGGTGCCAGTGCAGACGCCAAAAACCTATGTAAGTTGGGTATCTTGGGTAAAGGTGGTTTTAGTTTTGGACAGAACAGCACCGACGTATCTGCGGCGATTAAGCGCTTTGCCGAAGGTACCAGCGGACCTCAAGAGAAGATCTCAACGGGCACCATGAGTGTTCCAGTTGACTCGCTCAACATCGTGCAGTCACAAAACGAGATATACCTGCCAATTCTGGGTATCAATCGTGAAACACCTATTGGGCTTTGGCCGGGTAACCTCAAAAAGTATCAGATCAAAAACGGGACAATTGTCGCCAAAACTCGCACAGGAACTAGTACGACGACGACTCTGTTCAGTAGCCGAGATGGTGATTTTAAAACCTCTGTTTGGGACTTTTGGAATACAGACAGTGCCAGCCAACCAGACAATGCTGATCCTGTAGTTGGTGGAGCACGTTCAAAGCTGCTGGCAAATTCGATACCAGCCAATGGACAAACCCCCGCTACACCACCAAACCGGTTTGCTTGGATCAACAACGGTAGCGCTCTGTCTCGCATCAACGTCATCGGCACCACACCTTCTGGATTTGGCGTCTTAACTGATGTAGCAAATGAGCGCAAGATTAACCTATTTAATTTCTTAGGCTACCCAGTTCCGCCAGGATTCAACGGAACAACCACAATCAATGATGGAACTACTTTAAGCATCGATAACCAGCCAATCGTTCAATCAGCGAGCAACAAAGTCATGGGAGCGGTGCTTCACTCGACTCCTCAGCTGATCACTTACTCAGCCAGCATAAACACAGACGGAGAAGTCGGTAATCGTAAAGACTTTCTCCTGTTTGGTTCTATGGATGGGGCGCTGCACTTGGTTGATGATGATACCGGTAAAGAAGTCTTTAACTTTGTTCCAAAAGAGGTGCTCAAGCGTCAAGGCCAAGCATTTATGCCTGGAGGTACTTTCACTCAAAATCAAGGCATCCCTTATGGGGTAGATGGACCTTGGACCGTCTACTCGGTACTTGCTAATACACTGACTGATATCAGGGCCAAACAAGTGTTGACCTTTGGTGGCCTGCGTATGGGTGGATCGAACTACTATGGACTTGACCTCACTAGTTACACCAGTCCCAAGCTGGTATACAACGTGGGTTCAACTTATGCGGACAGCATCAATTCAGAAGGTACGCTAATCTCTAACGTGGTCAGTGCAGTAACGGTTTCTAACGCTGGCTCGGGTCCCGACTTTAGCGCTATGGGGCAGACTTGGGGTAAACCTTCGGTAGGGTTTGTGACAGTTGGTGGCAAGAAGACCATGGTTAACTTCCTACCTGGTGGATACGACGTATGTTATGAAAAACCAGAATTTAAGTTAAGTTCTGGATCTACCCTAAGCCTAATCAGTGGCACAACTTGTGCCAACAAAACCAAAGCGCAGGGTAGTGCTGTGTATATGGTCGGTGTAGGCACCAGTGAGATTGATGCAAGCACGGACAACGTGAAAAACATCAATCTGAGCAGCACCAACAAAGGGCGCTTACTGTGGTCAACCGACACTGGATTGCGTCATAGCGTGGTGAGTGAGATTCGTGTCTTGGACAGAAACAACGATGGTCTTTCAGATCATCTATATTTCTCTGATCTGGGTGGTTCGGTCTATCGAGTTGATATCAACAACGACAAAAACACCAACTTCACAGCTAGTGCTCCTGTAAAAATCTTGGATGCAAGTGGTGCTGCAACTGGAAGCGACGGCCCTCCTCGTTTTTATGAGCGGCCGTTAGTGACATTTGTTCGTTTAGACAACTCTCAACAAGTTGTAGCAACCGTGACGGTTGGGAGTGGCGATAGAAGTTCGCCCTTGTTCGCTGATCGTAGCACTCCTAATCGACTCTATACGGTGATTGACAAAGACATACCCCGAGCTGATATGTTCACCTATGACAACCCCGCCACCACAGGGACAAATGAATCCTCCATCTTGGCTAGAAGTAGTCTGGTGACTAAAGATTTAAAACCAGCTGATTTTGGTGGAACCAGCGCAGCTAACAAACTTCTTGAGCTAAAGTTTAACGTAGCGGATGCGACGGCACTAAAAACTGCCATCAATGCCAATGAAGCTCAGGGTTGGTTCTACAAACTTGACATGTTTGAGGGGACGAACGGAGTTAAGGGCTTGAAAGTTTTTAATGAGCCAGACGCGCTTAACAGGCGTCTCAACATTAACGTCTTTAGTCCAGAAACAGAGCTAGGCATATCAAACTGTGCTGGAGGCGTCAGGGGGTCAAGTATGAGGCAATTAATGTGTCTTCCTTATGGTGCCTGTCCTGGACTTGAAACCAGTACTCCATTCCTTCGCTCTGGTAAGGGTATTGTTGACAGCTTCGTGGTCTCCCTCAACGAAACTGGTGATAGCAGGACTACGATAGGGATACTTGATACTAAGTGCGAAGGAGCTGAGTGTGATCGCTGTCTTGGAGACGCTTGTGCTACGGTTTGTACGGGTTCTAGCTGTGGAGGTGGCACTACTGGAGGTGATCCTGGATTCAAAGAGAAGTTGCTGGGTGAGCGCGATCTCAGACCTCTCGACTGGTTACAGCGCAAATGAAGCAAAACCAGGGCTTCACCTTGATAGAGCTCATGATTACGGTAGTAATTGTGTCGATCTTAGCAGCGATAGCGGTGCCGAGTTACCGACAGTACGCAGTCCGCAATGCTGAATCACTCTGCCAGAGTGAGTTACTTAAGGTCAGTACGGAAGCTCGGAATTGGCGTAGCCAACGTCTAAGCTACCAAGGGTTCAGTCCTAGGACTGCAGGAGACACATTTGTAGCGTCTTACTGCACTCCTGCCGCTAACTGTAGCTGCCAAGTTAGTCTTTATGATGGTTCGGATACCACTAAAGACCTGCAAGCAGGCTCTGGGAACTCTTTCGTTTTGAAAGGTGTTCCGGTTGGTAACTTTGTTAATCAAGCCAGTACTTACTTGATCGACTCTAAAGGACAGCGCTGTTTTAAAAAAGCCTCTGATACCTTTACCCTGACTCAGGTCAGTGGTTGTCCAGCGACCAATTCCGCTAATTATCGATCTTGGTGATTTATGAAGATTAGAGGTTTTACTCTCATTGAGCTCATGATCGCTGTAGCGATTGTGGGCATACTCGCTGCTATAGCACTGCCCAGCTACTCGGCCTATGTGATTCGTACCAATCGCGGAGATGTGCAGTCTGAGCTCAGTCGGTTAGCTGCAGAGATTGAAAGTAAACAGATGGCTTATCGCCGAGTTCAAAATATCCCAGTTACTTCGCTTGGGCTTAGTGCTGCTGGCAGTATTAATTACCCAAATAGAAACCCCATATATACCATCAGCTTGACGCCAGTAAATATAGGCAATATCGGATCAGAAGCGTGGACGTTGAGTGCTGCGCCCGTTGCAGGCAAAGCAAACGATTCAAACGGTAGTGTGATCATCAACGCCCAAGGTCAAACATGCTGGATCAAAGGAAGCGCTTGTACCCCAAGTGCATCCACGAGCTGGGATGGTCGTTAACCTTCACTTGCAATATGTTTCAAATAAAAGTAAAATTTTGATCCTTTTTTGCGAGTCTTAAACCCTCGCTTTTAAACCAGAGTGGATTGATATGGTAGTTATTCGTTTGTCTCGCGGCGGCGCAAAAAAACGTCCTTTTTATCAAATCGTGGTCGCTGATCAGCGCAACCCACGTGACGGTCGTTTCATCGAGCGCATTGGTTTTTACAACCCGCTAGCGAAAAACGACGCAGAGCGTCTGCGTCTGGACCGTGAAACCTATGAGAGCTGGATCGCTAAGGGCGCTCAGCCTTCAGATCGCGTTGCCAAGATCGCTAAAGTTGCTGTTGAAGCTGCTTAATTAGTTATCAGGCCAGATCACTGTGATTAAAGTCGGCGAGATTCGATCGGCTCACGGTATCCAAGGCTGGGTAAAGCTGTACTCGTATACCGACCCAAGGCAAAATCTTTTTGATTATCTGCCTTGGTCGGTTTTTTTGCGTGGTAAGCCCATTGAGTTAACACTTGATGGCTGGCGTGAGCAGGGTAGCGGGATCGTGGTTAAGTTTGATCAGATCAAAGATCGAAATCAGGCCGAAGCACTACTGGGTGCCCAGATCTTCATTACTGAAGAGCAGATGCCTAAAGCTAAGCAGGGTGAGTACTACACCGCTGATTTGATGGGCTTTGAAGTCATCAACCTAGATGACGAAAAGCTGGGTGTGGTATGCGGTTTTTTTGATACCGCAGCCCATACGATCTTAGAAGTGGGCGAGCAGATCGATTCAAACCCCAAGCACGCCATCCCCTGGCATGACAGCGTAGTCACCAGCATAGACACTGAGCACAAGCGAGTGTCGGTGGATTGGCCTGCTGAGCTTTAGTGCGACGATGCACTTTTTTGTCATCACGCTTTTCCCTGAGATGTTCACCGCCTTAAGCGACAGTGGTATTACCCGCAGAGCTTTTGAGCAGGGGCTGAGCAGCTTAACCCTCATCAATCCTCGTGACTTTGCGCAGGGCAACTACCGCCGAGTTGATGAAAAACTCGCTGGCGGCGGCGCTGGTATGGTGATGATGGCAGAACCGCTGATTAAAGCGATCGAGCAAGCCAAGTCACAGGCAGCTGTTTTGGGCTGCAAGTCAATTGAAGTGATTTACCTGTCCCCGCAAGGGCAAACTTTAGATGAGTCAAATGTCTGCAATCTGGGTGATCGCAAGAGTTTGATATTGCTGTGTGGGCGCTATGAGGGCGTGGATCAGCGTGTGATTGACGCTTTAGTCGACCATGAAATCTCGATTGGTGACTATGTGCTCAGCGGCGGTGAGCTTCCAGCGATGGTGCTTATGGATGCCCTAATCCGCCGCTTGCCAGGTGCTTTGGGTGATGAGCGCTCAGCGCAAACTGATTCTTTTGTAGACGGACTGCTCGGTTATGCGGTCTACACCAAGCCCGATGAGATCTTGGGCCAAAGCATACCGGCGGTGCTCAAAAGCGGGGATCACAAAAAGATTGAAAAGTGGCGCTTTTTAGAGCAATATACGCGCACCAAAAACCGCCGGGCAGATATGCTGGCGAGTTTTAAGCCCAGTAAAGAGCAGCTCAAGTGGATCAGTGATGCGAAGCTGGACACATAACAGCAGCCTGATTGGCTGACATTTAACCTGAGTAGTATGCGCCGCACCTGTTGCACAGCCTCTGTACTCGCGCCTAAAACAGGCATTATTGGAGAGACCCATGAGTAATCAGCATCCGTTAGTACAGGCAGTCGCCGACGCGCAACTGCGCACCGACATCCCAGCGTTCAGTTCAGGCGATACGATCGTTGTTCAGGTTCGTGTAAAAGAGGGCGACCGCGAGCGTCTGCAGGCTTTTGAGGGTATCGTGATTGCCAAGCGCAACCGCGGCATCAACTCAGCTTTCACTGTGCGTAAAATCTCAAGCGGCGTGGGCGTTGAGCGTGTTTTCCAGACTCACTCACCGATCGTTGCTGGTGTTGAAGTGAAACGTCGCGGTGAAGTCAGACGCGCCAAACTTTACTACTTGCGTGAACTCTCTGGTAAGAAAGCGCGTATTCGTGAGCGTCTTAGTGGTCGCAACGAATCAGCTAAAACCATTGCACCGCCGAAAACTAAGCCGGTACCTGAAGCCAGCGAAACCGCTGAGTGAGATAAAAAACGCGCTTAGCGCGTTTTTTTTGGCCTACTGGCTGCTGGGTACTACCACTCCTGAACTCAGGGTGGATTAAAGCGAGTAACCTGCTTATATTAGGTAGGTAATTTTTAGTACAGAACCTACGGGTATTTATTCATCCTAAGCGGGCGCTCACTCATTGTTCAGTTTGTCTCTTAAATCGCTCCAGTTAATCTCCAGTCAGTCGCTGGGGGTTTTGTTTGCCTGCCTTTTGGCACTGCCTGCTCAGGCAAACGAGCTCAGCCCTGAAAACTTGATTCAGCGAACCATCATCAATCACCCGCGGGTCCGATCGGCTGAAGAAGTGGTCAATGCCAGAGATCAAAGCTTGGCGGCAGCAAAACTCAGTCGGTTTCCCGCACTCACGGTGGATTCGAGCTATACCAATCTGGGGCCAACCGCAGCGATCGATTTGCAGCAACCAATTTGGACAGCGGGTAGCGTTGAGGCAAATGTCCGCAGGGCCAGATTTGACTCGTTTGCAGCCAAAGCCGATGTTGAGACTCAGCGTTATAACCTCTCGGTCAGCACCATCGATGCTTGGGAAGAGCTGATGCAATCGCTGGAGCTTCAGCAAATCTACCGCAGTAGCCTGATGGAACTGGATCGCTTTGAGCAGATGATCAATCGGCGGGTTGAGGCGCAGGTTTCAGCGCGGATCGAACTTGATCTGATCATGAACCGCATACTGCAAACTGAAGATGCGCTCAGAACCGCTGAGCAGCGCGAGCAAATCGCCCTTGAGCGCTTGGCTCAACTGGTCGGTGCGCCCATCGGTGACGGTGCTTTGGCTTCGCGCCAATCGCTCGACCCACTGGTGTCGTATGTAAAGGCGCAAAGCCGCTCTCTTGATCCGCTGCAGATCGCCACTCAAGTCCAGCAGCACCCACTGGTGGTGCAGTCGCGCTATCAAAAGCGAGCTGCCGAAGAATCGGTAACGGTTGAAGAGGCCAGAAAGTGGCCTCAACTGGTCGCCCGTTATCGACATGAGTACATACAAAGTATCGAGGAGGACCGAGATACGGTCTCGGTCGGTTTTCAATACGCCCCCGGTGCTGGTTTCTCTAACTACGCTCTAGCCAAAGCTCAGGCTGCTCAAGCGAGAAGTCTTGAGTTTGATACTGAGGCAACCCGGCGCGACTTGGTTGAAACACTGCTGGTGGAGTATCAAATCATGGAGTCTGCGATCGGACGAATCGATGCGCTTAAAAAAGCAGTCGATGGCTCTAAGGTGGTGCAGGACTCCTACGAGCGTCAATACATCGCTGGCCGCAAACAGTGGTTAGATCTGCTCAACGCGCTTTTAGAAGTTCAACAGTACGGAGTGGATCTGGCGCAGACGAAAGTCAGCATGATCGCCGGTTACTACCGTGTCCAACTGGGCTTGGGTCAACTTACGTGGCAACAAACATCATGAATCAGTCTTACATAATTCAGCTGAGCTGGGCACTTGCTCACCTGTATGAGTCAAATGGCATTTCTATCAATCGGATGCGATTGAGTGATGCTGAGCAAAATTTGCTGCCCACTGACAAGCCCATCGCCGACTTGCGCCTGTTCTTAGACCGCATCAATGAAAATGCTGCGCCGGCGAAACTTGACGATCCAGATCCTGCTCACCTGCCTGCAATCGCCTACGATAAAGAGCTTGGCTGGGGCGCCGTGATGGGGCGCACGCCAGATGGCCGATTGATATTTAGGCAAAAAGGCGGCGAGCAAAACCTAGACGTTGATCGGCTGATCGAGAACTTTTACAAGATCACGCCAACTTCGCAAAAGGCGGATCAGACCAGCTTTCAGCAGTTGGTGCGCCAAAACTTGCTCAAGTACAAAGGGGTGATGATTGAGGCGGTACTGGCGTCATTTTTCATCAACGTATTGGCGCTGGCCGTTTCCTTGTTTTCGATGCAAGTTTATGACCGAGTGATCCCCACTCGAAGTGAGTACACTTTGATCATCCTTGCCTCTGGCGTGATCATGGTGATCGTGTTTGAGATGGGCATGAAGTTCGCTCGCTCAAAGATCATGGATCAGGTGGTGGTGGGGATCGATAACCGACTATCTCGATCGGTGTTTGAGCGATTGCTAAACGTGCGAGTTGATCAACTACCTGGATCGGTTGGCACCATGGCGGCTCAGCTCAGGGGCTATGAGCAGATTCGCAACTTCTACACCGCGACGACGCTGTTTACGTTGGTCGATCTGCCCTTTGGTGTGCTGTTTTTGGTGATTATCTCGATCATCGGTTCACCGCTTGTGGCTGCAGTGCCTTTGATTGCCGCAGTCTTTGCTTTAGCGATCGGTCTATATACCCGCCGCACCATTGATTTGCTGGCCGCTGAAGGCGCTGAGGCGTCTTATCGCAAAACCGGAATCCTAGTTGAAGCGGTTGAAGGGGTTGAGACCATCAAGGCGGGGTCGGGCAGCTGGCGCTTTTTGTCGCGCTGGTTAGATGTGCTGGGTATCACGGTTGAAAACGACCTCAAGATGCGACGTTCAACCGATTATCTAAGCTACGTGTCCCAGTCGCTGCAGCAGGGCAGTTATGTCGGGATCGTGATCGTCGGGGCTTATGTCGTGATGTCGGGCGGTATGACCATGGGCGGCTTGATCGCTTGCTCTATCTTAGGCGGTCGAGTTCTGGCACCGGTTATGCAAATCCCCAACCTCTTGGTGCAGCACGCGCATTCACGCGCAGCGCTAAAAAACATCGAGAGCTTATATGCACTTCAGCAAGACAACCACGGCGTCGATCGTCCGCTTGCACCAAGCAACCTCAAGGGTGACTTTGCGCTCAGTGGGGTTGCGTTTAATTACGGGGAAAACCAAAACCCGGCACTGCAAATCCAGGATCTCAAAATCCAAGCCGGAGAGCGCGTGGGTGTGCTTGGACCGATTGGTTCAGGTAAGTCGACATTGCTCAGGCTTATGTCTGGGCTCTATGCACCGACCCAAGGCCGGGTGATGATCGATGGGCTGGATATGGCGCAGATCTCGCGTGAGACACTTAGCCAAAAAGTGGGTTACCTGCAGCAGGATCACCGATTGTTTCAGGGAAGTTTGCGCGAGAATCTGCTGATCGGTATGCCAGATCCGGGTGACGATGTGATCCAGCACGCCATCAATCGAAGTGGCCTGATTAACTTAGTGTCTGGGCATACCAGCGGATTGGATTTGCCGATTTCCGAGGGCGGTAAGGGGTTGTCTGGAGGGCAAAAGCAGCTGGTTGCCTTTACGCGCATACTTTTGACCGAGCCTCAAGTGATGCTGCTTGATGAGCCAACCGCCTCCATGGATGACCGACAAGAGCGCCAGTGTATCGCGGTACTTAAACAAGAGCTTAGCCAAGGCAAGACTCTGGTGGTTTCAACGCACAAGATGCCTTTGGTTGAGCTAGTCGATCGGCTGATTGTGGTGGTTGGCAACAAGATCGTCATGGATGGACCCAAGGACAAAGTGCTTGAGCGCCTCAAGGGTCTGGATGCGGCTGCGCAGACACACGTGGAGCAGAAGAAAACTCCTTCGCCATCGGCGGTTAAGTATTCGGCTGGTCAAGTCTCAGCACAGATTAATCCGTCAAGGGATTCATAAATGTCACAAAATAAAAAACAGTTGGGTGATTTGGATTCACCCAAAACCATCCGCTACACCATGTGGCTGGCCATGATCGGTATCTGTGTTTTGCTGGTTTGGTCATACTATGCTCAGATTGATCAGGTGACGCGTGCCCAAGGTACCGTGATTGCCAGTGAGCGAACTCAGGAAGTTCAAGCGTTAGATGGCGGGATACTCACCCAGTTGTTGGTTGCTGAAGGAAGCAAGGTCACGCAAGGTCAGTTGGTTGCCGTGCTTGAGGAAGGTAGGGCGCAGGCACAAGTCAGTGATCTTGAGTCGACGGTTGCCGCACTGCAGATATCTAAAGCGCGCTTGGAGGCGGAAGTTTATGGCAATCCGCTAAAATTTGATCCCAAGCTAAACGAGTACCAAGAGTTCATACGCAACCAGACCAACCTGTATGAAAAACGTACTCAGGCTATTGATGAAGACATAGCGTCAATCAACCGCATGTTGGTTCTGGCGCGTGAAGAGCTCAAGCTCAATCAACCGCTACTGGCTTACGGTGATGTTAGCCGGGCAGATATCATCCGGTTGCAGCGCCAGGTAGCTGACCTTGAGGCTCAGATTGCCAACAAGCGCAACAAGTACTTTCAAGATACTCAGGCTGAACTGACTAAAACTCAAGAAGACCTGAACAACAACTTGGAAAAGCTGCGTGAGCGTTCTCAGATCCTTGAGGAGAAAAGACTCTATGCGCCAACAGATGGTCTGGTGAACAACATCGACATCAACACCATTGGCGGGGTTGTGCGCCCAGGTGAGACGATCATTGAGATACTGCCAACCAGTAGCGCCCTAGTTGTTCAAGCTAAGGTAACCCCAGCAGACATTGCCTTTGTTAAAGAAGGACAAGAAGCATCTGTGAAGCTCGATGCCTATGACTTTTCGATATTCGGCGCAATGAACGGAGGAGTGGTATATATTTCTCCTGACACCATCGAAGAAGATACTCCAGAAGGTAAAAAGACCTTTTATCGTGTTTTGATTCGCATTGACGACGCAGAAGTGGAAGGCCGTGGGGCTGAAATTGTAATTCGTCCCGGTATGACGGCCACGGTTGACATCAAGGCCATGGATCGCAGTGTGCTATCCTACTTGACTAAGCCTATCACCAAAACTTTGTCTCAAGGGTTAGGCGAGAGATAAGTGTCAACATAACAATTTGAAGGTTCAAAATGCCCGGGAGATTAAGATGAGACTCACTAGATTAACTCAATCAGCCATCATCGCTTCGGCGATGCTAGCTGGCTCCTGGGCTCAGGCCGATGCTACCCGTGTGTCCGATACGGTGATTAGCTGGGACTCAGAAAAAGAGATCGGCTTTACTCCGCTTCAGCCCCTGCAGATTCCTGCTGATAAAGCCAACATGGTTTTTTATCGCGTGGCCGATGGTAGTACGGATCAATCTGACGTTAACTTAGCCATCAATGGTCGATATTTGACCAGTCTGTCGTCTGGCAACTACGTGAACACGGTCAGCTGCGCGGCCTTGTCACTGACCAGTGCCAACGAGACGGCCATGAAATCAAACGACTTGACCGTCAATGCGCAGACATTTGTCTTGCCAGTTCGCACCAACCAATACTTCGCTGTCAGCGTCAATGGCGCGACCGCTAGCGTCGAGCGTGTCGAGCAGGCTGTAGCGCTGGAAGCGATGCAAGGTATGCAGTTGCAGACACACATGGTTGACCGCACCCAAGCGTCAGGATGTCCCGATATCCCGCTGCCGCCTGTGGTTGCTGCCCCAGCAGAAGCGCTGGCGCTTGAAGATGTCTACTACTTTAACTTCGATGTGCGCACGGTCGATGCAACTGAAGAGAACCGAGCCAGAACCTTTGCTCAAAAAGTGGTTGCCGCTGACATCAGTAATTACCTGGTCTACATCGCAGGTTTCGCTGACCCAGTTGGTACGGATCAATACAACGACGTCCTGGCTGATGATCGCGCCAAAGACATCGTCAAGCTTTACATCGACAGTGGTATCCCCTCGGATCGTATCCAGTACCGCAGCTTCGGCGAGAATCAGCCAGTGGTTGATTGCGGTGCAGCTGCCAACAACGCTCTGCGTAACGAGTGCAACGCGCGCAATCGCCGCGTCGATGTGCAGATCACGACCCAAGAGTGAGTCCGCTAACTCAAGTTTGATTAAAGGCAGCCTCCGGGCTGCTTTTTTTAGCTCAAATGCCGCCGCTCGCCGGCATCTGCTTAAGACAAAGCGCTGCGAACTAAAACGCGTCTGATCCCATCAAGATCCACTAGCATCACCCCATAAGTTGAAGCCGAATGCCTCAATTATTTAGCGTTTCCGCATCGTGGCTGCGATAGCTTTTTGGATAGGGTGTTGTGAAGGTTGCCGATTCAATTAGCTTTGTTTGTGCTCAAATTAACGCGCACGATCACCGGGAACACTCCAAGGCGCTGCCAAGCCTCGCACGGATAGTGACCATGTAACCCTCACGATATCTCACCCTTGAGTTGTCTCTGAACCGGTTGCCATTTGAGGTAATCGACAGTAGTTAACTGGCTATCTCATCTCAATCACAGCATGATGACTATCAACTAAAGCTTGTCTTTTCTCACTATGTCGCCTCCGTCCACATCTGAAACTTCCCCCGCCTCGCCGCTGAGCGGCTTTGCTGGCGTGCTGCGCTATAGCAGCCGTGCGCTTGGTTTGGTGTGGGAAACCTCTCGCTGGATGATGCTGGGGCTGGCGCTGTGCACGCTGGTCGCTGGAGTCCTGCCTGCCGTGGCCGCCTGGGTTGGCCAGCTGATTGTGGATGGGGTAGTGAGTGCGATGCAGGTTCAGCAAACAGCGACTGATCCCAATCTGCTAGTGACCATCACACCGGTGCTTAAACTCGTGGGGGTTGAAGCGTTGATCATCGGGTGTATCGCCTTGGCCCAGCGCGGCCTCTCAGCCCAGCAGTCGCTGCTGCGGGCTTTGCTGGGGCAAAAAGTCAATGTGATGATCCTTAAAAAAGCGGGACAGTTGTCGCTGAGTCAGTTTGAAGATTCAGAGCTATACGATCAGCTTACACGCGCGAGGCGTGAAGCGTCTTCGCGCCCACTGGCACTGGTAAACAAAACCTTTGGACTGCTGCAAAACGCGATCTCACTGGTCAGCTTCGGGGTGCTGCTCGTGCAGTTCTCCCCTTGGGCGCTACTGATACTGGTCGTCGGTGCCCTGCCGGTGTTTGTCTCAGAGGCCAAGTTTTCAGGCGACGCTTTTAGGTTGTTCCGCTGGCGCTCACCGCAAACCCGTATGCAGATTTACTTGGAGACGGTGCTGGCGCGCGAGGACAGCATCAAAGAGGTCAAATTGTTTGGTTTAGAGGCGTTGTTTCTCAAACGCTACCGGGATATTTTTACCCAGCTGTTTGCTGAGGATCGTCGTCTGACGCTCAGAAGAGAAAGCTGGGGATTTGTGCTGGGCTTACTCGGCACGCTAACTTTTTACGGTGCCTACGCTTGGGTCGTGGTTGAAACGATCGCAGGAGCACTGACTCTGGGGCAGATGACCATGTACCTCATGGTGTTCAAACAGGGTCAGGGCGCGCTTTCGGCCAGTCTGACTGCGATCAGCGGCATGTACGAAGATAACCTCTACCTCTCCAATCTGTATGAGTATCTGGAGCAGCCGGTTGAAGCCGAAGATGGTGCGCTTACCCAGGGCGCTCTACCCGGTGACGGTCTCCGGTTTGAGCGCGTAAGCTTCTCCTACCCTGGCGGCGCCGATGTGCTCCACGATATCTCGCTGCACCTTCGCCCTGGACAGAGCTTGGCTTTGGTGGGGGAAAACGGCTCGGGAAAAACCACCCTGATCAAGCTACTCACGCGCCTCTATCACCCCACTCAGGGGCGGATATTGTTGGATGGCAGTGACCTACGAGACTGGAGCACTCAGGCCCTGCGCGAGCGCACAGGCGTGATATTTCAGGATTTCGTGCGCTATCAGCTGCAGGTTGGCGAAAACTTGGGCGTAGGCGATATCCACGCTTTTAGTGATGAGCAGAGGTGGCAGCAGGCAGCTCGCGCCGGTATGTCAGATGAGTTTATCTCGCGCCTGGACCAGGGCTACCAAACCCAACTTGGCCGCTGGTTCAAAGACGGCCAAGAGCTCTCCGGCGGCCAGTGGCAAAAGATTGCGCTATCGCGCGCGTACATGCGTGAAAACGCCGATATCATCGTGCTCGATGAGCCCACGGCAGCGATGGATGCTGCTGCCGAAGCCGAGGTTTTCTCCCGCTTTCGTGAGCACAGTCGCGATAAGATGGCGATCTTGATCTCTCACCGCTTCTCAACGGTGCGCAGCGCCGATCTGATCGTGGTGATCGATCAGGGGCACATCATAGAGCGCGGAACCCACGAAGAGCTGCTCGCGCTTGGCGGCCGCTATGCCAAGCTGTTTCAATTGCAGGCGGCGGGTTACCAATAACAGGCTAAATCTGTTTATCAATTTCGCAAGCTTTGGAGTGCCTAACAAGCCGCTCAACCTAGACAGCAGTGACATTTTACAGCTTCCCGATCCGGTGAACGCAGACAAAGTAGTTTCAGCGCCTGTGACCATAGGCGCGGTTGCCGATGCAAAAAAGGGGCAGGGCTGTATTTGGCTTGAAAATGCCGCCGCTTGCCGCCATATACTTAAGATACGTTCACCGAAACTGACCCGTGCCTGATCCCAATCAACCCGTCTCGCATCAAGATCACATCGCCTCGATCCTAGCGAGCCTGCCGGGTTTGCCGGGGATTTATCAGATGTTAGACGCTTCGGGCAATATCTTGTATGTCGGTAAAGCCAAGTCGCTCAAAAAGCGCGTGGCCAGTTACTTCATCAAAAACCACGAGTACCCTAAGACACGTCTGCTAGTTTCAAAGATCCGTGATATCGAGGTGATTCTCACCCGAAGTGAGACCGAGGCGCTGCTGCTTGAGCAGAACCTGATCAAGACGCACACCCCGCCCTACAACGTCACCCTGCGCGATGATAAGTCCTATCTATACATCTACGTGACCGGTGATAAGTACCCGCGGATCGCGGTTGGCCGCGGGAAGGGCAAACACCAAAAGGGGCGGTTTTTCGGGCCATTTCCCAGTGCTAATTCGGCGCGCGAGACGCTTGAGATCCTGCAAAAACTGTTTCAGGTTCGCCAGTGTACCAACAGCTACTTTGCCTCGCGTCAGCGCCCCTGCTTACAGTACCAGATCAAGCGCTGCAAGGCGCCTTGCGTGGGCTTGGTGCCCGACGAAACTTACCAGCAGGACGTCGAGAGCACGCTAAAGTTTTTGTCCGGCGACAGCCGCGATCTGGACAAAAAACTGCAGATCCAGATGCACGAAGCGGCTGAGGCGCTGCAGTTTGAGAAAGCAGCCTCGATCCGCAATCAGCTCACCATGCTCAAAGAGATCCAGTCACGTCAGGCGATCTACTCGCTGGGCGGTGAGGCCGATATCATCGCGTTTGGTCGCGAGGCCGGAGTGATCTGCGTGCATGTGCTAAATGTCCGCGGTGGACGAGTCTTAGGCGGTAAAAACTTCTTTCCCGATCTGGACCCTGATCTGGATGAGACCGAGCTGCTGTCTCACTTTGTCGCGTACTTTTACTTTCAGGTCGCCGACGATTTGCCCAAAGAGATCATCACCAGTTTACCGCTCGAGGACGCAAGCGCGATGAGTGATGCGCTGTTTGAGCGTTTTGAGCGGCGGGTGCAGATCAAGTCGCGCGTGCGTGACCTGCGGGCGGAGTGGCTCGATATAGCGCGGATCAACGTGGAAAACGCACTGACCCAAAGGCTTGCTGATCACCGTGAGCTGCACACTCGCTTCGATGCGCTGGTTGCTGAGCTGGGACGGCCGCTCGATCGAATCGAGTGCTTCGATATCTCCCACACCGGCGGTGAGGCAACCACGGCCAGCTGCGTGGTGTTTGATATCGGCGGGGCGCGCAAACGCGACTACCGCCAGTACGATATCTTGGAGGCGGCAGCCGGAGATGACTATGCGGCGATGCGTGAAGTAATCCGGCGGCGCTACACCAAACACGATCTGCCGGATCTGCTGCTGATTGATGGCGGTAAAGGTCAGCTCAACCAAGCGCTCGAGGTGCTGGAGGAGATCGGTAAAAATGGCTTTGTGGTCGGTGTATCAAAGGGCGAGGGCCGCAAAGGCGGGCTTGAGACCTTGCACTTTGCCGACGGCAGCAAGAAGCTCTTGGGGTTAGAGAGTAAAGCGCTGCACTTGATCATGCAGGTACGTGATGAGGCGCACCGCTTTGCGATCACCAAGCACCGCGCCAAGCGCGACAAAAAGCGCGGCTCATCGGTGCTTGAGGTGATCCCTGGCTTAGGTAAAAAACGCCGCCGCGATCTGCTCAATCACTTTGGCGGCATACAAGGCGTGCTCAAAGCCTCCGAGCGCGATATCGCTCAGGTCGATGGGATTGGTTTGGTGATTGCGAAGACGATATATAAGAGTTTGCATAATTGAAGCTGATAGATTGCTTTATTAAAAAATATAAATAGGTGTGTATATGAAGAAAGAAATACCTGCTCCGATTATTGCACTTATGGCTGATTATTTGGTTGAGTTTGAAACGCATACCGGTTTAGATAATTTATTTTTATATGCGGATGCACCGGGAGATCCCCCAGAAGGAAATAAATCTCAAAAGATTCAACTGTGGTTAAAGAGAATCAATAAAGAATGCAATGATCCGCTGAAATATCTTGGAAAAATAATTGAACAGTGGATGGAATTTACTGTACCGGATCAATCAGATTCAACATATCTTCGTTCTGAGACAGATCGACAAATAATTGAGTTTAAGCTGAAGCTAGAATCTAAATTTACTACTTATGGCTTAACTTATATAAAGGGCGGGACTGTATTGTCCTCCGGAGCCTCTGCCCCAAGTTTAATGCTCGCTGATATTATCAGGGCTAGAGATATGCCTGCAATCGAAGCGGAATTCACTAGGGCTATGTCTAGACTTCATAACGAGCCAAGAGAGGCTGTGTCGGCGGCTTGTAATTTACTGGAGTCGATTTTTAAGATCTACATCGCAGACGAGGGTTTGTGCATGCCTGCCAAGCAAGATCTTCAATCTGTATGGAAGACAGTTAGAAAAGATTTAGGTTTTGATCCCGGTCTTGTTCAGGATGATGATTTAAAGAGAATTCTATCGGGAATTTATTCGGTTGTAGATGGCATTGGTGCTTTTAGAACCCATGCAAGCTCGGCACATGGCGAGGGTCGAAAGATATACAATTTAAAACCAAGACACGCTCGTTTAGCAGTTAATTCAGCGCATACGCTTGGGTTATTTGTTATGGAAACTTGGAATGAAAAGAAGGCATCGCGAGGTAATTAAAAATAAATTGAAACGCAAAGTAGTAAATTTTCTTTAAATTTAAGGCGGCGCTAAGCCTAAGACTGATTAATTTTAACCAAAACCTCCCTAACCAACTTCTCCCGCTCAACTAACCACCACTGATCCACGATCTGCTCAACCTGAAGCCTGAGCGCGGTATCTGTGGTTGCACTTGCTGAGTTGAAAAAAGCCTCATCGATCAGTTGCTCCTCTGGTTCATCTCCCCACTCGATTGCCTCCAGATCTGCGATGCCCGGCATCATCTGAGCGTTTAGATCTGAACTGATGTGGTAGGGCATCTCCTCGCGATCCCCATCTGAGCTGCTCATGGCTGGGCTGATCAGGTGGGGTTCAAACTCATCGTCTAGATCAGTGCTATGCGACGCCTCTCGTGCATGAGTTGCCTCAACAGGGCTCTGGGGCTGGCTAGCGGCGGCATTTTGCTCAAAGGTTGGCTCTGCCTGAGTAGGCGCAAGCCAAGCTGAGGTGTCGGGGAGATCCTCAAACAAAGACTCCTGCGTCTCACTGATCGCCGCCGCGTGTTTGGGTTTGGTTGGCAACTGATCCGTGCTGAGCAGGGTCACCAGATCGCTGAGCTCGCCAATCAGCTGATTGCGCTCGTATCCGGGGAGTTGTTTCCACTTTTGGATAAAGCGGTGTCCAAGCTCATAGGTCATGTGCGGCTCCTGATTTAGACGGTGAAGTGCTTGAGGGTGTAACCCTGAGCTTTATAGGCTTTAAAGTGAACTCGAGCGCGCTCTTTTGAGACCTGAGTAGGTCTGACCAGCTCGACCAGCTCCGTAAACTCTGGGTGGATCACTGGCTCTTGAGACAGGTTGATTACCACACTGGGCTTAAGCGCATCGATATGGGTGCCCAGATCGATCTGGGCTGGCGGCTGAGTATCGGTATCAGCGCCCAAGACGCGGTGCGGCAGAAAACCGGTGAGCGGGTGAGTCCAAAGCGCCTCATCCAGCCGCTCAATCATGGCCTCATCGGTCAATATGCTGACACGGGGCTGTTGGTTTGCTGCCGCTGTCGTGTGCTGATCATCTGGTGAGGCTGAGTGCTCAGACAATCGCCCGCACAGTTTGGCCAAGAGCTCAAAGTAGCCAGTGGTACTGGCATAGCTTGAGTCCTCACTGATCACATAAAAACGGGCAGTTGCCACAGTTTTAGTCTTCTATGTCAGACAAGAAGCTCATGAGCAGCGGCACTGGGCGACCAGAGGCCTGACGGCTTTTGCCAGACACCCATGCAGTTCCTGCGATGTCTAAGTGAGCCCAGGGAGCGTAGTCCACAAAGCGGCTTAAAAAACAGGCCGCAGTGATCGAGCCTGCCGCGCGGCCGCCGATGTTCTGCATGTCAGCGATCGGTGAATCAAGCAGCTCTTGGTACTCCTCCTCTACTGGAAGCCTCCAGGCCTTATCGCCTGCACGGTGACCAGCTTCAATCAGTTTGGCTGCCAGCTCGTTGTCGGTGCTGAACAAACCCGTTTGCACGTGACCCAGTGCGATCACGCAGGCACCGGTCAGGGTGGCCATATCGATCACGAGCTTTGGATTGAATTGTTTCATGTAGGTCAGGGTGTCACTCAGCACCAGGCGGCCTTCGGCGTCGGTGTTTAGGATCTCAACCGTCTGACCACTCATGGAAGTGACGACATCGCCTGGGCGGGTCGCTTTGCCAGAGGGCATGTTTTCTGCGCAAGCGAGGGCGCCCACGACACTAATCGGTAGCCCAGACTCACACAGCGCCTTAAAGGTGCCGAGCACGGCAGCCGCACCGCACATATCGAACTTCATCTCTTCCATGCCGGCACCGGGTTTTAGTGATATCCCGCCGGTATCAAAGGTCACGCCCTTGCCCACGAGGGCAACCGGGTTGTCTGACATTTTGCTGCCGCCTTGATACTCAAGGATCACCAGCTGACCCTCGGCGTCTGAGCCTTGAGTGACTGACATGAAGCAGCCCATGCCCAGTTTCTCAATCTGGTTCTCATCGATGACTTTAACTTTAAGTAGTTTGGGGTACTCTTTGGCAAGACAGCGCGCGTAGCGAGCTAAGTCCATGGGCTGACAGTGGTTGCCGGGTAGATTGCCCATGTCACGAGCCATCGACTGACCGGTGTGCACCGCTTTTAAGTAGTTCAGACGTGTGCTCAGCTCAGCGTCATGAGTGATCAGTTTGATGTGAGCAAGCTTGCGCGAGGCAGGCTTGGATTTGAAGTGTTCAAAGCGGTAGGTGTGGTTGAGCAAACTCAAGATAAACACCTCAAGACTGCGCGGCTCAAATGCGCCGTCGACCAGCAAGCTTAGGGTTTCAGCTTGTTTGTCGGCGTAGCTGATCAGGTTGCTGGCCAGCTTTTGGATCGCGGTGTCGCTCATAAGCTTGTCACCCACACCGGCCAGCACGATCTGATCCACTGATTTGACCGGCGCGCTAAAGTCCATCTGCAGCTCGCCTGCGCCTGCCGCAAAACTCGTCAGCTTAAACACTTCGGCTACTGATTCGCTCAGACCGCTCAAGCTGTGACTGGCCTTGATCTTTTGGTCACTGCTGACAAACACGGCCAGTGAGTGACTGCCGGTGTGTTCGCTTAAGTGATCAGCGGTTTCGATGGTGACAAAGGGCTGGGCTGGAATCTTGAGTGTTGCTTGGGTCATGGGCTTGCCTTTTCAGTAGGTCCGTGTGTGTGAGCTTTAAGCTTTATCGCCATAATCATGCGAGGTGAATCAAATAAATCACCTCGCTCGTTGGCCGGGTTGAGCTGATAGGTTAGCTGATCAAAACAGGGTCAAACATCAGCTCAACAGGGGGTTACGATAAACAATTGCCACAGGCAATAGGGTTAAGCTTTGTGTATAGTAACCCGATTTATGGGCGACTCGCCTGCGGAAAAAACCACAGTGATTTTACGGCGATATCTCACGCGCGAAGTGTTGGCTACCACCCTTGCGGTGACGGTTTTTGTGCTGATGCTCAGTGTCGGGTCGCGTTTAGTGGGGTTTGTGGGGCTCGCGGCGCAGGGCGGTCTTGAGATGGGCGCCGTGTTCAAGATGATCTTATACCGTCTGCCCTATTTCTTGATTTTGATCTTTCCTTTGGGCTTTTTTATCGCACTGATGTTGGTTCAGGGTCGCCTTTATGTCGATCACGAGATGGACATCATCCGCTCCTCTGGCATGAGCTCCCGCGTGCTCGCAGGCCTACTCTTTCCGCTGGTAGCAGTGTTTTTTCTGATCCAAAGCTTCGGCGTGCTTTACTTAGCGCCCGTTGCCAATATGGCCTCAGAGCGCTTTGATCGTGAGGTCGCCTTTAAAAGTGCGTTTGAGCTGGTTCGCCCCAAAAGCTTTGTGTCGCTTGGCAACTACAACCTCTATGTTGAAAGCTTTAACCCCATCGAGCGTAGCCTTGAGGGGGTGATACTAATTGAGCGTCGCCCTGGTGAACCCGACGTGCTGGTCAGGGCAAAGCGCGCCGAGCAAGCGGGCTTTGAAGCGGCGGGTAATCAGCTAACGGCGAGCAATTCGGAGCTTTTGAACCTCAATCAAAATGACGACGAATCAAGCGCCCAAGCAGGTGCTGCGCTGATCGATTTGTACAGTGGCCAGCGCTACGAGGCTAAGGCTGGGAGCAGTGAGTACAATGTCACCTCTTTCGATACCTACCGGATTCGCCTGGAAAACGTCGATGCCAAATCTCAAAGTCAGCTCGACATCAGCGCTCGCTCAACCGCCTACTTATGGGGAGATCGAGCCGATCCTGAGGCGGCAGCTGAGCTTGGGTTTAGGTTTTGTTTGCCCTTTATGATTCCACTGGCTTGGATGCTGGCCGTGCCGCTGTCGCGCGTCCACCCAAGGCAGGGGCGCTGGCTGCGGCTGCTACCCTCGATTATGATTTATGCCAGTTCGGTGATTGCGCTCATGGCGATCTATGCGCCCATGTCTGAAGGCCGATTGAGCGTGTGGTGGTACCTGATGGTGATGGGCGTTTATGTGCTGATATCGATCTTTGCCTACAACAAAAACAACCTGAAAAATCAGGTTAAGCGATGGGGAGCGCACAAAGCATGATTTTGCGCCGTCACGTTCAATTCCAGATCTTACAAGCCATGCTGCTCGCTAGTGCCGTGCTACTGGTGATTCAAACTTTGTTCGCTTTTTTGGCTCAGGTCGACAATCTGTCTGATACTTACACGCTCACCAAGGCTTTTACATTCGTGCTCTGGAGCACGCCGGTTTACTTCGTGCAGGTCATGCCGCTCGCGGCCTTGGTCGGTGCAGTGTTGGGTCTTGGGGCTTTGTCCAATCAGGGTGAAGTCACAGTGATGCGTGCCTCAGGCGTCAACCTGTTTCGGGTGGTGCGCTGGGCGCTGAGCGTTGCTTTTTTCTGGGTACTGACAACCCTTGCGGTCAATCAGTTCGTGCTGCCTGGCGCCTCCTTTGAGGCTGAGCAGATCAGGGCTGAAACCAAAGGTCGCTCGCTCAGCACGTTAAGTGGTTACTGGAACAAGCAGGGTAGCGATATCATCTTTGTTGATCAGGCAAACGCAACGGGTGAGATCAGTGGTTTGTCGATGTGGCGTTTTGAGGATGATCAACTGACCGAGCTGCTTTATGCGCCAAATGCACAGTTCGATCCCGCTTCTGAGCGGTGGTTGGCCACTGATGTCAATCGCACTGACTTGAGGTCGAATCAGCAACTGGGCGCTAGCCTGGTTAGCAGACCTGAGGCACTCTCAATCAGTTTGCCGATCAATCCGCAGGATTTGTACTTGCTCACCCGCGATCCCAGTGAGCTATCAATCACCGACTTAAGCCGCTTCATATCGATGAATGAGAAAAACGCTCAGGACGTATCTCAGCATCGGCTGATGTTTTGGCAAAAGCTGTTGTCACCTTTTGCGGTGTTACCACTGGTCATGGTAGCCAGTGCGTTTGTCTTTGGATCGCTCAGAAGCAGCAACAGCGGGCTTAGACTGACAGCGGCACTTTTGTGCGGGCTTTTGTTTAGCTACCTTCAGGAGTTGTTTGGGTATCTGAGCTTGCTGTTTAAGACCTCACCCGTCCCTTTTGTGTTGGCGCCTATGATTGTGTTTGGAGTGGTGGGATACTATCTAATCAAACGAAAGCAGTAGTCAGGATTATCGCTTAACATCAGTGGGATCGCGGCGCTCAAAAAAAAGAGAATCATCAGTGGTAAAATGGATTTCGGCTGCTATCACCCACCGGGGTAAAGTGCGGCTAGTAAACGAAGACTCGATTTTGGCTAAGGACTCAGAAGGAATCTGGGCCGTAGCTGACGGTATGGGCGGTCACGCCGCTGGTGACTTTGCCTCGCAGTGTATTGTTCAGCGTTTATCCAATCTTGAACTCTCAAACACAGACAATGAAAAAACAGCCGAACTGATCGATGAGCAACTCACCCAGATAAATGAGCTGCTCATCGACTATGCGCGTGATCAAAAGTTTTACACCGTCGGCAGTACGCTGGCAGCGTTGAGTCTGAACAAATCTGGTATGGGCCTGGTGCACTGGGCGGGTGATTCGCGGGTTTATGAGCTCAGTAGCCAAGGGCTGATCCAGCTCACTAAGGATCACTCGCTGGTTCAGGAGTTGGTGGATATGGGTGAGCTTAGCGAGGAGCAAGCGCTCCATTACCCATCTAAAAACGTGATTACTCGGGCGGTGGGCGCCGGTGAGCGCTTGTGCAGTGACTGTTTGTTGGTTTACGTCGAAGAGCCCAAAGTTTACTTGATCTGTAGCGATGGGCTGACCAACGAGGTTGAGCTGAGCGAGATACAAAAACTCCTGACCAAGCTTTTGGTTGAACAAGTCAGTGGCCCGCTCAAAGCCGGTGCTCTTGATGAGCAAAATGTACGTCAAACCCTTGATCGAAACGCCAAGCACTTACTTGATCAGGTGCTCGCGACCCCAGCAAATGACAACGTTTCTTTTGTCCTGGTGGCTTGCTGGCCGGAGAAAGCGGCGTGAGACTGCTCTCTAAGCCTTGGGGGGTCAGTCTGAGCGAGCGCTTGAACCAAGCCAATCAGCGTCTCAGGCAGTTGTCGCTTGCGCGTAACGCTGGACTGATGACACCTGAAGAGTACTTGAGTGAGAAGCTGGCGATCATCGCGTTTATGGAAGATTTGATTAACAGCAAAAACAAAGCAGGCCAATCCAAAAAACGCTGAAGGATCTGCCCAGCGTTGTCATTTAAAAAACTACTGCTTGCGCGCCAAGGTTATCGTGTAGGTTTTGCCCTGTTTGATCTTTTGGGTGTTGCCAAAGACTTCGGTGAAGCTGCGCTTCATGTACTCGCGCAGCCCGTTGATGGTGACCACATAAAAACAGGCGCCCGGGTTCATGCGCGCGTGGGCGTCAAGCAGATATAAGTAGTGCTGCTCTTTTGAGGCCTTGGCGGGCAGGTTGCTCATCACTAAATCAAATTTTTTGGTTTTATCGACCTGATCAAAACCGTTTGAGAGGTGTGCCTCGGCGTTGGTTAGTTGGTTCAGCTTGAGGTTTTTTTGCGCGTAATCAACCGCGACAAAGTCCTTGTCGATCAGGGTGTGGTGTCCGCCGGGTAGCTTGCTTGCCGCAACCATGCCCAAGATCCCGTAGCCACAGCCCAGATCAATGCTGTTTGCGTCAGCCGGCAGATCCGCCCAGTCGATGTGGTCAATCAGCATGAGCGAGCCAGCATCGGGTTTTTCTGGCGAAAAGATGCCCCAAGTGGAGCGAAAATCAAAGCTGGTGCCGGCGATCTCGCTGGTGAACTCGATGTCTTTACGCCAGAGTTTGGCGCGCTCGGTTAACTCGCTCAGGGTTGTGCTCACGTCGGTTTCCTTAAGATTTGATTTGGGCAAACGCTTGGTTCTGTCTGCCAAAAACGCATGTTAGCATAGCCCTCAGAGCGCAGATTTGAGCGTCGTTAAATAAAGCGCAGATGAGTGCGACCCAAAACAAAAGAACAAAAAAGGACTTTCATGTCATTTTCCAAGGTTTTTGCCCGCACCGTGGTGGGCTTAGATGCGCCGCTGCTCACGATTGAGGTGCATATCAGTCCGGGATTGCCGGGGATCGTGGTGGTTGGCTTGCCTGAGGCGGCGGTTCGAGAAAGTAAAGATCGGGTGCGCTCAGCGATCATCAACTCAGGTTTTGACTTCCCGCAGTATCGTCTCACGATCAACCTCGCCCCCGCTGATCTGCCTAAAGACGGCGCCAAACTCGATTTGCCGATCGCGCTTGGCGTGCTTGCGGCCTCCGGTCAGCTGCCGCCTGAGTCGCTTGAGGGGGTTGAGTGTCTGGGGGAGCTGGCGCTCTCGGGGGAGCTTCGGCCCATCAAGGGTGCGCTCACCGTCGCGCTGCACTTAAAGGGAGCGGGGCGAGCGCTCATAGTCCCTGAGCAAAATGCCCTCGAGGCTGGAGCCGTGAGCGGGGTTGAAGTGCTGGGCGGTGGTAGCCTAAAACAGGTGGTCGATCACTTAAGCGGGGCGGTGAAGCTTCAGGCGGCAGATCGGCCTGATACACAATCTGATCTGCCAGTTTATCCCGATCTGCGTGATGTGCTGGGGCAACCGGCAGCGCGCCGAGCACTTGAGGTGGCGGCAAGTGGTCGCCACTCACTGATCATGAGCGGGCCGCCGGG
>CAJXOR010000008.1 GCA_913057715.1 uncultured Moraxellaceae bacterium
GGCTCGGAGATGTGTATAAGAGACAGGTGGCAAATACCGCGGCAACGCCACGCGCGAGCTGGTGAAAACCGATACCGATAAGTGGCTTTACCAGTTCAAGTCTTCAATCCCTGTGGTTGGTTCAGCCAAGCAAAAGTCGGTGTTCACTGAAAAAGATGGGCAAATCAAGCCGCTCAGCAGCCAAACCAAGTACAAAATCCTGTTTTATAAAAAGCAGTCTGATCTGGTTTTTGACTATGCCAATAAGCAACTTCGCACCACCGAAGACGGGACTAAGAAAACCTACCCGCTTAACCAACCCGCCTATGACGACATGAGTATCGAGATCAAGCTACGTGAGGATCTCAAGGCCGGTAAACTTAAAAGCAGCTACTGGTTAGCCGATGAAGACGGGATCGAGCAGATGAAGCTCATCAATCACGGCAAGACCACCATCAAGGTGCCTGCTGGTACGTATGAGGTGTTAAAGCTTGAGAAAAAACACAGCAACCCCAAGCGTAAAACCTTTTTCTGGATCGCGCCCAGTCTTGATTACATGCCTGTCAGGGTCATGCAAGACGATAAAGGTAAGATCTATGACTCACAGCTGATCTCGATCGACACCAAGGGTTAGTTCTGGTTGGCTTATAAACTTCCAAATTAAAAAAGCGCTCGCAGGTGAGCGCTTTTTTTTGTGCATGGGAGTTCAGTCAAACCAAGTTTTACGCCTCGCCGCGTTTGAGCTGCTGAGCAAACTCAGCTAAGCGTTTACCCTGTGCCACAGCCAGCTTGCGCTCGTCGCTGTGAAAGGGCTGATCATGCCCCATACCTGTTACCCTGCCCGCGCCATAAGGTGTGCCGCCATGCTGGGTGTGGGTCAACTCATCGATCGAGTAAGGAAGCCCCATCAGCACCATGCCTTGGTGAAACAGCGGCAGCATCATGGAGAGGATCGTGGCCTCATGTCCGCCGTGCAGGGTGCCGGTCGCAGTGAAGCAGCAAGCTGGTTTGCCCGCCAAGGTTCCGTTCATCCACTGAGTGTTGGTCTGCTCTAAAAAGTACTTAACCGGAGCGGCCATGTTGCCAAAACGACCCGGGGAGCCGAGGGCGAGCGCATCGCAGTGGTTGAGGTCATCGGGGCTGGCGTAGAGCTCACCCTCACTTGGGATCGCAGGTTTTAGCTCATCAATCACTGTCGCCACATCAGGAAGCTGGCGAAGTACTGCATTGGCTCCAGTGGACTCCACCCCTTCAGCGATTGCGTGAGCAACATCGCGCGTGGTGCCGTACTTTGAGTAAAAAACAATCAATACCGAAACTGGCTGACTCATGAAAACTCCCTAAACAGGCTGACATTTTAGGAACTTGGCACCGGCTGCGCTACCGCGTCGTGGTTAGGATTGGTAACACAAACGGCATCCTAAAAAGTCCAGATCACCCTGGATAAGATCAATTAAACTCAGGTTTACTGGACTTCCCGTACTGGTATTGGCCAAACTGCACCTAATGATAACGACGTGACCTCCATGACTCCGGATCAAATTCACCACAAACTCAAAGCCTTTTGGGTCTATCGCCTGATGCGTTTCGTCACGCTTCGCTTTATGCAGGATCAGTGCACCAACATGGCGGCCAGGCTGACATTTGCCCTCTTGCTCTCAATCGTACCGCTGATCACCGTGGTGTTCGTGGCGCTATCAACTATCCCAGCCTTATCAGGGGTGCGCTCACAAATCGAAACCCTGATCTACTCAAGCCTACTGCCGCGAACGGGTCTTGAGATTTCCCAATACCTAAACGACTTTACCAGCAACTCATCTAACTTAACCGCGATGGGTGTCGCCGCGCTGTTCATCACCAGCATGATCATGATCGGACGGATTGAGGGCGCGCTCAACGAGATTTGGCGCATCAAAAACGTCGGTATCGGGGTGCGCCGTATCGCACGCTACTGGGTCATGATCACGCTGGGGCCACTGCTGCTGGCTGTGATCTTCGCCCTCTCAGGCGCCCTGCAGTCCATGGATCTACTGAACCAAACCGTCGCCGGCTATCAGGTCGACTGGGCTGTCTGGGCTTATATCTCAAGCTATCTGCTCTCGCTTGCCAGTTTTGCACTGCTGTTTTGGTTTGTGCCCAACACCAAAGTGAGTATCAAAAATGCCATCATTGCCGGGGTCTTCACCGGTGTCGTGTTCGATATCTTTAAGCAGCTCTTTAGCCTAATTATCGGGCGCTTCACGAGCTATGAGTTTGTTTACGGGGCATTTGCCGCGCTGCCCATCTTTTTGGTCTGGATCAATGTCTCTTGGATCATCATCCTCTATGGGGCTGAGTTCTGCTTTTCCTTAGGTCGATTTGATAAGCGAGGCTCACGCAACTTGCCCGCCTTGTTTACCTTGGTTGAGCTGTTTGCCCTGTTTTATAAAGCTCACATGCGCGGTGAGACGGTGAGTGAACAGCAAGTCAACCAAACCCTAAAAGGCATCAACCGCATGGGCGGATTTGATCCGCTCAGTCTGTTTAAGCGCGCTGAGCTGATCACTGAGACACCCAGCGGCAAGTACGCGCTGATCAAGAGCCCCTCCAAAGTCACCCTTTGGGACTTAGTGCTGATGAGCCCAACCGGATTGCCCGATATAAAAGAGCTTAAGAGTATGTGTGCTGAGTCTCCGTATCAAAGTTTGCGCGAGGATATATCCAAATCTGCCAACCAGTTAAAGCAGCGTTACAACTTCTCGATGCAACAGTTTTTTGACGACAAGGTGCTGCACACCCCCATGTTTGATTTGAAGTCAGACACACCCAAAGTGGTGACTCAGTTGCACACCCCTGATCAAAACTGATACTTCAAAGTCTCACTTCCAGATAACTCAACCAGGCAACCACCATGAGCATGTATGAAACCTCCGTGATCCTGCTTTGTCTCACGGCCGCCATGGCTTACATAAATGTCCGCTTTGTTAAACTGCCGACCACCATCGGCGTCATGGCGATCTCACTGGTGCTCTCGCTCGGCATCATCGGTCTAGATGCGCTGGGGCTAAGCGCGCTCAAAGAGATGGAGATTGAGCTACTAAGCGGCATCGACTTCCACAACGTGCTGATGGATGTGATGCTCTCCATGCTGCTGTTCGCAGGAGCCCTGCATGTCAACCTGCATGATTTAAAGACCCAGAAGTGGGCAGTTTCTTTTTTGGCCTTGATCGGCACCCTGCTCTCAACCGCCATCGTCGCGGGATTAACCTTTGTCATGCTGCCACTGTTTGGTCTCGATCTGCCGTTTATATGGTGCTTGATCTTTGGCGCCCTGATCTCGCCAACCGATCCGATTGCGGTCATGGGGATCTTAAAATCAGCAGGCGCGCCCAAAGCGGTTGAAACCACGATCGCTGGGGAGTCACTGTTTAACGATGGAGTCGGCGTGGTTCTGTTTACCCTATTGCTTGGGGTGCTAGCCAGCGGGCAGATCCCAAGTAGCCTAGATATCGCCAGCTACTTTGCTCTAGAGGCCATGGGCGGGGTGGTTTTTGGTTTTGTGCTCGGCGCGGCGGGCTACTACCTACTCAAAAGCATCGACTCCTATCAAGAAGAGGTGTTGATTACGCTTGCACTGGTTTTAGGCGGTTATGCGCTCGCGCACACCCTTCACTTATCCGGGCCTCTTGCGATGGTGGTCGCGGGGCTCATGCTGGGCAATCACGGCCGCCAAAACGCCATGAGTGATCAGACTCGCAACTATGTCGATCTGTTTTGGGAGCTGATTGATGAGATCTTAAACGCGGTGCTGTTTGTGCTCATAGGCCTTGAGATCTTGGTGATCACGCTTGAGCTTAACGTGCTGCTGGCCGCAGTGGTGGCGATCGGTATCGCGCTCATCGCCCGAACCGCCGCTGTGCTCACCTCCTTGCAGGTGCTCAAATCCAAACTCAACTTACCCAAAGGGGTCTGGAAGATTTTAACTTGGGGCGGCCTGCGCGGCGGTATCTCGGTGGCTTTGGTACTGGCGCTACCCATCGGAGCGGAGCGCGACCTGCTGCTCACCATGACCTATGCGATCGTGCTGTTTAGCGTGTTGGTTCAGGGCTTAAGCGTGGGGCGTGTCGCCAAAGGGCTACGCTAGTAAATTATATCCTTACGATAAGGGCGCAATATCCAGTGAGTGCAAAATGTTTGTCTAGCTTGATTTATCCAAAGCTGCAAACTCACCAAAAACCTAAGCCACTTACCATTAGCCACTAATTATTAGCCACTAACCATTAGCCACTAACCACTTGGCCAATAAGAGAGGGAGGACAAATCAAACCCTTTATCAAAAAATCAGTGACTCAATCGCTTAATAAATCAAACATCAAATCAGTGATTGAGCGCTCCGACACGCCTGCTGGACGCCGCTTCGATGGGGTGATACAGACGCTCATCATCTTGTCAGTGATTAGCTTTACGCTTGAAACCATGCCCGGTCTTTCCACTTGGCAAAAGCTGCTGCTGACTGGCTTTGAAGTTTTCTGTGTTTTGGTTTTCACCCTTGAGTACGTTAGCCGGATATGGGTAGCCGAGCATAAATTGAAGTTTATATTTAGTTTTTATGGGCTGGTGGATTTGCTGGCTATCTTGCCATTTTACCTAAGCTTTGGGGTTGATCTCAGAACCCTGCGCGCGTTCAGGCTACTCAGGTTGTTTAAGATCTTAAGGCTCCCCAAATACGCACGCGCGATCAGACGGATCCGGCTGGCACTGGCGCTGATCAAAGAGGAGTTGATCCTGTTTTTATCGCTGTCGGGGGTTTTGCTGTATCTGTCTTCGGTCGGCATCTACTACTTTGAACATGCCGCACAGCCTGAGGTATTTACCTCGGTGCTGCACAGTTTGTGGTGGTCACTGATCACACTGACCACGGTGGGCTATGGAGACATGTACCCGATCACTGCCGGAGGCAAACTGTTTACCTTTGCCGTGTTGCTCGTGGGGCTTGGGATCATCTCGATACCCGCTGGGTTAATCGCATCTGCATTGAGTGAGGCGCGCGACATCGCTGAGGATCAAGCTGCCGTTAATCGAGATTCTGAAGATCAAGCCACTAAAGATCAAGCCGATGAAGATCAAGGCTATGATGACCAAAAAGGTGCTGAGCCCAGCATCGGATCTGTTAAGCCGGATCAATAAACTAAGCTTGATATGAGCAAACTTGATTGTGCTGCAACTCTTTGGCTACGCGAGTCCTGAAACACGGCGGTTTATAAAAGCTGCACTAACCTAACCTTAAAGCTAGTCGGGCAACTTACTCCGGAAAGCCAACCTCACTAAATTTAGTACTCATGAGCTCATGGTGCGCCTTGATCGCTGGGTGCTCCGTCATAGGCATTTTCATGAGCAGTCCAAAGTCGACCAAACAGTAAAGCGTGATATCGGCGATGCTGAGCTGATCCCCGCAGACATAGTCACTACCCGCGATCATGTCACCCAATACGCCCAGCGCCTTTAGGCCGCGCGTGCGGGCACTGTCAGCAAACTCAGGGTGCTGCGGACGGATGTCTGCCCAGCGCTCAGAGTCGTACTGCACCGAGAGCAACAGATAGGTTTGAATCTCAAGCTCGATGTGACGATCCATCTGCGAGACCTTGGCCTGATCCAGCGCGCCCGATCCGAACAAACCCGTATCGCCGGTCACTGCCCCAAGATACCGGCAGACCGCATGCGAGTCACTGATCACCTCGGTTTCTCCCTCGCCCTGAACTTCCAAAAATGGCAACTGTCCAAACGGGTTTTTCTCAAGCATAGATTCGCTTAGGTGTTCACGCTTAGGGATCGAAACCTGCTCATAATTGATATCTAGCGACTGATTTAGGTTGTGGATAAAGAGCACAACCCGCCTTGGGTTGGGGGCAACCGGCATACCGTAAAGTGTCAACATAAGCTTGCTCCTGATTTGATCGATCATAGTGTGGTTAGCAGCCAATCTAACAAACTAAACCGACTTGGCTGTTGAGGGTTTGAAACCTTGGGTTGTGTTTGAACAGGCGATGAGCTCTTGGCGTCATGAAGCATGGCCTCAGTTGCTTGGGTGATCCTTGGGAGAGGTCGGCAAGCGTGGGCATTTAGCCCAGATATCTGCTGCAAAAGTCGGTAAAATCACGCTAACTCTTGCTCCAGGCGACGTCATGCCAGCTTCTGCTATCCGCACTTATCCACTTACCAGGCTGCGCCGTTCGCGCTTCAATCCAAGTTTGCGTCAGATGGTGTCGGAGAACTGCTTAGGGCCTGAGCACTTGATTGCGCCGGTGTTTGTGCTTGAGGGCGAGGGGCAAGTGGAGCCGGTGCTGAGCATGCCCGGGGTGAACCGCTACTCAATTGATCTACTGCTTGAGCACTGCCAAGAGCTATACAGCCTTGGTGTTCGCTCGGTTGCGCTGTTTCCAGTGATCGACAGCAGTCTAAAGTCGCTAAGCGCGACCGAAGCCTATAACCCACAGGGGCTCATGCAGCGCGCCATCCGCGCGATCAAGGCTGAGCTGCCTGACATGCTGGTGATCTGTGACGTCGCGCTTGACCCCTACACCACTCACGGTCAAGACGGTTTGACCGACGAAACCGGCTATGTACTGAACGATGAAACCACCGAGGTGCTCGTGCGTCAGGCGCTCAGTCACGCCTTTGCTGGCGCCGATGTGGTGGCGCCCAGCGACATGATGGATGGGCGGATCGAAGCGATCCGCGAGGGCTTGGAGGAGCACGGATTTGTACACACCTTGATCCTCTCCTACGCTGCCAAATACGCCTCCAAATTTTACGGTCCCTTTCGTGACGCGGTTGGCTCAGCTGGCGTGCTCAAAGGTGACAAAAAACAATACCAGATGGACCCCGCTAACATAGATGAAGCATTGCATGAAGTCGCCATGGACTTAACTGAGGGCGCTGACTGGGTCATGGTCAAACCCGGCATGCCCTACCTAGACGTGGTGCGCCGCGTGCGTGACGAATTCAAAGTCCCCACCTTTGCTTATCAGGTTTCAGGTGAGTACGCGATGATGAAAGGCGCGATCGATCAGGGCTGGCTCGATCAAGCCGTGATACTAGAATCACTCATGTGCTTTCGCCGTGCTGGTGCGACCGGTATCTTGACCTACTTTGCACTTGAAGCAGCAAAGATGCTGCGCGAGCAAAATGCCCCCGCTGGCAACTCAGCCGCCGGAGTTCAAGCATGAACTTAGCTCAGACCCAAACCTATGTCTTGAGCGTCGCTGCTGGACTTGAGCCCGCACTAGAGCTTGAGCTTGCCGCTATGGGCTTTAACAGCCAAAAGGTCAGCACCGGACGGGTGCATGTCGATCTGGATCAAAAACAGTTTTACGAGGTTTGCCTGTGGACGCGAGTTGCCGCCCGGGTTTTGTTGCCACTGGGGTCGTTTGCCATCGAGGTTAAAGACGAAGACCTAGGCCACGACGCGATTTATGATGCCGCCCAAAACGTCAACTGGCTTAAGATTCTAACCAGCGCGGACACCTTTGCGATCCGCTTGCGCTCAGATGCCAAGCTTGGCGTGAACCAGCAGTTCGGCACGCTTCGGATTAAAGATGCGATCGTGGATCAGTTCAATGAGATCACCGGTGCGCGCCCCGATGTCGATAAAAACCCCACGCACTTGATCCAAGCAGACGTGCGCGGTGAGTGGATTCACTTCTACCTCGATGCCTCAGGTTCAAGTCTGCACAAGCGCGGCTACCGCGAAGACGTCACCGAAGCACCGCTCAAAGAGAACTTGGCGGCCGCCCTGCTGCTCTTGGCTGGCTGGCACGAAGGTGGTTTCACCAGCTTTTTTGATCCAATGTGTGGCTCAGGCACACTTTTGGCTGAGGCTTACCAGATTGAAGGCAAGATCGCAGCAGGCCTAAACGAAGCCTTTAACTTTGAATACTGGAGAACCCACGACGCTGAGCTGTGGAAGCAAGTCAAAACCGAAGCGATTGAGGCGGCATGCCCAGTCAAAGCCAAGTACATCGGCTTTGACGCTTCTGCATCAGCCTGCCGCGCGGCCAGTTTTAACCTGGAGCGCTCTGGCCTACCGATTGAGCAGTTGACCCTCGAACAACGGGCGCTGGCCGAGTGGCCTAGCAATCTGCTGGAGCTTTTGGGCAGTAAACCCATGATCGTGACTAATCCGCCTTATGGCGAGCGCCTCTCTGAGCGCGATCAGATTCGCGCGATTTATGACGGGTTAAACCTCAAACTCAACTCGCTCAAAACTCCGGTGTCTCTGGGTATCTTGGGTCTCATGAGCGAAGACGTGGATCGGGTCAGTTTCAGTGAAGAGTCGAAAACCCACAAACTCTCCAACGGATCGCTCAGCGTGATCTTTCGCACCGGAGCTTACCGCCCCTTTGTGCCAAGCAGTTTGATCGAAAATTGGCAAGCACCAAACTCAGAGCTACCCGAAGATTTGATTGGGTCCGAGGAGTTTGTGAACCGCCTCAAAAAAAACCTGAAAAATGTCAAAAAACTGGCCAAGCGCGCTGACGTCACCAACCTTAGGGTATACGACGCTGATCTGCCCAACTATAACTTAGCCATCGATCTGTATGGCGACTGCGCGCACCTGCAGGAGTACGCTCCGCCGAAAAAGATCGATGCTGATAAGGCGCGAGAAAACTGGCTAACCGCCGTCAAAGCGACGCGCTATGTTTTGGGTATCGATCGCGATCGCACGTTTTTAAAGCGCCGTGAACGCAAGAAAGCGGGTGCTCAGTATGAGCGTCAGTCCACCAAATCCAAGATCATCTGTGTGGTTGAGGGCAAGGCAGATCTGTACGTCAACCTCACCGACTTTATCGACACCGGACTGTTTTTGGATCACCGCCCACTGCGTGAGCTGATCGCAACTGAAGCAAACGATAAACGCGTGCTCAACCTCTACAGTTACACCTGTGCGATCAGTTTGGCCGCGGCGCTTGGCGGGGCAAGCGAAGTGGTCAGCGTGGATCTGTCTCGTAAGTATTTGGATTGGGGGCGCAGAAACTTTGTGCAGTCTGGACTCATGGAAAGTGCCAAGTACCGATTCATCGACAGTGACGTGTTTGAGTGGATCAAATCAGGGTCAGAGCAGTACGATTTGGTGATCATCGATCCGCCGACATTTTCTAACTCGAAAAAGTTTGGCGGCACCTTTGAAGTTCAGCGCGATCACGTCAGCTTAATTAAGCGCGCCATGAATCGCCTCGATTCAAACGGTGTACTGTACTTCTCCAACAACTTCCGTGGATTTAAGATCGATCCTGAGCTGCTTGAGCGCTTTGATGTGGAGGACATAACTGAGCGGACCATTGGCTTTGATTATGAGCGCCACGCCAAGATCCATGTATGTTTTAAGATTGAACATCCCAAAGTCACTGCATAAAGTAAGTTAAGCACCGCCCATAAACACAAACGGCTCCCTAGGGAGCCGTTTGTGTTTATGCCTTGATCCAAAGTTAATTTCGATTAACCGTAACCACCGTGCTGACTTCTCCAGACCTCAGATTGATGGTTTCAAGACCGAAATCATCGTCGATTCTGACGTAAGACTGATCAATGATTAAATTTGATCGAAAGGTAAATGCCCCAAAGTCTTGGTCAGCCAATATGTTGAATTCAGAGTTACTCAAATTACTCAACAAGATATTTTCCAAGATGCTACTCGTCCCGCTGCCCAAGCCATATTGATCATTGATAAAAGACAAAACTTGAAAATCAATCAGTTCGTCATCCAAATCCATAGCTAAACCCAGAGACCCGCGGGTTAAATTATTGTTGAAAGCTAAGTTGTCATTTTGGGTGACATTGAAGCCCAGTGAACCTAAGAAGTTATCCGCTAACGGTGTGTCACTAGAACCAGCCCCCTTGGTCGCCGCTAACTCGGTTAGATCAAGTTTATCGCCCAGATCAGCTTGTGCTGAGATTAGCTCGTTGTTTTCATCAGTAAACTGATCAGCATTTACACTACTGAGCACCGGGCTCTCAAGGTTTTCTTCATTTTGCTGACAAGCAAGGAGGCCTAAAGTTTGAGCCTGACTGAGCGATTGACTAATCAATCCAGAAGGAGCCAAGGCAGCACAAGTAGCCGGCTCAGAGGATTTCACCGACATCACCAATATAACTGGCAGTGCTGTCGACTGGAGCTGATCATCACTCATCTGCTCCACTGCCCAACTGGTTTGAGACGCTCCCAAAAACATGGCAACTGCAACACTCAGACAACTTGTATAGATCCGGTTTTCCATAACGCTGATCCTTTAATTTAACTTTAACGTAACATTCAACCGAGTGACAATCAACGCTCGAAACCTACCGCTTATCCTAATATTATGAAATCAGAGGTCTCAGCGCGAGACAACTCGACTACTGCGAAAGCAGCAATGAAACTCTTTGATTTTGTACGCACCTCGATCTAAGCCTCAGCGTATTCGTTGGCTCGCGATCTAAGGTTCTAATCTCAATCTCTGTAGCGACTCACCAAACTGCAGCGTCAAATCTCGTGTCCTTTGAAAGTCCCGATCGGTTGGTAGCGGGGTTGTTGGATCAAAGCTGGGTGAATTGCGCACGTTACCGCTATAGGGATTTTGTTCGATAAACTCGCGATTGTTTTGCAGTGCCCCGCTCAAGTTGCCGTAAAACTGCTCTGCCGGCTGATCGTTGAGCGGATCGGTTGCCCCGTAGTTCAATCCCGGTGAGCAGCTCTCAGGAGTCAGCGTGGAAGACTCGATCGGTTGATCCGATAACTCAACCCCTGCGCCCAAATCAACCCCAACATCCAACTCTGAATCAATCGGATCGCTGCAGATTTTGGCTTGGTCGCTGAGCACTGAGTTCATGACGATGCTTTGAGGTGCATTGGTTTCTGCGGCAGCTTGATTCAACTCACCATCACTCAGCTCAGTGACGCCAAGCGCAACTCCAGGAGACAGAATCAGGATCAGGCTCAAAAGCTTAATCGGCAAAATGGCAACGGTTTTCACATGAGCGCACCCAAAGGATGATGCTTAAAAATTAGCACCGCGCTGTTAGTCAAACAAGCAACCAGCGGCAAGTTAAGGACCAACGGCCAGTAAAAGACCGGTTAGAAACACATATACCACCAATAGCGCGCGATACATTCTCACAAATATGCAGAGTGTTAACTCACCGCTGAGAGCCCAACTCTTGTCGATTTGACTCATCAACTCAAGGTCAAAAAGCCGGCTTAAGCCGCATCAAATCAGAACTCATGTTACCCCGTATAAATCACGGTCCAACTCAGCGTTTGGTTAGCCTGAGTAAGCTAAAGTCTGCTTGCACTGTTATATACTCTAGGCTCATCAGCTGATCGATCTTATCTTTGGCTGCTCGCCACGCAAAAGGGGTCATGCTGAGCAGATCCTTTATACGCTCTTGATTAAGCTGCAGCTCAAAACTTAGGCGCTCCTCGTTAACCAGATCAAAGTGGCTACGTAAACCTTCTAAGTGCTTATCGCTTGAGTGCTCGTTGAGCTGATCAAACAAACTCTGCCTAAACTCAAGCAAGTGGTTTTGCGCCGGGACCACGGCGATCAAGCTACCTCTATCGACCAAGACACGCGCAAACTCCTCAGCAAAGATCGGTGAAAACACGCTCATCACCGCACCGATAGAGCCGGTTTGGATGGGCAGATTGCTGACAGAGGCGACCGCGTATGAGCCAGCGGGGTCTGACTGCGCGGACATTTTGACGGCGTGTTTGGCAATATCAACTCCGTACCGGGCACAGTCAGCGCCTACTTTTCGAGTGTAGTAGCCCTCGGCGCAACCAGCATCTAACAGGTTTTCAGGTGACAGGTCGCGGGCGATTTGAGCCAATCGTTCCACCAGAGGATCGTAACCACCGCTGGTTAGCCAAGCACGGCGAGCGTCGATTGAATCCGGAGGATCGCCAGGTAATTTACTTTTTTTATGTTGGACCGGCAGCAGATTGACGTAGCCTTGGCGCGCCTGATCAAATCGATGATTGCTTTCGCAGACATAGCTGCGGGGCTCGTGGCTTAGAGGCTGCCGGCACAATGGGCACTGGTAAAGGCAAGGGTTTTCAGTCAAGGGTCAGCGCTCTGTCATAGGATTGACACGTCTTTGAAACAAGGCTGACACATACCTTCCTTAATCTTAGGATCATGAATCAATCAAAAATTATCGGATCTGTTCAACGAGTTTGCATCGTAACAGAGACCTTTGCACCCGAAGTCAACGGGGTTGCGCATACCCTATCACAGCTCTGCATTGGCCTAAAGCGCCGCGGTATCGCGCTTCATGTGATAAGGCCCTCGCAGACGCCTTTAGAGCTTAAACAACCGCCCGCCGACACCACCTGTATCCGCGGATTACCCGTGCCAGGCTACCCAGAACTTAAGTTTGGCCTACCGCAATACGCCAAGATCAAACAAGCACTACGTGAGTTTGATCCTGACGCAATTTATATTGCCACCGAAGGTCCCTTGGGACTGTGCGCTCTGATCGCTGCCAAACAGCTCAGGATCAGCGCGGTCAGTGGATTTCACACCAACTTTCACGAATACACTGCTCACTATGGCGTGAAACTGATCAAAAACATCACGGCCGCTTACCTAAGGGTCTTTCACAACCACACCAAAACCACCTTTGTGCCAACCAAACAAATGCAACAAGTTCTGGCAGATCAAGGTTTCAAGCGACTCCGCATCATGTCACGCGGCATCGACAGTCGGCATTTTAGTGCTGATAAGCGCTCCAGTCAGCTGCGCGCTTCATGGGGCGTCAAAGCAGATGAGCCCGTGCTGCTTTATGTCGGTCGCATGGCGGCTGAAAAAAACATCGGGTTAGTCGCTAAAAGCTATAAAGCTCAGCTGCAACAATACCCCGATCTCAAACTGGTGATGGTGGGCGATGGTCCGCTCAAAGCTGAACTGGAACAACAGATTCCAGAGGCGCTGTTTTTAGGGGTCAAACGCGGCGATGAGCTGGCGCAGATCTACGCCAGTGCAGATATCTTTTTGTTTGCCAGCCTGTCTGAGACCTTTGGAAATGTCGTCACTGAAGCCATGAGCAGTGGATTGGCTGTCGTGGGTTATGACGATGCGGCGCTGGCTGAGCTGGGCGTTCACCACCACAATGCCATGATTGCGCCCAAAGCTCACGCAGAGCAATTCATCAATAATTTAAGCGAGCTCTTAGGCCAACCCTCTCTCATGAACAAGATCAAAACCAACGCCCAAGCGACTTGTCAAAACCGCAGCTGGCAGCAGATATCTGATCAGTTTTATTTTGACGTGCAGCGCGCTTGCACTGGTCAATCAACAGGAGAAACTTATGGGATATAGAGCCGATCTGTTTTATCAAGTTGACCGCGCCGAACTCAGACTTTGCCGCCGTATCAACCGCATGGGCAATCAGCTGAGCGTGCAGCGGTTTTTCTGCGCGATTAGCCGCTTAGGCGACGGGGTGTTTTGGTACCTGATGATCATGAGCCTGCCGCTGTTGATGGGCAGTGCTGGCGCGTGGAGTGCTTTTCACATCGCTGCCACTGGCCTTGTGACCACGGTTCTGTACAGTGCGCTCAAGGCGGTGATGGTGCGTGAGCGACCCTGTATCTCCTACCCCGACATTACCGCGTTCACTGCCCCGCTTGATCGCTACAGCTTCCCCTCAGGTCACACCATGAACGCGGTTGGGTTTGCGGTCATGTTCAGCGCTACGGTTCCTGCGCTGATGTGGATCGTGTGGCCATTTACCCTGCTGGTTGCCGCATCAAGAGTCATCCTCGGTATGCACTACCCTAGCGACGTGATCATGGGTGCTTTCTTGGGAGCGCTGGTCGCACTGGGTTCACTGACGCTTTTCCCGATAAGCTTTTAGATCAGATCCGGCCGCACTCAGCGTAGTGAACCAGCTTAGGATTAAATCCGGGTCGCGGATCTGCGCCTCCTAAGTACAAACCGTACATGCCCACCAACTTCTCACCGGCGTATCCGCTCATGAGCGTATATCGCGGGTCACTTTGCGCCAAGGTAAAGGTAACGGCATCAGACCCACTCAAGCGAGCCTTTTTGAAAGCTTCACGAACCAAAGCGTCACAGACATCTAAGCGATCTGGTTCACAAAACAGCGAGTGCAAAATCCGGTAATTGAAGCACTCCCCTGACTTGGGTAGCGGCACCAACTTAAAGTAAGGTGCGATCAGGTTGTAAAATGGCCTGATTAGCGCGATCTTTTTGTCGTATTTGACCACGCGAGTCTGCTTGATTTGCTCCTGATCCCAAACACCAACCAAACCAACCAGCTGCTCATCATCGAAACAAAGCACAAAATCAGTGATCGATAGACCCAGGTAGTAGGGATCGTCTGTACCCAGTTTTGAGAAGTCATAGTGCGGCAGCATCTGATAGAACTGACCCATGCGGGTGGCCAGCAAGTTCATGGCAGGCACATCTTCAGGGGTTGCTGTGCGTATGCTCAGATGTGGGTTCAGCGCCTTGGCACGAAAACCTGTGAGCGTGAGGGTGTGCATGGGGTCAATCGGCACATAAGGGGCATCTTCAGGCTTGTTGCTGCGAACCGCCACCAGTGCGGCCTGATTGCCCTTGAGCACGATGTTTTGCGTGTAGTCGAGCTCAGAGGATCTGAGCTGTCTGAGCAACTCAGCATAGGAGACGCTCATGAGTTTACTACCGCGAGCTTTGAGCGATATGCGCATATCACACGCATAACCCAAATTTTTCAGCTCACCGTTCACATAGCAGGGGCGCTTGCCGTTAGAAAAAGCCGCCGCCAGCTCTCCGTCAAGCTCATACACCACGCTCATCGGATCGGTTGCGATGATTTGCTGGCCGTTGAAAAAGCTGGGTTCACGCTCAAAAGACAGCCAAATGCCCCGCGTTTGCATCGGGACATTCATGAGGTTTTTTAGCGATTCATCATCAGTGGCTTCAGCTTTACGAAATCCGGTTTCATACACCTGTGTCATTTAGTGCTTCCATGGCAATTTTCTTAAGCGGCTCCGGCTTGATATTTCCTTCTATCATGCCGTCACGAACCGCCAGTGACTTATAAGCCTTCCAACCATCTGCCGCCATAAGCACCTGAGGCTCAGCCAGCTGACCCAAATCACGCGCAAGCTCATAGTGAAAGTGTGCTTTTAGCAGCTGATCAAGATCCCGAGCTTGAGGAGCGTGTTGCTTCTCACCCTCAAACAAAGCGATGTAGTAAGGCTTAGCCTTACCTTGGGTATCGACCGCCAGCAGTGAGATCGGCTTTATGCTGTCGCTTGAGAGCTCACCCATCACTTTGACCGCAACGGAGGGGTCAAGTTTTTCACCCACCAAATCCACGCCAAAGCGCCTGCCCTGAAATTCAAAACAGGGCACTTCACCCATGAAACTGACGACGCGTATGTGATCATCCATACAGTAGCGAAGTAGGCCGTTGTCACTGCTGATGATCGGACTGACATCGTCGCCAAGTTTGAGCTCCCAGCTGGGCAAGATCTCGCCGTCGCTGAGCCGCTCAAATTCATAAAAGTGCGACTGATAAGCCAGCGGATAGTGGCCATCGTAGGGGATGGTAACCACTCCTTCAGTCGCCCAAAGCCCCTTACCCTCAAAGCCTGAGTGCGGAACCATGTCTTTTAAGATCTTAGCCCAGGGCTTAGCACCCGCGGTATCCCAGCTCGACACCAAGGTTAACTTTGGCCACAGCTTACTCAGATCAATTTGACCAGAGCTGCTGGCTTTAGCATCGGTACTTAAGGCGCTGAGCAAACCGGCGCGCTTAGGAGCATGCGGCGCAGTTAACAGCTCAAGATTGGAGGCTCGATCCCCCCAGCTGCCCTTGGTTAGTGCCAGAGCGATCTCTTCGGCGTGGGCATTTAGCTGCTCAAAAAGCTGCAAGGCAAAGGTAGGACTCCACACTGAGATCATACCCAGACTTTCGTCTGCCACCAGGTAGCAAAGCGTCGCAAACAGCGCGTCGTCTGCGTCGGAGGCAAAAGCGACTTCCGAGGGCACGGTCTGCGTGTACTTGGAGAGGATGCGTTTGGTCAGGCCCAAAAGCGCGCTGTCATCGTTTAGGTTTTCACCCTCGAGCACCGCGCGCTGTGACTCGGGCAACCAAGAAACTGACCAATAGTGTTTGCCGCGATCCATACCCTCAAATTGGCGGTACATGCTCATCAGCCAAGGGCCAATCGCCGAGTCAAGCTCACTCAAAAAACCCTTGGTATAAGGGATAAACTTGATGCTCTCAGACGATCCACTGGTGGGCTGGTAGCGAACAATCGGCGAGCGCGATAGGCGCTGCTTTCCAAGGCGCGATTGCTCAATCCTGGTTTTTACTTGCTTATAGCGGATCAGTGGCAAAGCGCGTAGCTCATCGTAATTTTGAACTGAGGAGCCATTTTCCAATATGACGCGGCTCAATATCTGATCCAGTTTTCTACGCTGAACCGCCTCAAGCTGACCGGACTGACGCCTAAAGCGTCGATCCGATCCATAGCAAGACAACTTGATCCCTAAGTGACTCAAATATCTGATCAAGATATGCCCCTTAGCTGGTTACTGCTGACTGCTTACTTTGTTCCATCGCCGCTTTGGCGTCTAATTTGCCTAAGTTTTGCGACTTAGTGAAGAAGCGCTCGATATAACGGAAAATGTCCTTGGTGGGGATAGCGCCCACGCAAACCAACTCAGTGCCACGTTCCCACTCGGGGTTTACTTGCTCAAAGAATTTGATCTTGGGACTTTTTTGACGCATCTCATCGGTGATGGGTGCGATATCACCTTTAAGCGGTGCGTAGTCATCACCAAAATCAAGCAAGCCTTTATCCTTGATGTAGTAATCACCGTAGTAGGCTTCAGAGTAAGCATCGATGACTTTTTTAAGTCCCTGGTGCTTGCCTTTGTAGTGGGGGTAGTAGGAGTACCAGTTGTTCGCCATCACCAGATAGGTTTTAAAGCCTTTGGAGATGAGCAGCCAGTAAATCGGGTCACCCAGTTTACGCATCCGAAAAGAGATCACGTACTTGAACATCAGATAAGGCAGGATTCGTGTGCCCCAAAACTCTTTTTCAACCACGGTGTCGCCGCTGAAAAAGGCGTGGGTCATCTTGCCGTCAATCTCAAGGCTCAGCTCTTTAATCGTTGAAAACCCAACGATATCCCCGCTTTTGGGATGGAGAACTAAAAAGGCACCACTTTTGTTTGAGAAGTCTCTCGCGAAGTTCTCAAAATTGACATTTTCATAGTACTTCTCAAAGATCGCATACATTTGTCTGAGATCTTTTTCGGAGAAGTTTTCTGATTTGCGGTATTCACCGCGGGGGGTGTTTTTCTTGAAAAGTATCTCTTGGAACATGAAGCAATCCTTGCTTACCACCTGAAGCGATAATGTTAATCAGTCTAGAGGAGCGATACAATTGCAATAAGCCGACCAAGCGCCCTTATGTCGGCTTGTTAAACTACTGTAAACAAAGTAATTTCCCAATTATTCCGTTCACTAATCGATATCTACCACTCAGTGAATTTTTTGTGCTGAGAATTGTAATTTACCGTCTATCGGTGTTACTTCAATTACAGTGCCTGCATCAAACTCACCCGCCAAAATCTGTGATGCCAGCGGATTCTCTAACCGCGATTGGATGGAGCGCTTGAGCGGTCTGGCGCCATAAACCGGGTCATAGCCCGCCTCAATCAGCAGATCAAGCGCGCTCTCAGATATGCTCAAACCAAGCCCATGCTCTTTGAGGCGATCTTTTAAGTGCACCAACTGGATCTGAGCGATCCCGCGAATCTGATCTCGACTCAGCTCCTTAAACACCACGATCTCATCAATCCGGTTGATGAACTCAGGGCGAAAGTGAGCACTAACCGCGCCCATCACCGCATCGCGTCTGGCCTCAAGATCTGCATCTATCGGTAGCTGCTTAACCGCAGCTGAACCCAGATTTGAGGTCATGATGATCACTGTGTTTTTAAAATCAATCTTCCGGCCTTGAGAATCAGTCAAATGTCCATCGTCGAGGACCTGCAAGAGGATGTTGAACACGTCTGGATGCGCCTTTTCCACCTCATCAAACAAGACAACGCTATAAGGCTTGCGGCGAACCGCTTCAGACAAGGTACCGCCCTCCTCATAACCCACATAGCCTGGGGGAGCTCCAACCAAGCGCGATACCGAGTGCTTTTCCATGTATTCACTCATGTCGATGCGGATCATCGCGGTGTCGGTGTCGAACATAAAGTTAGCCAGCGCTTTAGATAGCTCGGTTTTGCCCACGCCAGTTGGCCCTAAAAACAAAAAGCTGCCGCTGGGTCGGTTTGGATCGGACAAACCCGCTCGCGAGCGGCGCACCGCGTTTGCTACCGCGTGCACGGCCTCGTCTTGACCGACCACGCGATCATGCAGTGCCTCTTCCATATGAAGCAGTTTCTCACGATCCGCCTGCAGCATCTTGGATACCGGTATGCCGGTCGCGCTTGATACCACTTCAGCGATCTCGTTATCGGTGACCTTGGTGCGTAGCAAGGTGAAGTTGGCTTCGTTGCCATTTTCCCGCTGCTCTGCCTTTACGATCTTGGCTTCAAGCTCAGGGATCACGCTGTATTTGAGGCGCGACATCTCAGCGATGTCACCCACGCGCTCGGCGGCGGCAAAATCGACTTTAGCCTTGTCCAGCTCCGCACGCGCACCCTGTGCGCCCGCCAAAACCACTTTCTCCGCTTTCCAGATCTCGTTAAGTCCCGCCAGCTCGCCCTCTAACTCATCGATCTCTTGAGTCAACTTTTGCTTTTGCGGCTTAGCCGCTTTATCACCTTTGATCGCCTCAAACTCCATCTTGAGCTGGATCAAGCGGCGATCAAGTTTGTCGAGCGCTTCAGGTTTTGAGTCCATCTCCATGCGCAGGCGACTTGAGGCCTCATCGATCAGATCAATCGCCTTGTCCGGCAATTTGCGATCAGTGATGTAGCGGTGACTCATGCGCGCCGCGGCGATGATCGCCGAATCCTCAATCTCCACGTTGTGGTGCAACTGGTAGCGCTCTTTTAAGCCGCGCAGAATCGCGATGGTCTCAGGGACGCTTGGCTCATCGACCAGCACTTTTTGAAAGCGGCGCTCAAGCGCAGCGTCTTTCTCAATATACTGACGATACTCATCGAGCGTGGTCGCGCCCACGCAGTGCAGCTCACCGCGGGCTAAAGCTGGCTTTAACATGTTGCCCGCATCCATGGCGCCGTCGGCCTTACCTGCGCCCACCAGCGTGTGCAGCTCATCGATAAACAAGATCACCCGACCCTCCTCTTTGGACAGCTCGCTCAAGACGCTTTTTAAGCGCTCCTCAAACTCACCGCGGTACTTGGCGCCTGCGATCAGTGAACCCAGATCAAGGGAGAGCACTTTTTTGTCTTTTAAGCCTTCGGGCACCTCGCCGCTCACGATCCGCTGCGCCAGCCCTTCGATGATCGCGGTTTTACCCACGCCAGGATCACCGATCAACACTGGGTTGTTTTTGGTGCGGCGCGCCAAAACTTGTATGGTGCGGCGGATTTCATCGTCGCGTCCGATCACTGGATCAAGCTTGCCATCTCGTGCGCGCTCGGTCAGATCCACGGTGTATTTGTTCAGCGCGTCGCGCTGCTCTTCGGTGTTGTCTGTCATCACTTTTTCATCTCCTCGGGTGGTCGATATGACCGCGATCAATTCGTTTATCTTGACGCCGCACTCTCTAAGCAATTTACTACAGCCGCTTTGGGCGAGCGCTAGCAGCAGCCACTCTGAGGCGATGTATTCATCCCCCGCATCCAAACTTAGTTTGTCGGTGGCCGCGAGCACCCGCTGAGTAAACTGTGAGAGTCCCGGCGGCGCTCCCTCGGCGCTCTTGGCAAATGTCGACATTTGCTCATTCAGCTTTTGTTTGAGCTCACCCAGATTGCCGCCGGATTGCTCAATCAAAGCGCTCAAACTGTCATGTTCCAGCGCTGCTTTGAGCAGGTGCTCAGGCTCTATCAGGTTGTTTGAAGCAGATTGAGCGTCTTGCTGCGCTCGCTGGATAATCTGCTGTGTGGTTTGGGTCAATTTATCAAAACGCATGCAACCTCCTGGTGTTCGCCCTGCCTTTATAGCTTTTAAGATATCGCCCGGCTGATCGGAGCTACTGATTGATTTTGGGCCTTTGACCCTATTTTCAAGAGAACCTCATTTGATCCGCAATTAACTGGCTATTTAACATAATCTCTTAACTTAGTTATGGGGCCGTACAAGCAGTATTCAAGTCACTTGCATCAAAGGATTTAAAAATTGAGCGAGCCTAGGCAGTAATTATCTGGGCTAGTTGCTTATTAATTCGCCCTCATCAATTACCTAACATCACTTAGTCCATTGCCTGAGCGTGGGAGGTTCCTTTTGGTCATTTGGGTTAGCTTATTGCGCTATCTGATTTTAGGACTGAACGGGCGAGCTAGATCGACTTCAGCCTACTGAGCAACATTCATTATCAATATCCCAAAATCTCAGTTAACAACTCAGCGATAAACATCGGTTTTACACCCAATTGGACACGCCGGTAAGGACCGCAGTTTGTTAATATCGAGCCAAAGGAGAGGTGTGTATGAGCTGGTCGCTTTTTTTTCTGTGTTTTTTATTGATGCCCGTGGTTTTAGGCTGGCTAATTGGCAGGTTGCTCAGCACCTCAGCGCAGATTCCAAGCTACATCCCAAACGCGCGCGCCAACCGCGTCATACTGCTGCTGGTGATCGTCGGCATCATCTATGTTGCCCTAGCGCCTAACCGCACCATCGATGAGCCCATCGCTTGGATCACTCTGGGGGTGTTTCTGGCAGCCGCCTGCATCAACTTCAGCGTCATGATCACGCATCGCATCCGCATCGTCAGTCAACAGCGACAAAAACTCGATCGGTAGCAGCAAGCAACTATTAAAGACATTTTGCTAATAGGGCTAAAACTTAGATCATGGGCGATCGGTTTTAAAGAGAAGTAAAATCAGCTACTACCGCCACAGTCCCCCATCACTAAAATTAAAGCCCTGAGCGATCAAGCTCAGGGCCACTCATATCAAGACTTAATCTTCGCGTGAATTCGCTAAAGCTAGTACTAGCTTTATCTGGGCATACTGACTTTGCCGCCCTTCTCTATCGCGCGTAAGTAGGCTGGACGGTTCTCAACCTGCTTAACCCAGCGCTTGAGGTTCGGTAGATCAAGCTTACCGCGACCCAGCATCGCTTGAGCGCCATAAGCCAGCTGAAAATCAGCGATGGTTAACTGACTCCCTGCGATCCACTCATGCTTACCCAGCGCCTCCTCAAGCAAATCGGCGTTTGCCTTAAGACTTGGCGTCACAAACCGACTGCGCACCTGATCTCCAATTTTTTTGGTGAGCAGGGTCACCGGAAAAGGCGCTTTGCCATCAATCATGTTAAAGATCAGCGCAACCACGAGCGGTGGCATGAGGCTGGCCTCAGCAAAGTGCGTCCAAAAGACCTGATCAACCCACTCGCTACTGCCGCGCTCGTAACTGAACTGATTTTCAGTATCGTACTTTTGCTGCAAATACTCGATGATCGAACCTGACTCAGCCAACTTCACCTCTCCATCAATCAGAAAAGGTGATTTACCGGTGTCATTTGCCTCTCTCAGCGCTTTGGGCGCGCCCATCTCTTTAGTGCGCTGATACTTTTTAAGCTCGTACTCAACGCCCAGCTCCTCAAGCATCCACAGCACGCGGATCGCGCGCGAGTCGTTTAAATAGTGCAGTGTGATCATGGGTTATCTCATTAATTTAAAAACTTACCCGATATTCGCAAAAGCGCGGGGCTGGCGCTGTGACATTTTGCTGGATTCACCTGCCCCAATTGTAAAGTTAACCCCACAACATCAGCAAAATGCCCACTAGCCTCAGACCTCAAGCACAAAAAAACCGGCACTTAGGCCGGTTTTATAGAGGATCAAACGCTTAGCTGGGCCTGGGCGTCTGCTCGGAATCAGCCGCATCTGAATCAGATGAGTCATCAACCAGCTGATCAGCATCAAGTTCACTCAGCTCACTTTCATCCTCAGCTTCGACGCTCGCCAAACCAACCAAATGCTCACCAACCGCGGTGCGGATTAGGGTCACGCCCTGCGCGTTACGACCAGCCTGAGCGATTTGATCGACACCGGTGCGAACCAAGGTGCCAGCATCAGTGATCAAGATCACGTCATAACCCTCTTCCACCTTGATCGCGCGAACCAGCGGGCCGTTACGCTCGCTGGCATTGATCGCAATCACGCCCTGACCCCCGCGCCCGATCTGACGGAATTCACTGACCATCGTCCGCTTTCCGAATCCGTTGGCGCAAGCAATCAGCACCTCGTTTTGATCCGGATCATCGACGACGACAAGCGAGACCACTTCGTCATCATCGCCCATCTTGATCCCGCGAACACCTTGAGCGGTTCGGCCAACCGCACGCACGTCTGCCTCACTGAAGCGGATCGCCTTGCCGTTAGTGGCAAACAGCATCACATCCTGATCACCCGTGGTGATGCGGGCAGAAACCAGCGAGTCACCTTCGACCAGCCCCAGTGCAATCAAGCCCACTGAGCGCGGACGCGAGAACTGCTCAAGCGCAACTCGCTTGACCGTGCCCATGGCGGTGGCCATGAACACATAGTGATCATCCATGTAGTCGCTGAGCGGCAGGATCGCGGTGACGCTCTCATCTGCCTCGATGGGAATTAGATTGACCACCGGCCGGCCTCGTGCGCCCCTAGAGGCAATCGGCACATCATAAACCTTGAGCCAGAACACCCGCCCGCGGCAGGTAAAGCACAGCACGGTGTTGTGGGAGCTGGTGACCACCAAGTGCTCAATAATGTCATCGTCTTTCATGGCCGTCGCCGACTTGCCGCGCCCGCCGCGTTTTTGAGCGGCATAGTCGCCCAGTGGCTGAGTTTTGGCATAGCCAGTTTGTGAGACGGTCAGCACCATGTCTTGTTCCGCGATCAGATCCGCACGGCTGAAGTCGACGCGAGAGGCCACGATATCGGTTTTGCGCTCATCGCCAAAGTTGGTCAGCACTTCGTTCAGCTCATCAACGATCACGCCCATCAGCTGTTCATGGTTTTCAAGGATGCCTTGGTAGTAGGCGATCTTGGATAGGATCTCGACAAACTCGTCACGCAGTTTGTCATGCTCAAGGCCAGTTAAGCGGTGCAATTGTAGATCGAGGATCGCGTTTGCCTGATCTTCGCTCAAGCGATAGCGATCATCATCTAACAAGCCTAAGGGTGCATCTGGGTCCTGCTCCACACCATCGACAGCCAAGGGCTGGTTACCGGTACGCTCAAGCAATGCGGTGACGCCGCCTGCCTGCCAAGTGCTGGCAAGCAGATTCTCACGTGCTTCAGAGCGGTTGCTTGAAGCGCGGATCGTCTCGATGATCGCATCGATGTTGGCGAGCGCGACGGTTAGCCCTTCTAAGATATGCCCGCGTGCCAGCGCCTTGTTGCGCTCATAAATCGTGCGGCGAGTCACTACTTCTTGGCGGTGGCGGATAAAGGCACTGATCAGATCCAGCAGGTTCATCTGCTTGGGCTGACCGTTATCGAGCGCCACCATGTTGATGCTAAAAGAGTTCTCAAGTGGCGTCTGGATAAACAGATTGTTCACCACCACTTCAGCGATCTCTCCGCGCCTGAGGTCAATTGCGATGCGCATGCCGTCTTTGTCCGACTCATCGCGCAGCTCACTAATGCCCTCTAATTTTTTATCGCGCACCAATTCTGCGATCCGCTCGATCAAGCGGGCTTTGTTGACCTGATAAGGGATCTCAGTAAAGACGATGCGCTCACGCCCACCGTCCATAGGCTCGATCATGTACTTACCGCGTATGTGCAGTCGTCCTTTGCCGGTGCGATAAGCATCCAAGATGCCATTTCGCCCATAAATCGTGCCGCCGGTAGGAAAGTCAGGGCCGGAGATATGACTCATGAGCCCTTCGACATCAATCTCAGGGTCTTCGACATAAGCCAAACATGCCGCGATCACTTCGTTTAGGTTGTGCGGGGCCATGTTGGTGGCCATACCGACCGCAATGCCAGCTGATCCGTTGATCAATAGGTTGGGCACGCGAGTTGGCAGTACGGTTGGGATCTGCTCTTTGCCGTCGTAGTTGTCTTCCCAGTCAACCGTGTCTTTATCCAGATCAGCGAGCAGTTGGTGCGTGAGCTTCTGCATACGGATTTCGGTGTAACGCATCGCCGCGGGCGAGTCTCCGTCAACCGAACCAAAGTTACCTTGTCCGTCAACGAGCTGGTAGCGAAGACTAAAAGGTTGCGCCATCCGCACGATCGTGTCGTATACCGCTGAGTCACCGTGAGGGTGATACTTACCGATCACATCCCCGACCACACGAGCTGACTTCAAGTAAGCTTTGTTGTAGTCGTTGCCCAGTTCATGCATGGCAAACAGCGCACGCCGGTGAACGGGCTTAAGCCCGTCGCGCACGTCAGGCAGTGCGCGTGAGACAATCACGCTCATCGCATAATCTAAGTAAGATTGTTTGAGTTCTTCGACAATCGCGATGGGTTGGATATCCGAGTCGCTCATGCGTGCTCCTTACGCTAATTTTTTTACCCGCTCAACCGCCAGGACACTCAAACAGCCTGTTTCGTCCCAGCAACATCGAACAGAGGATCAGTACCTTTTCGACCCGTAATTTTAGCACAATTGAGCAACACGCTGACTCCCTTTAACCAGTAAAAGTCCATGAAAAATGGCAACCCTGATCAGCACTTGAGTGCTGGCAAAGGTTGCCATTTTTATATCGCTGTTAACGCGTCTAACTATTACGATTAGTCAGCCTTAATCAAACACATGAGCAATCACCCAATCAATCAACCGTAGTAAGCAGCCATCGCTTTATAAACGCGCTTGAAGCCGGCTATGTTAGCGCCGCGCGAGTAATCGACTTTGCCACCCTCTAGCTTCCCGTTGTCCTGACAGGCTTTCACGATGTTTTTCATGATTGATTTGAGCTCATCGTCCACTTTCTCACTGGTCCAGCTCATGCCCATCGCGTTTTGCGCGCGCTCAAGTCCCGACACCGCGACCCCGCCAGCATTAACTGCTTTAGAAGGCAGATTTTGCACGTCGCTGGATTTGAACGCCTCAACAGCAGCTTTGGTGCAAGGCATGTTCGCGGCTTGGCACATGATTTTGGCACCCGCCTTGATGATTGCCTTCGCTTCAGCTTCATCGACCTCGTTTTGAGTGGCACTGGGTATGGCGATGTCATATTCCCCGTCCCAGACATCTCCGCCCTCAGTATATTTGAGTCCTGAGGTGTCACTTAAAGTGTCTTTATAGTCTTTGAGTGCACCGTGATTGGTTTCTTTAAGCTCAATCAAGTCGGTGATTTGCTCTTGGGTAAAGCCCTCTTCACTTCTGAGCACTCCCTGAGAGTCAGAAAGAGTTAACACCACCGCCTCTTTCTCAATCAGTTTTTGTGAGCAGTATAGCGACACGTTACCAGCACCAGATAAAGCGCAGCGTTTGCCCTTGAGCTCATCGTCTTGATCAATCAGCACCTGTTCCAAAAAGTAAACCGTACCGTAACCGGTTGCCTCGGTACGGATACAGCTCCCACCAAAGCTTGGACCCTTGCCGGTCAGCGCCCCGTGAAACTTGCCGGTAAGCTGTTTGTAGTGACCGAACATATAACCCAGCTCACGTCCGCCAACGCCGATATCACCAGCCGGTATGTCCTGATCAGGGCCGATGTAGCGCGACAGCTCAGTCATAAATGCCTGACAAAACCGGCGAATCTCGGGGTTTGAACGCCCCTTAGGATTAAAGTCCGATCCACCTTTGCCGCCGCCCATCGGTAAGCCGGTTAGCGCATCTTTAAAGGTTTGCTCAAATCCCAAAAATTTAAAATCATCTAAAGACACGTCTGGGTGCAACCTAAGGCCACCTTTATAAGGCCCGATTGCGTTGTTGAACTGCACCCGCCACCCTTGGTTGACCTGAAGTCCACCCTCATCATCAACCCACGCCACACTGAAGTTGATCACTCGGTCTGGGTAGAGCATACGATTGATCACCTGATCGTTATACTCGCTCTCGTTTTGCTCCACATAACTGATCACATCATCGAAGAGTTCATCAACTGCTTGGTGAAAGTTGTGTTCTCCCTGCGTCGTGCTTTTGAGGTGTTCTAGATGTGCCTCTAAATTGTCTCTGATTCCCATGGTGTTAACTCCCTTTGATTCGATGCGGTTATTCAGTAGCAGGCATCCCGGCTATGAAACGTTAAATTAGAAAAACACTCCTGTGTCCAATCTAAGTTGCTCGTCGTTTTCTATAAACATTGATAAATGACTACGGTGTTCAGCTTTTTAAGATGATGGTCATGCCAAGCGTGACATAGGAAGATTTGAGTGCAGTAATTCAACATATAAATTTCAGCAGTGCTGTCGGTTATGAAAGCGCTCGCGTACTTAAGATTGAATGGGTCAAGCAATCGTTATAGATCTTTGTCCGTAACGATCCTTTCCAGATGTGGATCATTGTCGTCGCGGGGATAGCTGGTGTCGCTGAACTCTTTTTTCTTAGTGCGAAGCAAGATCCACCTGCGGAATACCCAGCACATGAACACAATCAGCGCGATGTAACCTATGATTGATGCCCAAATTGGAAATCCAACGCCCATAACCACCTCTATATAATTAAATTCTTATGATCTTCAATCATGGTGGATTTGGGCAAAGAGCTCCATTTGACTTAGGTGGCTGTGCTGCAACCAAACCCCTGTGTTTGGTTGGTTTTTTGCAATGTCTTTTTTTAGGAATCTAAGCACTTAATCATCAAATTTTTCTCAGCAGTCACTTTTGAAAACGTGCTCTTGACCACTGAATCAAACTGACTAAAGCCAGCACAGCGAGTCCCACCACGAAACCTACCGCAAAGTTGAAACCCATATCCTGAATCAATCCCGAGCCTATCAAGTGCGTCATGCCTTCGTGCAGGTGGTGAGCAAGCGGCACGTTGTGCGCGATGATACCGCCGCCGACCAAAAACATGGCTACCGTGCCAATCCAGCCCAAAAGCTTCATGAGCGGCGCGCTGGCGGAGACCAGACCTTGACCAAGAATTTGTAAGGCTTTGGTCTTTTTAGTTAGCAGCCATAAACCAGCGTCATCCATCTTGACGATCAAAGCGACCAAACCATACACACCGATGGTCATCAGCACCGCAATCAGGGCAAGTACAGCCGCCTGTTCGATGAGCGGTTTACCCTCAACCGTCCCAAGCGCAATCACCATGATCTCAGCCGATAAGATAAAGTCAGTGCGGATTGCTCCTTTGATACGTTGTTTCTCAAATTGCACCATGTCAAAGGATTCACTGCTTGCTGCATCCAACAATTTGTCATGATCACCCTCATCGTGAGGAAGCCAGCGGTGCAGTACCTTTTCAACCCCTTCAAAACAAAGGTAGGCTCCGCCGATCATCAGTGGCAGGGTAACCAACAGCGGCCAACCCAGAAGAATAGATAAATAAGACAGCAACAGCGCCAGCGGCAACAAGATGACTTTGTTGATAGCACTGCCCTTCGCCACAGCAAACACAACCGGCAGTTCACGCTTGGCATGAATCCCCAGCATCTGTTGGGCATTCAGCGCCAGATCATCCCCAAGTACCCCTGCGGTTTTTTTAGCGGCCACCTTGGTCATGAGCGCCACATCATCGAGCACGACCGATATATCATCTAAAAGAAGCAACAGACTGCCGAGTGCCATACCAAATCCTCATCAATTTTCACGATTATAGACAGACTAAACCGGCGTTGATCGGGTAATTTGCAGCACTAACGCACAGTATTGTAGTTTCTTGACCAGTTGCTATATGCTGAACATTGATCGAAACATCACCAAATATTAAAAGGGTTTCCCATGGCAATGACGCCTAAATCTTATGGATTTTTATTGAGTTTTTTAGCTCTTAGCACGCTCGCTTTCACAGGCTGCGATCAGAGCAACAGCGATGCTGGCGAGGCAACCACTCCCTCCCCTTCGATTACTGAAGTTCATAAATCCTCATCCGCCCCTCAGATGACGGTTGTTAGTGCCAAAGATCTCAACACGGTCAAAGTTAAGCTAGATTCCAACCTGAAGCTCAGCGGAGTCGACAGCTCAGTGAAATCAGTCCAGGCCACTGAAGTTCCCGGCCTGTATTATGTTCAAGTGACCGGTATACCTGCTTTTTACACGGGCGCTGACGGCAAATACGTCTTTCAAGGCAACGTTGCCCGCCTTGGTGAAAACCCACCAGTTGATATCTCAGCGACACTGCGCAACAGCAACGTCGTCTCTGTGCTCTCAGGCATACCGCTCAGTAAAAGCATCAACTTCAAGCCCAAGGGCAAATCCAAAGGCTTGCTTTACGTCTTCACCGACGTGGACTGCGGTTACTGCCGTAAACTTCACAGCGAGATCGGCGAGCTGAACGATCTGGGAGTTGAGGTGCGCTACTTGGCATGGCCCAGAAGTGAAGCTAGCGTACAGCCGATGAAAAATGTCTGGTGTAGCAGCGATCCTAAAGCCGCCATGACTCAAGCCAAACTTGGTCAGCCCATACCAAAAGCCAAAGCCTGCGATGATCCCGTTCAGCAGCAAGTTGATTTGGGTCATGAACTCGGCGTTCAGGGAACTCCTGCGATCTTCACCGTTAAAGGGGAGCAAGTCGGCGGCTACGTTCCAGCACAAGATCTTGCCAAGCTCGCGATTCAAGCGGGGACTAGTTTCAAATAGGCCTGACATTTAAACCACTCGATAGCCAATTAACCACAGTTATATCTAAACGCCACGCCCTAAGGGCGTGGCGCGTTGATTGTGGTTTCGGGTATCATGACCCACTTTATTATCAGTTTGACCAGGGGTGTTTGTGCGTAGCATTAAGCTAGCAATATTAGGACTGGGAACCGTAGGAGCGGGTACGGTTAAGCTTCTTCAGGAAAACTTGACAGAGATCAAGCGTAGAACGGGCTGTGACATCGAGATCACTCACGTTGGTACCCGCCGCGATCGACCCGATCTAAATCTTGAAGGCGTGAAACAAAGCAGCGACTTACTTGAAATCGTCAGACAGCCCGATGTAGATATCGTCATAGAGGTTATCGGTGGGATTGATTTTGCCGAAGAGCTCATGGTTGAAGCGATCAAGCATGGCAAGCACATCGTCACCGCCAACAAAGCGCTCATTGCTGAAAAAGGCAACGAGTTGTTTGCGCTAGCCGATAAGGCTGGTGTCTTTATCGCCTATGAAGCGGCGGTTGCAGGCGGCATCCCCATCATCAAGGTGATGCGCGAATCACTCGCGGCCAACCAAATTGAACGCTTGGCCGGCATCATCAACGGAACGGGCAACTTTATCTTAAGCGAGATGCAAAGCGGTGCCAGCTTTGAAACTGCCCTAGCCCAAGCTCAAGAACTTGGATACGCAGAAGCCGACCCGACCTTCGATGTGCAAGGGATCGATGCAGCACACAAGCTCACCATCTTAGCCTCTATCGCTTTTGGTATCCCGCTGCAGTTCGACAAGGTTTTTTGCGAAGGCATCGATATCATCCAGCAAGCCGACGTCGAATACGCACGCGAGCTAGGCTTCAGCATCAAGCACTTGGGCCTGGCCATACGTCAAACCGGTCAAGAACAGAACAAGATCGAGCTTCGTGTTCACCCCACGCTGATCCCAACCCACCGACTCATAACCCATGTGAGCGGCGTCAAAAATGCCGTCATGGTTAAATCCGACGCGCTGGGTAACAGTATGTACTACGGTGCTGGTGCCGGTGCTGGTCCGACTGCTTCGGCCATCGTGGCAGACGTCATGGATTTGGTTCGCGCCTTGGCCAATCCCGGTGCAGCCAATCAATTGGTGCCGCACTTAGCGTTTCAGCCCGATCAGATCAGTGAGCTGCCCATCGCGGACATTTCAGAAGTGATTTCGGCTTATTACTTGCGCCTGACCACGATCGATGAGCTGGGAGTGCTGACGCGAGTCACGCGAATTTTGAGTGATCACGGCATCAATATCGAGTCGATCATCCAGAAGCGCACTCAAAACAATCAAGCCGTACCCATCATCATCACCACTCAAAGGGTGCTTGAATCCAAGATAGACGCTGCGATCAGGGCACTTGAGTCACTTGAAGCCGTCAACACCCCCATAGTTCGTTTACGAATCGAAGAACTTAATTAATTAAAGGTCTCAGTTATGAAGTTTCAGGCCACGCCTAACCACTATACCGGCTTAATCGACCGCTATCGCAGCCGCTTGCCACTCTCAGCTGACACCCTTGCGATTTCCCTGGGTGAAGGTAATACGCCGCTGATTCGCCTGAGTAATTTGGTTAAGACAACCGGTAAAAATGTCGATATTTATGTCAAATACGAGGGGCTTAACCCCACCGGATCCTTCAAAGATCGCGGCATGACCATGGCGGTCACCAAGGCGGTTGAAGCGGGCTCCAAGGCGATCATCTGCGCGTCTACCGGCAACACCTCAGCCGCAGCCGCTGCTTACGCCGCGCGCGCAGGCATCAAGGCGTTTGTACTGATCCCTGAAGGCAAGATTGCCATGGGGAAACTCGCTCAAGCGATGATGTACGGCGCCATCACCATGCAGATCCGCGGTAACTTTGACGATGGCATGCAGCTGGTCAAAGACGTGGCGGCCAAAACCAACGTCACCATCGTAAACTCGATTAACCCTTACCGCTTGCAAGGTCAAAAAACGGCAAGCTTTGAGATCATCGAGGAGTTGGGACGCGCACCGGATTACCATGCCCTGCCCGTTGGTAACGCCGGTAACATCACGGCACACTGGATCGGCTATACCGAAAGCGCTATCCAGTCCGGCGAGCACACCACCAACGCTTGTTCTTTTTGTGAAGGATCCTGCCAGTTCACCGGCGAGCCGATCATCGCTAAAGACTCACGTCCCAAGATGCTTGGTTTTCAAGCAGACGGCTCAGCTCCGTTCATGCGCGGCGCTCCGGTCAAAGACCCAGAGACCATCGCCACTGCGATCCGTATCGGTAACCCACAAAGCTGGTCTCAAGCACACGAAGTGATGAAAGAATCCGGCGGTTGGTTTGGTGAATTGCCTGACAGCGAGATCTTAAATACCCAATTACTGCTGGCAAGTTTAGAAGGGGTTTTCTGTGAACCTGCTTCAGCAGCCTCAGTTGCTGGGGTACTCAGAGACGTTAAGAGCGGCAAGATTCCTGAGGGCTCTACCATCGTATGCACCTTAACTGGCAATGGCCTAAAAGACCCTGACACCGCCATGGAGTTATCCAAAGACGCTGTCCGGCTTACCATCGATGCAACGCTAGATCAGGTCAATCAAAGTATCTTAAATCACCTGTAAGACCCAATAAGATAAAAAACGCTGCTTCTGTGCAGCGTTTTTTAATTAAACCCTATAACCTATAAGGGTTTATGGCGCATCTGATCTGATTTATCTCAGCGTCTATCCTCTAGCGATAGCTAAGATTGGTCGACTCAAACACACTACTCTTTCGTATTCCATTCTCTACTCTCAAGGATGAGCGTTGATTTTTACTGAATTATCGATCGATTCAAGAGCCTTATTTCTTGAGAACAGTGACCTCATAGTTCATAGCTATGGCATCGTAAACGGCCTATTTTTGGCGTCGTTTATCTATATCATGCTGCTTGGGTTTACGCTGCTGCAGCAAAACAAAAACACCTCAGCTGGGCTGTCTTTTTTCATTGCCGGTCTCGCTTACGCTTTTTTTGGACTCTCCAATCTGTACTTGCAGTCGGTGTTTTCAAGCTTTGCATCCCAGGTCTACACCCCCGGATTGATTGAGTTCTCCCGCTTCTCTTTGCCTTTGGCGCTGATTCTGACTGTCATCATCTTTGTGCGCAGTTCAGCCCAAGAGTCCTTTTTTTCGTACCTGAAAATTAAAGACTATAAACCAGCCATCTGGTTTTTATACTCCATCAACGTGATTACCTTATTGCTGTTGGTGCTCATCAATCCGATTTATACCCTGCCACTTCTGAGTACTTTGTTGCTGCCACATGCGCTGATACTCGGGCATTTTTACTATACCCGTGAACCCATGTTAGGCACTTTACTGATTGCCATCGGAACCGCAGCTCTTCCGTTTTTGTGGATGCTACTGTCCTTTGCCTACGTGTTTACCGACATCAACCTGCCTCAGTGGTTGATCATGATGCTCAGCGTATTTGCTGCTGTTGCTGTGATAGTCGTAAGCTTTGTCACCTTGCTCACCGGGCATGAACTTGCCATCAAATACTTTGAAGTTTACGAGCTCGATACCAAAAACTTGGTGGGCAGTATTTTTCCTGCGATTAACTCCAATCAGTTCTACATGCTCTATCAGCCTAAGCTGTGTTTAAGCACAGGTCAGATCATGGGTTTGGAAGCACTAATCCGCTGGCAGCACCCAAGACACGGCAATATTTCGCCGATTGATTTTATCCGATTGGCAGAAAAAACCGGCTCGATAGACGCGCTTTGCCGCTGGACCATAGACGCTATCATCTCTCAAGCCAAGGTCATGATGGATACGGGTTACGATGTGGTCACATCAATCAACTTCTCAGCACTTAACGTCAATCACTCGATCATCGACTACCTACAAGACGCACTCCATCAAAACAAAGTGCCCGCCTCAAGGATCATGGTAGAAATCACCGAGTCACTGGTTGTTGACATGAAAGATGAACAGAAATCAGCACTAGAGCGCCTATATGCGCTAGGTGTTCGAGTATCTCTCGATGATTACGGCACCGGATTTTCTTCGCTCAGCTACATCAACAAATTACAGCTCAGCGAAATCAAGATCGACCGTTCATTTGTTTTTGACTTGGACACCAATCAGAACAACTTTGTTATCGTTGAATCAACCTTACAAATGGCCAAAAGTTTAGGCCTTTGCGCCGTTGCTGAAGGTGTTGAGTGCGCAAAAATCTCGAGCATCCTGAACGACATGGGCTGTGATGTGATACAAGGCTACTTTGTCTGCAAGCCTCTTTCAGTCGACCGACTGATGAACTGGCTGTACGCTAACCGATATTATATCGGCAGTATTTCTGACGGCCAATCCAGTGAGACCCTACCCCGAATCAAACAGCACAGCGACTTTATCTTAAACGGCTTTAAGCAACCCGCTTAGTTTTTTATAGAGCCAATTACTTGATGTGATTGGCCCTTGGATGAGCAGCGTCATACACCCGAGTCAACTCCTCGAAGTCCACCTGAGTATAGATTTGGGTGGTTGAGAGGTTCTCATGGCCCAGCAGCTCCTGAACACCGCGCAAATCCTTAGACGCGCTGAGCAGATGCGTTGCAAAACAGTGCCTGAGCAGGTGGGGGTAAGTGTTTTGCGCAATACCGCAGTCAGCAGCGCGCTTCTTTATCAACCGTATCAGCGAACGAGCACTCAACTGTGCTCCTCGTGAGTTCAAAAACACTTCTTTGGCCTCACTTTTAGCAAAACGAACACCCAACCAGCGCTTTATCGCTTCGACCGATTGACGAGTCAGTGGCAGTTCACGCTCTTTTGAACCCTTACCCATCACTCGAACCATATGGTGATCTAAAAGCAGTCCACCTAATTTGAGCCCAACCAGCTCGGATGCCCTAAGGCCCGACCCGTAAAGCAACTCAAACATCGCCTGATCACGCATATAAAGCACTTCAGCCCTAGGAGTTAGATTTTCAGGCTGATGAGCTAAAAACTGCACGACCGTCTGTTGATCCAAGATTTCAGGCAAACCTCGAGGTTTACGCTTAAGTCCCAGCTCAGTGGTTGGGTCTTGCTCAATCTGCCCACTAAGCTCAAGCCAGTGAAAAAACTGCCTCAGCGATGAGAGCTCCCGCTGCACACTTGAGTTACTGAGCTGATCACGCTCAAGTCTCAAAGCCAAGTAGCGCTCCATATCAAGAAACGCAATATCTTTAAGGTCTAACCCGATCTCTTCGCAGTGATCAACAAATTTACCAATATCACGGGTATAGGCCCTGATCGTGTGTGCTGAGCGCTTGATGGAGAGTTGATTGTTAAGCCATTGTCGAAACAAATCGGCCAGCTCAAGACGCTCGCTTTTAGCCAATTTGTCGCCCTTCATAGATCGGATTACCTCAAGACATCGCTTTTAATCGGATCAAGTCTAACTGCCCATCAAACACCCGCTCGGTTGGCCCGCTCATGATCACAGGCTTGCCCTCCGACCATTCAATCTGTAGCCGACCACCGTATAGCTGAACCTCTACAGGCTTGCCGGCTTTAAGCAGCCCCATGCGCACTCCGGCCACCACAGCCGCGCACGCACCTGTGCCGCAGGCCTGAGTCTCTCCTGCCCCGCGCTCATAAACCCTGAGGCGGATAGAGCTGGGGTTTATGATCTGCATGAAACCCACGTTGACCTGTTTTGGGAAGGTAGGGTGTTTGACGATCTGACTGCCAAAGCGGGCAACCGGCGCGCTTAGCACGTCATCGACCACAGTGACCGCGTGGGGGTTGCCCATGCTCACCATATAAAATGCCTCCGAATCAGTCCCCGCACTCAGTACATAGCGTCCCTCACTATCAGGAGCCCCCAAAGGTACAAATGGCAAACTTTTGAGCTCAAATTCAGGGTGACCCATATCAACACTCACCAGACCCGAGTCGGTGATGGTCAAGTAAATCAAGCCGCAAGCTGTTTCTACCACCAGTTCACGTTTAAAGCTCAGTCCGCGCTCAACGACAAAACGAGCAAAGCAGCGCGCGCCGTTGCCGCACTGCTCAACTTCAGAGCCGTCGGAGTTAAATATCCGATACCTAAAGTCCGCATCAGGACGCTCTGGCGCCTCAACTAACAGCAGCTGATCAAAACCCACACCTAAGTGACGATCGCCCAGCAACTTAACCAAATCATGGGTCAATTCAAACGATTGAGTAATTCGCTCAAGCACCATGAAATCATTGCCAAGGCCATGCATCTTGGTAAAGTTAATCAGGCCCTCACTCATAACATCGCTCCAAATCCCATAATGACTCCGCCTTTTCACGCTCGCGAACCAACTGATGCGAAGCGCCGCTGACCATCACTTCAGCCGCGCGCCCACGGGTGTTGTAGTTGCTCGCCATCACAAACCCATAAGCTCCGGCATCCATGATCGCGAGCAGATCGCCGTGCTCAAGGGCAAGGTCACGATCTTTAGCCAACCAGTCACCAGTCTCACAGATCGCACCGACGATGTCCCAAGTTTTCACCTCACCCAAACTTGGGCTGACGGGTTGCACGTCCATCCAGGACTGATAAAGCGCCGGGCGGATCAAGTCGTTCATGGCCGCATCGACCACGGCAAAGTTTTTAAACTCGGTGGGCTTTAAGATATCCACTTTGGTCAAGAGCAATCCAGCCTTAGCAGCGATCGCCCGTCCTGGCTCCATGTATACCTTGAGACCTAAGTTTTTTAGCGTCGGTAGCAGCGCTTGAGCGTACTCATGCGGCGTGGGCGGTGTTTCATCTTGATAGCAAACGCCCAGCCCCCCGCCGATATCGATGTGGCTTAGCGCGATCCCTTGATCCTCAAGCTCAGCAATCAACGTCGACATTTTGCTAAGCGCGTCCTCAAAGGCTTGCGTGCTGGTGAGCTGCGAGCCGATGTGGCAATCCACCCCAACCACCTGCAAAAACGGGTCAAGCTTCGCTTGTGTGTAGAGCTCAAGTGCGCGCTCAAAAGGCACGCCAAACTTGTTTTCTTTAAGCCCGGTCGATATGTAGGGGTGCGTTTGAGCATCGACGTCTGGGTTGACGCGCAAGGAGATCGGCGCGGGCAGATTCATGCGCGCAGCGACTTCAGAGATGCGCTTAAGTTCCGCCTCAGACTCGACGTTGAAACAAGCGATGCCAGATCTGAGTGCCAGCTCGATATCTGCGTGAGACTTACCTAAGCCTGAAAAAACCACTTTGGCTGCGTCTCCGCCAGCTGCCAGCACACGCTTAAGCTCGCCGCCACTGACAATATCAAACCCGCTGCCAAGCTTGGCCAGCACACTGAGTACGCCTAGGTTTGAGTTGGCTTTAACCGCAAAACACACTTGGTGATCTATCTCGCCAAAAGCCTGATCAAACGCTTGATAGTTAGCTTCAAGCAGGGTTTTCGAGTAGACATACAGCGGGGTGCCGTAGGTTTTCGCCAAGGTTTGCAGAGGGACATTTTCGGCCTGCAGCTCATCTTTGATACGGGTAAAGGGCTTAAAAGTCATTTGGGTCCTGCTCGCTTAAAGAGGTTTCAACTGAATCCATGGAGGAGTCAGGCTCGGGCAGCTGGCTCGCTGGCACGTCAGTTCGGTAAAGTGGGCCAGTTTGCCCGCAGCCGCTCAAAGCGCTTAAGCCTGCGAGCAAGATCGCAATCGATATAGCAGAGGTGAATTTCATGATAAATTAGATTCAAAAGTTTGGTGCTCAGTATAACGCACCGATCTGCCCCGTAGATCACCTGGATACCCAGCAAGATGAGCCTAGCGCCAAAACCCGATCAAGAGCTTGCCCAAACTTTTCATCAGTGGGCCAAAAACGGTGCAGATGCCGAGCAGATGTCCAAACTCGCCTATGCTCGAGCGCTGAGCAAGCTTGATATCAGGCCCAGCAATCTAGGTCTGAGTCGGCTGCGGGAGCTAAACGAGCTGGCAGCCAGTAAAACAAACAGCACGCTTGATAAGCTGGAGCGAAACAGCCAGTTTCGACACTTTTTATGTTTTTGTGCTTTTTTTGAAGCGTTAGTTGAATCGCAAAAGCTCAAGCAAAAACTAAGTGTGATCACCCTAAACCCGGCCGCAGTGAATCTCAAGCGGTGCGCGGTTTTTAAAATTGGCGAGAGCCGGTTTATGCCGGTGGCGCAGTGGCTCACCCCTTGGCCTGCAGGAAACCTGGATCTGCAAGCCGATTCAAGCCGCACAAAAGCCTCAGACATCTACCTCCCCTCAAGTCAGTTTGAGTCCGAGCAATCCACCAAACCCAAATCATCGCCCACTGTTGAAAGACAAAATCCTAAAGCCGAATCGGATCAGATAACCACCTCAGCGGTTGCAGCAGAGCAAACTACACCGATAGCACTTTCACCCACCCCGCTTCCACTTAAAGATAGTGTAAACAGCCAAGTCGATCAGACAGTTGGTTCACCGCATAAACCCATAACCCAGCTCACACAGGAACCCCAGCAAGTATCTCAGCAAAAAACTGTAGATCCAGCGCCCTTCAAAGAGCCTACTACAACCGCTGAATACATCGACCCGGCCGCTCGGCCTGAACCAGATACATCAGAGCCGAACCCAACCAACCTAAGCAGTATCAGCTACTCAGCCACCGGCGGCCAGCGCTTTGCCCTAGCGCCCAGACCTTACCTGCTGGCAGCTGCTCTACCGGTCTTGTTTTTACTGCTTCAACTTAAGCAGATATGGGTGCTATGGCAGGGTGGGTTCCAGAGCGACGATCTGACCGGAACCCTGGTCTGGACTTTGGTATGGGTGCTGATCTGCCTCTTGATAGCTGGTGTTTATGTAACTTCAAAGATTGAGGTGTTCGCCACTAAGGCCGCTCGCCAATCTTGGTTTGGCTCCTCTCAAGCTTTTTTCGACGGTGACACCCATTTCGTTCACACAAAGGAGCTCACCGCCTTAGGCCCCATCACTCAAACCGTGATCAGGACGCGCCACGACTACCTGCTGCTTCGCGCGGCAAGACCTCATGCGCTAATTGGCGCCCTAGATCAGCTAGAAGAGGCGCGCTTTTTTCCGGCCGCCCTGCAGCAGATCAACAGCGGACAGACGCTTGAGTTTGGCTCATTAACCTTAAGCCGCGAGCTTCTCAGTTACGGCAATCAGGCCACCGCGCCCCAAAACATCGCAAGCCTCACGTACGATCTTGAGTGGGTAGACGTAACCCTGACAAATGGCAGCCGATTTGCTCATGTCCCAGCAGCAGCCATCGACTCCGCTCGCCGCCTAAAACTATTGATCGACGCGCTGTCCTCAGATAGCCCTAGCTCGCCCAACATCTAAACTCACAAAAAAAGCGCCCTAAGGGGCGCTTTTTTAAACCACAAAAACTCACTGGTTTTTGGCGTACACCGGAAAGCGATCACACAGATCAGCGGCCTGAGCACGCACCTTTTTGATGACCGCTTCATCGCCGCGAGAGTCGAGCACATCAGCGATCATACCCGCCAGCTCAGAGGCTTCAACCTCACCAAAACCCCGCGTGGTAATCGCAGGGGTGCCGATACGTATCCCCGAGGTCACAAAAGGAGACTTTGGATCATTTGGCACCGCGTTTTTGTTAACCGTGATGTGCGCATCGCCAAGCCAAGCATCGGCCTCTTTACCAGTCATGTCTTGTTTGATCAAACTAACCAATAACAGGTGGTTTTCAGTGCCGCCAGATACCACGTCATAGCCACGCTCAATCAGCATATTACCCATCGCCTTAGCGTTAGCCACGACCTGCTGCTGGTAGGATTTAAAGCCTGGCTCCATCGCTTCTTTAAAACAGATCGCTTTGGCAGCGATCGCGTGCATGAGCGGACCACCTTGATTACCTGGGAAAACCGCTGATTGCAGCTTTTTCTCGATCTCAGGGTTGGCTTTAGCCAGGATCAAACCTGAGCGCGGGCCACGCAGCGTCTTATGAGTGGTCGTGGTGGTGACATCGGCGATCTGCACGGGAGATGGGTAGACACCCGCGGCAACCAAGCCCGCTACGTGCGCCATATCAACCAGCAGGTAAGCCCCTACTTCATCGGCGATATCGCGAAAGCGCTGCCAATCAACCACTTGAGAGTAAGCTGAAAAACCAGCTATAACCAATTTAGGCTTGTGCTCACGCGCCAGCGCCTCAACCTGATCATAGTCAATCTCACCGGTTGAGTTGTCCAGACCGTACTGAACCGCCTTGTAGTTTTTACCAGAAAAGTTAACGTGCGATCCGTGAGTTAAGTGACCGCCGTCGGCCAGACTCATGCCCAAAACAGTGTCACCCGCCTCAATCAGCGCCAAAAAAACGGCTGAGTTAGCCTGAGATCCTGCATGCGGCTGCACGTTAGCGTAGTCAGCACCAAACAGCTCTTTAGCCCGGTCAATCGCCAACTGCTCAATCACATCAACATGCTCACAACCGCCGTAGTAGCGCTTACCTGGGTAACCCTCAGCATATTTGTTGGTCAGATCCGAACCCTGAGCTTCCATGACTGCTGGAGAGCAGTAGTTCTCTGAGGCGATCAGCTCGATATGCGACTCTTGCCGAGCACTCTCAGCACTCATTGCCTCGAAAAGATCCGGATCATAATTCTGGATACTGGTGTCTGAAAACATGGCCTGCCCCTGATTAAGTAGCACTGGTTTAAAGTGGCGGACATTTTACCACAAGCTTCTACTATCTTTTCACTCACCAGTAAAATGTCAATGCTAGCCAGTCACCCACTCAGCTGACGCAGCGCCAACTGGTAACACCTTTGCATCAATCGGTCGCCCCGCTCAGCTTTTGATTAACTGGCGATCTGGTATCATATGTTTTTTTAAAAAGCGCCCGAGCTTTTGGGCCATCAAGGATTAGATATGAGCTTGTTTGCGTTTGCGATCGGAGTAGGCACCCAGAACTCTAAGGGTGAGTGGCTAGAAGTTTTTTACGCCAAACCAGTATTGAACCCAGATGCTGATATTGAACAAGCGCTGCGCGGAATCTTGGGCTATACCGGCGGCAATGTGGCCAAACTCGTCACCAGTGACCAACTCAACGGCCTCAGCGATGCACTTGCCAGCTCAAGCACTGAGCAAAGTGAGCTGGCTAAAACCTGCATGAGCACCCAAAAACCTTGCGTGGTCACGATCTTAGAGATTGATGAGGCTTCTACCAGCACGCCTGAGGTGTACTTAAAACTTCACCTGCTCTCGCACCGCCTGGTTAAGCCTCACGGCATCAATTTAGCCGGCATCTTTGGGCTGTTGCCAAACGTGGCTTGGACTAATTTGGGCGCGATTGATATCGCTGAGCTGGCTGAGCGTCAACTTGAGGCTCGTCTGCAGGGCGAGTTGCTCAGCGTCAACAGTGTCGACAAATTCCCGCGCATGACGGATTACGTCGTACCAAGCGGGGTGCGTATCGCTCACACAGCCCGCGTCCGCTTAGGTGCACACATCGCCGCTGGCACCACGATCATGCACGAGGGTTTCGTGAACTTTAACGCAGGAACCCTTGGCACCTCGATGGTTGAAGGCCGGATCTCTGCTGGTGTGGTCGTCGGCGACGGATCGGATCTGGGCGGCGGTTGCTCCACCATGGGCACGCTCTCAGGCGGCGGCGATATCGTGATCTCGGTTGGTCAAAACTGCCTGATTGGCGCAAACGCCGGTATCGGCATCCCACTTGGCAATCGCTGCACGGTTGAATCAGGTTTGTACATCACCGCCGGTACTAAAGTTCAAGTGCTGAGTGAAGACAAAGCGGTCGTTGAAACCATCAAGGCGCGTGAGCTGGCCGGAAAGGACGATCTGCTGTTTCGCCGCGACTCAGTTTCAGGTGCGGTGCAGTGCGTCACCAACAAATCAGCGGTTGCCCTCAACAGCGAGCTGCATGCCAACAACTGATCTGGCTACACTAAAAAAACCGAGCTTTGGCTCGGTTTTTTTCAGACTTTAAATCTTGTTTTTCAGGTACCTAAAGCCACACCCTTATCACTGGAACTCCCGCACTCATCCGATCTCAAGGTGCCAAACCTAAGATTAATCCCTTGTGTCTCACCCAAATCTACTGGCGATATCAAAACACAAATCACAGGCCAACCACAGGAGCCGCCGGGATCTCAAAACGAACCCAGCCACAGCGGTTCGAACGTAAACCTGCTGACATTTTGCCAAGTTGCACGAATCACTAAAAACTGAATCGATCAATATCCAGATCTCGCCTCATGCGCGCCCACTAGATTGAATGGGAATCAAATTACACAGCCTTAATCTGCCTGTCATAAACCCAGCTCAATATAGTGGCTCTCATCAAAGAGGTTGAGACCAGTGCACATCAGCTTTGTAAGCGATACTTTCAGTCCTGACATCAACGGAGTGGCTGTCTGCCTTGAAGAGCTAATCAATCAGCTGCGAGGCAAAAACCAACAGGTGAGTTTGGTTCGACCCGCGCCTCGCGCTGATTATGAGCCCCAAGCCTTTGAAGTTTATTGCCGCGGCGTGCGACTGCCGCACTATCCCGAGGTTCAGGTGGGCCTGCCCAGTCACCGTTTATTTTATCGTCTTTGGAAAACTCATCGCCCTGACATCATCTACCTGGGCACCGAGGGTCCGCTGGGATTGGCCGCTTTGATCACCGCCAGACGCATGAGGATTCCGGTGATCAGCGCCTATCACACCAACTTTCATGAGTTCTCCAAACACTACGGTTTAAGCCACCTTCAGGGTCTGGTGTTTTCATGGCTGCGAATCTTTCATAACCACTGTCAACTCAACCTCATCCCCTCGCGTGCCCTGCAGCAGGAATTGACTCAGCTGGGTTTTAAGCGAGCTTACTTCTTAAGCCATGCCGTCGACACACAGCGCTTTAATCCGCGTCATCGATCAGCCGATTTTCGCAGGCTTCATGGGCTAAATGACAACGATATCCTGCTCTTATTTGTTGGACGGATCGCCAAAGAAAAAAACATCGAGGTGGCCCTGAACGCTTATCAGGATCTTAAAGTCAATCATGCGAATCTCAAGATGATGGTCACCGGATCGGGTCCCGAGCTGGCCCGCCTAAAGACCAGCTACCCAGGGGTGATCTTTACAGGAGCCCTTACAGGGCAAGATTTGAGCGTCTGCTACGCCAGCAGCGATGCGTTTGTCATGCCTTCTAAATCAGAAACTTTTGGGCTGGTGAGTCTTGAAGCCCTAGCCAGCGGATTGCCCGTCATAGCCTATGATCTGGCTGCAGCAGCAGAACACATCACTTGCGGGGTCAATGGTGAGCTGTGCGAGGAACTTTCAGACCGGGCGTTTTATCGGGCGCTTGAGTGCTTTTTACTATCCCACTCGGATCAGCGCAGCCGATCAATCTGCAGTATCAACGCAGTCGCCTCAGTTCAACAGGCAGGCTGGGAGCAGGTCACCCAAGATTTCATCAAGCTGTGCCGCGGCATTATCGACGATCAGCAAGTCAAATTTGGTCAAGGTCAAGCTTTAGAACATAAACCTGCTTGATCTGACGCACGCGCTGGGGACCACAACCGCAGGCATTTAAACCTTAGGGGCGACTTAAGCCTTTGAACTATCCGCCTCAAGCCTAGCTAGAGCCAAGGCAGCCAAGTGCATGCCAAAGGTGGCGGTCACCACCACTGAGGAGCCAAACCCCCCGCAAGCAAGCTTGGCGCCAGGGTTTTTGGCGCGCTTAAGACTCTCAACCGAGTAAACACAAGGAATCTTGAAAGGTTCTTTAAGGTCGCGGTTGACCCCTGCCTCCCGAAGCTTAGCGCGCACCTTTGCGAGCAGCGGGTCTTCGGTGCTGGATCGCAAATCCCCACTCAGGATTTTAGCTGGGTCTGTTTTGCCTCCAGCGCCGCCCGCCATGATCAAGCGAAGTTTGTTAAATCGGCAGTACAGCGCCATGGCGAGCTTTGCAGGTGTGTCGTCAACACAATCGATCACCAGATCCGGCCTTGGATAATCAGGTTGATCAAGGTCACCGCCCAGATAGTGCGCGCAGTTTTGCGCGCTCAAAGCCTCCTCCAGTAACACCAGCTCAATTGAGGGGTTAATCTGCTTTAGCCTCTCGCCCAGCACATCAACCTTAGGCAGAAACAAGGTGCTATCAAGCGCGATCAACTGACGATTGATGTTGGACTCAGCCACGATATCAGGGTCGATCAGAGTTAATTTACCCACACCAGATCGCGCCAAGGCTTCAGCTGCCCAACTGCCAACGCCACCAACACCCACCACCACGACATGAGCACTCAAAAACTGCCTAAGGGCAAGCTCCCCATAAAGGGTTTCTGAGGACTTAAAGCGTCTGCTGGCAGGATCGAGTTGGAGCATAGGATAAACAAGCGATTCAAAGGAGTATTTTAAGCTTAACTTAGGATCAATCGCGAGGAGTTGATAATCATCAACTGTGGAGCGCGCCAGGCCTAGACTCACTTTGAGTGTTGATCTTTAAACCTTCAAAAGAGTTCTTCCAAAGCACATCCGCCAACTCCTCAAGATCAATACGCAAAATCTGAGCCAAAGAAACCAGTGCTCTGCATAGGTTTTTGGGTTCGTTACGATTGAGTTTGCCGCGCTCATGTAACTGCATCGGCAGCATGTCCGGAGAATCAGTCTCAATCACCAAGTTTTTTATACCCACCGCCTGGACAGCGCGGATGAGTTTTCTAGCGTTGGGGTTAGTGATCTGAGTTGTCACCCCGAGCTTAAACCCAAGCTCAGCGAAAGCAATCGCCTCTTGCTCTCCCCCGCTAAAACTGTGCGCGATTCCGCCTTGATTGAAACTCAAGTCTTTGATCTCACGCAGTGCTTCGGCATGAGCCTTACGAATATGCAATAGCACAGGTTTAGAAAAGTCTTGAGCCATATCTAACTGCGTGCGGAAAAAATCAAGTTGTTTGCAAAATGACTGCTTATCCTGCAACGCCAAGGTGTATCGATCTAGCCCGATTTCACCCAGCGCATCAGCAGCGCCTAAGTAATTTTTAAGTGAAGTGAGGTCTTGTTGAGTGTGCTGAGAAATAAAAGCAGGGTGTAAGCCAAATGCCATATGGACTTTCGGGATAGCAACCACTCGTCTTTTAGCGCTTTCGATCTGTTTGGCGGCAAGCGTCACACGCTCAAAGTGAGACGCTTTATACCCCACCAACATGACACGGCGAACGCAGTGACGATAAGCCGCATGCACACACTCGATCCGGTCTTTATCAAAAACCGGTTCATCCAAATGAGTGTGCGTGTCAAATAAGTTCATGAGTCAATCTTTCCACAGTTAACTTAAATGTTTGTTTAATATAAGTTAATATTTGGAGCAAACGGGTAGCTGCTACCCCTAAGTATTTACAAGCTTACCGATAACTAAGCAATAAACGCGCCAAAAGTCAGTGTTAGACATACACCCGTCGTCAGAACGGGTATGTGAATCACATTTACCTTTTGAATTTAGCGCGTTAGCTGATTAAAAGCCTGAAGCAGACAGTAGAATTCTATCGGCGGTAGCAAAAAACAACCCTACGGTAGCGCGGCTTAGATAAAGCACAATATGCCGCGATTGGCGACATTTTACTCACTACCGCCTCGGCAGTTTTACTGACGTCTTGTCGTTTTGAAGTAAGCGTAGAGTTAGTGCTCACGTGTGGCGCTAAAACTCACCTCGGGGTAACGCTCGATCATGAGCCTGTCTCTTATACACATCTGACGCTGCCGACGAAGAGGATAGTGTAGA
>CAJXOR010000009.1 GCA_913057715.1 uncultured Moraxellaceae bacterium
GAGATCATGCCTAGTCTCGTGGGCTCGGAGATGTGTATAAGAGACAGGCGGTGGCAAACACCCCAGCGCCGATCAAAAACCCAAGCTCGGTGAGGCTAAAGGCGCGAAAGCCAGGAAGCGCTGGCACAAAGGAGACCGCGCTTGCGATCAGTGCGAAGTAAAACACGATCCGGGTGATCGGCTCAGTTTTGGTGAGTGCGCGCACCGCGACAAAAGCAGTAGCCGCAAGCAGCGCCGCCGATAACCCGATCACCGAGATCCAGTCAAACACGCCGGTATCGGGCTTGGCGACCAAGGTCACGCCCAAAAACCCAAGTGCTGCCGCCAGCCACATGCGCGCACTCATGGGTTCACGCAAAAACACCCAAGCCACAAACGGGATAAACACGGGAGCCGCGTAGGTAAAGATCATGGCGTTTGAGAGCGGGAGTTTCGCGATCGCGTAGAAAAAACCGTACATGGCGGCCACGCCGGTGATCCCGCGAGCCAGGTGCAGCTTGATCTGCGTGGTTTTCATATCCTTAAAAAAGCGCTTAGGCGCACGCCCCAGATAGATCCCGCCGATCACCACCAAGGTCACGATGTTCCGAAAAAACACCACCTGAGTGTTGTCCACGGTGAAGCTGGCGAAGCGGATACACACCCCCATGGTCGCAAACAGGCTCGAGGACACGCACAAAAGCAGCACACCGCGCGTGGTTGGGGAGAGGTGATTAAACCAATTGCTCAAAGCGCTCAAATCAAAACTCAGGTGTGCAAAGTCACATATTACTCAATTAGGGGCGCAGGGGCAGCCGCCCCTTTGTGGACTTCTCGTCGCCTAGATCCAGGAAAATGACCACGAATCCCGCATAAGGCGGAACTCAAAGCCACCTTACTTATCAAACCCATAAACCCAATCAAGCCGCAGCGAGTAATTGATCGCGCCATATTCTTAAAAAGACCAAACCCGATTAAGTTTACAGATTTACAAATGAATGGTGAAAACTGGCTGATTCAGCCAAATATTCTGATATGATCCAACAAATTTAGCGTTCGTCTCAAAATAAGTACCACTAAAACCAGGATAAAATCCATGAAATGTAAATTACTGTTACTCGCAGCCGCTGTATCTGGACTCATGACGGGTTGCGGAAGCGACAACGATTCAAGCCAGCCAGCCACTGAACAAGCCGCGACCTCCGGTTTTGTGATCGACGGCTACCTGGATAAAGCTGAGGTCTGTCTGGACACCAACAACGACTTAAGCTGCGTAGGAGAGCCCTACAAAACCACTTCAGTCAATGGTCGATTTAGACTGGAGTACCCGCAGAGTCTTGAAGGTAGATACGCTATCGTTGCCTCAGCAATTGCCGGTGTTACGATTGATCTGGATAGCCCATCTGCTCCGATCGCTAACAGCTTCAGCTTGATCGCACCCGCTAGCGTAAACATGGTTACGCCGATCTCAACTCAAGTCGCCTACCAGATGCGCGCTTTTGACTTAAGCCTGAGCGAAGCCACCCTCAAGGTCAAAAACCAGTTAGGGCTGAGCTCAGACAACATCTTTGAAAACTTTATTGAAACCAACAACCAAGAACTCAATCAGGCCGCTAAAAGACTCATACAGATTCAACTAAAGTTGATCAATGAGATCCAGTTATACCTCCCAACGATTGAGGTTTCAGTAACCAACGTCCCAAGCGGTGAGTTTTTAGAGACCCTACTCAAGCTGTCAAATGACTATCTTGAAAGCTCAGACAACAGCACAGATCCTATCCTTAACGTGCTGGGTGAAGATGCACTTGAGACGCTTGGCGAATTTATAAAATACGCCAATCCAGTTAATCCTACTGATCCGATTGATCCCACTAACCCTACCGATCCGATTGATCCCACTGATCCAACCGACCCAGTAGGCCCAGTACCAACTAATCCGCTATCAGCCATAGACATACTTCCAGGTAGCGACGCAAAGGCGATTACTGGGGCACAGTTCTTAAGCTATTCGAACAGCTTGGATCAAGGGGTGGTGCTTAGTCAATATCGTCAGACCTTGGGCGTCACTCCTTTTGTGGCCAGTCAGCTCAATTTTAGCGCCTCTAAAGTCGTTCAAGAATATAACACTGCAATAGTCTTTAACTCCAAAAGTGGGCCTTTTGAAGAGCAACCCAGTAACGCCAGTGAGCTCGCTGTCGAAATCTATTCGTTACTAACGAGTGCGGCGATTGATGAGCCAGCATCAAATAACGACGAGGGGTTCATCAACGAGTTGCCCGACAATTTTTTTGAGCTAAGCGATGCCAAGCAGGTTGAGCTATACAAAGCCACGCTCACAGGCAATACGCGCTACAAACAGTGTGTTGAAGCGCCATCGATTGCTTATTTTGAATCCGCTCAAGGGGTAACAGCACAAATCACATGTGATAACAAAACCTTGCTCGCTCACAGGATTGCTCCAATGGGCGCGAACACTGCCTCAGCGAAGATCACCCTCAACGGATCCGTTGTTAACGTGCAGCCGCAGATCATTGGCTCAAGTACTTTTACCAATTACTACCTAAACTCAGCCGGTGCCACGGTTTCAATTGATGAGTTATTCGTGTCCATTGTTAAGTTTAACGATACCAATAAAGACAATCAGTCCTGCGATGTTGATCTGAGTGCGGTGATAATTCAAAAAGACGCCATAAATAATAACGGTGTACTTAAACTCAATCCGGCTGGGACAAGATTGGTTTTAGGTCAAACTTACAGCAATCCACCCCCTATAATCGGAGCTACGTTTAAACCTTCCTTCGTAGGGTCTGATGACAGTAACAACTGCAACACTGACCCGTTTGACGCCGATCCTGATCTTCCTTTGATTACTAAGTACAACACCTTTGACTCATTCGGGAACGCCGGCAGAACACGCGGTGTTGTGAGTAGCTTCTCTGACAACGCCAGAAAGTTATCATTTACAGCCAATTATGATGCGAGCAGCAACCCCAGCCTGCCTTCAGGAAAGCTGGAGCTGAACCTCAATATCAGCAAGTAATTTGCCCTTACAAAAAACCGCCAATCGGCGGTTTTTTTGTTTTGGAAGAGTCAAAAGTCTTGAGTGGCGCAATTTTATGCAGCCCACGTTCTGGCTTTTTGAGCTCACAAATATAAATGGCCCCAAAACCAGCATAAATCTGGGTTTGAGGCCATTTGTTTTAAAAGCAGTTAGCCTTCAGGTGGCTAATTAGTCGACCGTGACGTGCTCACTAGCCTACCGTGACGTGCTCACTAGCCTACCGTGACGTGCTCACTAGCCAACCAGCAGCTTGTTCACCCGCGAGAGATAACCCGCCATATCCTCTATCTGGCCGCCTTCAGCCAGCAGCGCCTGATCGAGGATCACCTGAGCCAAGTCTTCTTTATGCTCGCTGGTTTTGAGACGCGCAACCAGTGCGTGATCAGGGTTAATTTCAAGACTGGGCTTGATATCAGGAACTTCCTGACCCATCTGCTTGAGCATGGCGGCTAGCTGCGGGGTCATCTCACCCTCTTCAACCACCACAAGTGCAGCCGAGTCCACTAGGCGGTTCGAGACTCGCACCGACTTAACCCGGTCACCCAGCAGCTTTTCAAGCTCTTGAGTTAACTCTTTGAACTCTTCAGCCTTGGCCTCAGTCGCCTCTTTAGAGGCTTCGTCTTCCAGTTCACCCAAATCCACTGCGCCTTTAGCGATGTTTTTGAGCGGCGTGCCGTCAAACTCAGTCAAAAAGCTCATCGCCCACTCATCGACGCGGTCGCTCATGAGCAGCACTTCGACGCCTTTTTTCTTAAACAGCTCAAGCTGGGGTGAGTTTTTCGCGGCGCTCAGGGTTTCGGCGGTCAGGTAGTAGATCGCCGACTGGCCCTCGCCCATGCGTGCTTTGTAGTCAGTAAAGGAGACATTTTGCTCACTTGAAGTGGTCGAGGCAAAGCGCAGCAGACCTGCGATCTTCTCCTGGTTTTTCATGTCCTCACCCAAACCTTCCTTGAGCACTTGACCAAACTCACTAAAGAACTTGGCGTACTGCTCGGGGTCTTTGGCGAGTTTTTCCAGCATGATCAGCGCGCGGCGCGTGTTGCCCTCGCGGATACCGCGCACGTCTTTGGACTCTTGCAGGATCTCGCGCGACACGTTGAGCGGTAGGTCGCTTGAGTCGATCACGCCTTTGATAAAGCGCAGGTACATGGGCAAAAGCTGCTCGGCGTCATCCATGATAAACACACGCTTCACATAGAGTTTGAGGCCGCGCTTTTGCTCGCGCTGGTAGAGATCATGCGGCGCGGTGGAGGGGACATAGAGTAGCTGTGTGTACTGCTGGCTACCCTCAACCTGGTTGTGCGTCCAAGTTAGCGGCTCATCAAAACTGCCGCCCAAGTTTTTGTAAAACTCTTGATACTCCTCATCGCTGATTTCGCTCTTGTCACGCTTCCAAAGCGCGGTGCCTTTGTTGATCGCCTCAAAGGTGTCGAGCGTCTTCATGTGGCCCGGCTCATCGCCCTCGCCTGCAACCCACTCGGTTTTCTTCATCTCAACTGGCAGACTCACGTGATCGGAGTAGCGGTTGATGATCTGGGTCAGCTCGCTGCGCTCAACGTACTTAGTTGAGTCCTCGTTTAGGTGCAGCGTAATCCGGGTGCCGCGCGTGGCTTTATCGATCGGCTCGATGGTAAACTTGCCCGAACCGTCTGAGGTCCAGCGCACCGCATCGGTGCTGTCCGTGCCTGCCTTACGGGTTTCCACTTCGATCTTGTCCGCGACGATAAAGCCTGAGTAAAAACCCACGCCGAACTGACCGATCAAGTTTTCGTCTGCCTTGCCCGCTTCTTTGATCTTGTTGATGAAGTCTTTGGTGCCGGACTTTGCAATCGTGCCCAGGTTGCTGATCGCGTCGTCGCGGTCCATGCCGATGCCGTTGTCGTCGATGGTGATGGTGCGCGCATCTTTGTCGAACTCAACCTGGATGCGCAGCTCGGTGTCACCGGCCATGAGCGCGTCGTCAGTTTGCGCTTCAAAGCGCAGCTTGTCACAGGCGTCTGAAGCGTTTGAGATCAGCTCACGCAAAAAGATATCGGGGTTTGAATACAACGAGTGCGTCACCAAGTGCAGCAGCTGCGTCACTTCGGCCTGAAATTCAAAATTCTGAGTTTGGTTATCGCTCATGGGCGTCCTCCACGTTAGGTTCTGATTGTTCGTGGTTAAGTAGTGGGGGAGGCACGGGTAGTTTTCAAGGGCTGAAGTTCATAGGTGAGTAAAATGTCAGCGCTGACAGTTTTACAGCAGGTGCCTGATTTAGATCAAAGTCAGCCTATTACCCAAAGAGCCAAGCTTTTCGATACCGTCAGCCCTTGGTTGGTTATCCAAGCTTTAGTTAAAGGCCAATCATGCACTCAGCAGATTTAGCCGCTTTACTGCGAAAGACCGAAATAACTAGTTAGTAGTTTCGGTCTCTTAAGTGCTTGCAAGTGTCTCCGCCTGTAGGCTTGCGGCTAGCTGGCAAGCGTGGGCATTTGACTTAAGATCTTTATCCGGGCTCTGCTGAGAGGTGATTGACCTCAACAGACACATGCACCAGCTCTTCATGAACCTTGAGCTGCTCGCGGATAAACTCTGGCGTGACTGGCTCGTGAGTCGCGAGCGCCAAGATACAAGCGTATTTGCCGCGCCCCACTCGCCAGACATGCAGATCAGTGATCTCAAGTTTGAGCGGTAAATCCGCGATTACCTCACGAACCTCTTCAGTGATCGGCTCATCCATGTTGGCGTCCAGCAACACGCGGCTGGTCTGCTTGAGCAGCCCATAAGCCCAGACCGACACCAACACCGCGCCCACAATCCCCATGAGCGGATCTAACCAATCCGCACCCCAAAGCTTACCGCCAAACAGCGCGACGATCGCAAGCACCGAGGTTGCGGCGTCGGTCAGCACATGGATGTAGGCGGCGCGCAGGTTTAAGTCTTCATGCGCATCAACTGAGTCACTGGTTTTGGGCGCGGCATGGTTGTGATGATTGCTGTGATCATGGCTATGTGGTTTTTGATGACCGTGATCATGGCCTTTATCATGCGAAAGCCCATGAGAGTGGCCATGACCATGATCGTGTGAGTGACTGCCCTTGAGCAGCCACGCACAGATCAAATTTACCGAAAGCCCCAGCGCGGCGATCCAGATCGCCTGATCGTACTGGATCGGTGAGGGCGACAAGAGGCGACTCACTGACTCATAAAGCATCAGTGCTGCGATCGCCACCAAAAACAGCGCACTGGTGTACCCGCCCAGCACCTCGATCTTCCAGGTCCCAAAGGCAAAGCGCGGGTCGCGTGCGTACTTACGCGCAGCTGCATAGGCCATGACAGACAAACCCAGCGCCAGTGCGTGCGAGCTCATGTGCCAACCGTCGGCGAGCAGCGCCATGGAGTTATAGATGATCCCGCCTGAGATCTCAGCGACCATCATCACCAAAGTTAAGTAAACCGCCCAGCGCGTATTGCGCTCAGCCAGCGGGTTACCTTCATCGAAGCGGTGGTGGTGTTTTAACTTATCTATGCTTAACGATTCGCTCATGCTCATGGGCCTATCAAAACTAGGTGATGATACTATACCCCTGTATACTAATTTTCAAAGTGAAAAATTTAAGGTGACTCATGTCGCACATCGCTCGAGACAAAAAACAGTTGTTAACCCGGGTTCGAAGAATCAAAGGACAGGCCGAAGCACTGGAGCGCAAACTAGAGCAAACGCAAGAGCAACCGAGCGAGTCTGATTGCACTGCCCTGCTGCAGCAGATCGCTGCGATCCGCGGCGCCACCAACGGGTTGATGACCCAGGTTTTAGAGGGGCACTTACGTGCACACTTAGGGGCGCATGATCTGACGCCAGATCAACGAGACATTGAGGTAGATGAGGTGATTGGTATCTTGAAAAGTTACCTGAAGTAGCTGCTGATCTGGTGGGCCAGCCCACCAACCAAAACCAGCTACACGAGTGCCTATCCTTAAACTTTACAGAATAAAAACTCGCATCAAATCCGGCAGCGCTGACATTTTAATTAAAGTTTTTAGGGAGCCTTAAAATTGGCACTGAAATTAATGTTACTTAAACTCTGTCATGAGAAGCTTAACAGCGCCGCCGCTGAGCGCTAAACTACCCGCCAACTCAAGTTAGACCTAAGCTTATGCCGAACAGCGCTTATACCGACTGGTTGACTCCTAACCTGCTCACAGGCATGCAGCGCGGGATCGAGAAAGAGGGGCTGCGCGTCACCCCAGACGGCAGGCTTTCAAACGAGCCGCACCCAAAGGCGCTGGGCTCAAAGCTGGCTCACCCCGCGATCACCACCGACTACTCTGAAGCACTGCTTGAGCTGATTACCGAGCCGCACGATACGATTGAGGGAGCCTTGGGTGAGTTGGCTGAGCTACACCGCGTGGTCGCCGAAGCACTGCCTAAGGGCGAGCTGATCTGGCCGCTGTCCATGCCCTGCCTTTTGGCGAGCGAGGACGATCAGATACCGCTCGCCGATTACGGCACCGCCAACATCGCCAAACTCAAAACACTGTATCGCCGCGGGCTGGGTCTGCGCTACGGGCGTCGCATGCAAACCATCGCTGGTCTGCACTACAACTTGTCATTTCCCAAAGTGCTGTTCAGCGCCATGCGTGATCACTCAAGTGACGGGAAAAATGTCACCCTGACTGAGTTCACCGATCAAGCTTATCTTGGCTTGATTCGTAACATGAAGCGCCAGATGCCGCTGATCCTGTACTTTTTTGGCGCTTCACCCAGTGTGTGCCCCTGTTTTGTGAGCGGTCGCAGCCATGCACTCAAGCCGCTCAACTCCAGTCAAAACACTTTTGGATTGGCAGATGCCACCAGCTTACGCATGGGAAGGCTTGGGTACCAAAACAGTGCGCAAGACGATCTGGCGATCACTTACAACAACCTGCCAACCTACATCAAGGGTCTCAGGCGAGCGCTCACCATCAAGCACCCACCTTTTAGCAAGATCGGGGTCGACGATGAAACCGGCACTCCGCAGCAGATCAATGATCATATCTTGCAGATTGAAAACGAGTTCTACTCAACCTTGCGTCCCAAGCAGATCACCAAAACCGGCGAATCTCCAACCGATGCGCTAGAGGCACGCGGGATCGCCTATGTTGAGCTTCGGGCGCTGGATCTCGACCCTTATGATCCCTATGGACTCTCACCAAACACCGCGCACTTTGTTGAGCTGTTGATGCTGCATGCGCTCTTGAGCCCATCACCAGAGCTTAACCTTGATGAGGAGCAACTACTGGCCCGCAACCAGGAGCTAGTCACCGAGATGGGTCTGAAGAGTGATCTGTATATCGAGGGGATGGAGGGCGAAGTGTTACTGCGTGACTGGATTCGTGAGCAGTTAAAACCACTTGAGGCGCTGGCCCAGTTATTGGATCAAACGCAGATCAACACCCCATTTGAAGACGCGCTGACCGTGGTTTACAGCAAGTTCAACGACACCGATTTGCTTCCCGCCCGCCGGGTGCTTAGTAGCTCAGCTGTCGAGGGCGGGATCTGGAAACTGGGTCAGCGCTTGGCCAGCGAGCACTTTGAGGAGTACGTAAAGCAGCCGCTGCCCGAAGCTCGCTCGGCTCACTATCGGCGCCTGGCCTCAGCCTCGATTAACGAACAAAACCGGCTTGAGGCGGAGTCGCAGACCAGCTTCACTGAGTTTTTAGCGCCCTATCGAACCTCCGCTGGCTGAGTCTTGGCTGGGTGAGGTGATTTAGGGTTACACTCAAGCAAGATCGAGCCCAAGCCAACAAACCTGATCGATTTCAAGGAAGAAAAAAAGACATGAATCTTGTGACCAGCCTCAAATCACTCACTTACCGTCAGATCAATCTGACATTTTTTGTGCTCAGCGCGCTAGGCATGGCATACGCACTTTACCTGCAGCACTTTGAAAACCTCATGCCCTGCCCGCTGTGTATCTTTCAGCGCGTGGGCTTAATTGGTTTTGGTGCTTTCACTTTGATCGCCGCTCTGATCAATCCAAGCAAATCTTGGCTGAAGCGAGCACTGATGGTGCCCGCTTTGATCAGTATCGGTTGGGCGCTCTTGGTTGCTGGCCGCCACGTCTGGCTACAGCACTTGCCAGCTGATCAAGTGCCGGCTTGCGGCACGGGGCTTCAGTACTTGCTTGAGACTTTTCCGCTTTCAACCGTGATCCAGACGGTCTTTACCGGATCGGGTGAGTGCGCGCTGATTGACTACACGCTGTTTGGTTTTTCGATCCCCGAGATGTCACTGGCGTTTTTTGTTTTGCTTTTCATCGCTGCGCTGTGGCTCATGCTCAAGCGCTACCCAACACCTTTTAGGCGCCTCTAACAACTGACAAACGAGCTAACCGGCTGCTAAGTTTGGATCCATAAAAATGCCCACAATCGTGGGCATTTTGCTGTCTTAAGAGTGCGACCAGTTAAGCCGCTTCAACTCTAACGTCAGGAACCGAGATGATCCGCTCACCGCGCACGTCGATCTGGCGCTGACTCATGCCAAGCCAGCGAATCACCTGCTCACGGACCCGCTCGTGAAACTGAGCCTCCATGTGATTGACGTCATAAAACACCGCCTTGTGGTTTTCCGGCACGTTCAAGTCATGATCGCCCGGATGCTCCCCAAGCGCGCTTGAGATGTTGACCAGGCCATCTCCCAAGATATCGCGGCCCGCTGTTTGTGGACTTTTATCGATGGTTACAGCAACCAAAAAACAGTTCACGTTAGCCGGAAGCGGTGCTGGGCGGCGAAAATCTGATCCGCGCCCCATGCGACCTTCGGTTAAAAACTCCCAGTCATCGTCACGCACCGAGCCGTGGCGCAGATCGATGATCCCTGCTGAGCGCAGATCCAGCAGATGCGCCAAGTTCCCGGCGATCGGTATCTTGGAGATGGTTTGCTGCAAGTAAAACCCGATCCGCTCAAGCACCGCGCCGTGGTGCGGTGCGGCCAGACAGATCAAGTTTTTAGCCAGTGGCAGCCAGCTGCGACCCTCTTGCTTGGCGCAGAACATGGCACTTCGAACAATTAGACCGCCCATCGAGTGACCCACAAAATCCAGCTGAGTGATCTGTGGATTCTTAAGCACCAACTCCTCTAGCAGATCAGATAAGTCGCGCCCGTTTAAGGAGATGCGCCGCCCCGTGTTGTAGTCAAGCATCAGCAGAGTCACGTCCGGCTCAGCATAGACGATGTGCTCGCCCATGCCTGAGGCTTGACCTGGATCCCAGCTTAAGTAACTCATGCACAGCCCATGAACCATGAGCAGCACCCGGCCGCTGAGCTGGGTTTCACAGTGCAGATCGCCGTAGCGATCATAAACCAGCATGGGAGCCGCCAGCGGACTGTGCAGCGTGACCAGATGATCACCCATGACACCGTTGATGACGTTGTTGAGCAACTTAAGCGTCTTAGGCAAGTCGGCGTTTTGCTCGTAGCGCTCAAGCTTAGAGTTGAGCGCGCGCAGGGTGGTTGCGGTGGCTTCCCCGGAAAAAGACATGGCCTTTCTGACCACACAGTAAACCTTAGAGCTGATAGAGCGATCCCAGTAACCCGACCAACCTGGGATAACCCGCTCAAAAGGTTTGACCACGATCTCACGGTGGATGCCCTCAACCAGATCGGTGATCTCAACCGCTCCAGATGCCGCAAGCCTCGCAATCCCCTCGATAAAATCAAAGCGGCTTACCGGCCTCCTAGCAGAGGGCTGTCTGAAACGGTGCGGTTGGTGTCGAGGTTTGGTCATAAAGCATCCTTTTAACAAGATCTCTTAAAATACTGCGTGGGCATATCGAGTTACCGCTCAAAAGAGCATCACCAAATACAAATAACAGATTTTTAAGAGCCAGATATCTCATAACAGGATAGACGAGAGATTTAGATAAGTAAACGGTTGTTCACCCACATACCAGCTATATCTCTGAATCAATAAATGCATCTAACTCAGGTATAGTATTGAATTTACAACTTTCCGAGCGACCATGCAGCTAATATATGTACACGGATTGGACAGCGGGCCTGAATCCATCAAGGGCGAGATGCTGGAGGATTACTGCCGTGAGCACCACCCTAGCATCACCGTACAGCGCCCCGATCTGAACTGTGAACCTGACGCCGTGATCAAGCTATTGCTTGATTTTATCGACAAAGACCCACAAAGCGGTTTGGTCGGCAGCTCGCTCGGCTGTTTTTTTACCCATGCAGTGGTGGCCAAAACCGGCAAGCCTGCGGTGATGATCAACCCCAGTATCCGCCCCTATGAAAGCCTCAAGCGCTTCACAGGAGAGCGTGAAAATGTCCCCAAGGATGAGGTGATCTACACCACCAGCGGCGGCTGGGGTATCCGGCCACGAGATATCGATGCGCTGCTCAAGTACAAGTATGATCAACCTCAGCATCCCGATCGTCAGTTGGTGCTGCTCAAAACCGCCGATGAAGTGCTTAACTACCGCGAGGCGCTTGAGTTTTATACTCAGCCAGGCCATGAGGCCAGTGTGTTGGTTGAGCCGGGCGGTGACCACTTCATGCACGATTTGCCCACCAAGATCCCGCTGATCGTGAAGTTTTTGTTTGAGCTGCACACCGCGAAGTGACCACGACGGGTGGCATTTGTCTAATTTTGAGGAGTTTTCGTTGAGTTACAGCGCCGAATCCCTGGATATCTTAACCGGACTTGAGCCGGTCAAGCGCCGTCCGGGCATGTACACCGATACCCAACGCCCCAATCACTTGGCGATGGAAGTGATCGACAACTCGGTTGATGAGGCGCTGGCTGGCTACGCCCGCTCAATCGAGGTGGTGCTGCACAGTGACGGCTCGCTCTCAGTTGAGGACGATGGGCGCGGCATGCCGGTGGATATCCACCCCGAGTATGGGCAAACCGGGGTTGAGATCATCTTGACCAAGCTGCATGCCGGCGGCAAATTCTCTGACAAAAACTATGCGTTTTCCGGGGGCTTACACGGCGTGGGGATCTCGGTTGTGAACGCCCTGTCCACCCGCGTGGAAGTCACGGTCTGGCAAAAGGGCACTGAGTACAACATGGCCTTTGAGTCGGGCGATGTGGCCGAGGCCATGCGCGAATCAGTCGCCTCCAACAAGCGCAAGCGCGGCACCCGCGTGCAGTTCTGGCCGGACGAGAGTTACTTTGATGCACCCAAGATCGCGCCTAAAGCACTCAAACATAACCTGCGCGCAAAAGCAGTGTTGTCGGCTGGCCTCAAGATCAGTTTTTTGGACGAGGCAAGCGGAGAGTCGACGGTCTGGCAGTACGAGGACGGACTGCGCGATTACTTAAAGCAAGCCCTAAATGACGTGGAGTGTTTGCCAGCGCCGGCATTTTACTATCGGGACGAGATCGGCGATCCGGCGGGCTCAGAGTTCGCTTTTTGCTGGAGCGATGAACTGGTGATCGCTGAGAGTTACGTGAATCTGATCCCAACCGCGCAGGGCGGCACTCATGTGAACGGGCTGCGCACCGGAGTTTTAGAAGCCCTGCGCGAGTTTTGCGATCTGCACAGTTTGCTGCCGCGTAGCACGCGATTGTCTGCTGAGGACGTCTGGGACGGGGTCAACTACGTGCTGTCGCTCAAAATTAAGGAACCGCAGTTCTCGGGCCAAACCAAAGAGCGCCTCTCTAACCGCGAAGCGGCCGCCCTCGTTGCTGCTCAGGCCAAGGACAGCTTTAGTTTGTGGCTCAACCAAAACACCGAAGTGGCAACCGAGCTTGCGATGCGCGCCATCGCAAACGCCTCAAAGCGCCTTAAAGCCGCCAAAAAAGTCGAGCGCAAAAAGATCACCAGTGGCCCCGCGCTTCCCGGCAAACTGGCTGACTGCTCAAACGCCGGTAAAGAAGGCGCGGAGCTTTTCTTGGTCGAGGGTGACTCAGCGGGCGGCTCAGCTAAGCAAGCGCGCGATCGCCACTTCCAGGCGATCATGCCGCTTCGAGGCAAGATCTTAAACACCTGGGAAGTCTCCCCTGACACGGTGCTAAGCTCGGATGAAGTGCACAACATCGCCATCGCCATCGGGGTCGATCCGGCCTCTGACGACTTAAGTGAGCTGCGCTATGAGCGCATCTGTATCTTGGCCGACGCCGACTCCGACGGCTTGCATATCGCGACCTTGCTGTGTGCGCTGTTCGTCAAACACTTCACCGCCCTCGTTGAAGCCGGTCACTTGTTTGTCGCCATGCCGCCGCTCTACCGCATCGACGCGGGCAAAGAAGTTCACTACGCGCTTGACGATGAGGAGCTGCAGGTTCACCTAAACGCACTCAAGGGCAAGAAAACCTCGATCACCCGCTTCAAGGGATTGGGTGAAATGTCACCAGATCAGCTGCGTGAAACCACCATGCACCCCGACTCCAGACGCCTAGTGCAGCTCGATCTTGACGACACCGTCGCCACCAGTGAGATCATGGATAAGCTGCTCGCGAAAAAGCGCTCAGGTGATCGCAAGCTCTGGCTAGAGGATAAAGGTAATTTGGCGCAAATCGCGCCTTGACGCTTTTTTTAAAACCAATGAGTGGCGCTGCTCTTTTAGTGACGGCGCCCTAATGTCATCTAAGTCACTAGTCATCGCGCTATGAGCGTCACAAAAGCGCGCCACTCAAGTACCGTTCGCCTGCCTCTGACAAATACTCGCCAAGGGGAAGTTGGTTAGCATCACTTAGTAGTCCAAATAGGCTGGCATTTTGCTAGCCAGATAAGCCTGGCACCTCAAACCAGTTTTCCCGATGGGTTGCGCACTACCTCCCGTAAAGTCAGCAGCCAAGGTAGGACAGCTCTAAACTTAGGTGCTATCATCTTTGAATTGACACAAGTCCCTGTATATTCATGAGTATTCAACACTCAAACACCGCCGATCTGATCAAAGCCAAAAGTCTGGTTGAGCTACTCGCTCACTCCTACCTAAAGCCTTGGAGTTATAAGCAGCTGTTTGCCAAGAGCGGCGAAGAATCTCGTCTGGTGTGCGACTACTTGGTGGTGATGGACGGCGTCGCGCTGGTTCTGTTTGAAGAGTCAGTCACCAAAGCGGTCACCAACAACACCGAGGCCAAATCTTTGTTTTCCGGCTTAAAAGACGGTTTGGCGAAGCGCTTAAGCAGCCGCATGAAAGCGGCGCCAAAGTTGATCTGCGAGGGTGAGTTGTACCGCGACGCCGCTATGACCCAGCCCTTTGAGCTGGCAGCTCAGCTGAAGATTTACTATCTGGGCTTAAGCTCGCTGTGCTTTGTGCAAGACGCTCGGCGCATGATGGTCAAACATCGCTTTAGCAGCGAACAAAACCCGCAGCTCAGTCAAACCAGCGATAGCGATTCAAACAAACACATGCAGCTCATGAGTTTGCTCGATTTGGTCATGGTGGTTAAGCGTCTGACCACCATGCCAGATTTAGCCAACTTTTTAAGTTACCGCGATAAGCTCTTGGGCCATGAACCTGTCGCAGATAACCCAATCGCACTCATGGAGCAGTTCATCAATCAGGGTGAGGCGATCAAACCGGCTCGGCTGATTGAAGAGAACCTGGTGGGCTCAGGGCTCAAGCCAGCCATCGATCCTATATTCCTCGTTAACAATCCCGAGAAGCTCACGCGTAACTTTGACAAGATGGTCAAAAACGCCCGCTTCTGGGAATACATCATGAACACCTACGGCAACCAGATGCCCAAGGCGTCGCTGCGAGATGAAACCAGCACCTACCTGCGCCTGCTCTCTTCCTTGATCAACGAGTCGGTGGTGTCCCGGAACGCCTTTGTGCGGATCATCGCTGAGTACATGAGCGCCAGCCAAGAGGTCAAGGACGAAGGTTACTTGGTCAATATGCGCTCCTATACCCAGCCAGAGCGCCACTATGCCTTTTTGTTTTATGCGCTCGATCCCAATTCGGAGAGTCACCGATCAGTCGCTCAGCACAACCTGAACCGAGTCGCCGCTGGCATCAATCACATGGTTCAAGACCCGCCACTGAACGAGATCATCGTAATCGGGATCGCCGATGCAGACGGCAAACTAGCCACCGATGTTTTTTATACCTTGGGGCGAGCGCTAAAACCACTTGATCCCAGTTTGAAGCCCGCGCGCTTTGAGGCCACCGGACATGCTCAGCTGGACGTTAAAAAACAATCCGACCCGTTGACCTCCAAAAACGGCATGAGCGGAAAAACTCTCAACGTAACCAAAGCACAGGTCAACCACATCCAGTTCGGTCAACCCGAACCTAACCGCAACGCCCTTTGCCCTTGCGGTTCTGGCAAGCGATTTCGCCGCTGTCATGGGGCCTTCAGACACAACCAAGGCTAATTATGAAATTTACGCTTGCCATGCTGGGCGCGATCATCGCGGCATTTATCGTCGGTGCATTTACCCCTGAAACCAGCTGGTTGATCACGGTCTATGATCTGATTGGGACTTTGTTTATTAACGCGCTCAAGATGATCGTGATTCCGCTGGTCATGGCCGCGATCATCAAAAGCCTCATGGAGATCTCGGTCAAAGAGTCTCTGGGCGCTTTGGGCGCTAAAACTGCGCTATTTTATACCTTCACCACCTTCATGGCCTGCGCCACTGGCCTACTGGTAATCAACTGGATTAAGCCTGGGATCATAAACGGCGTCCCGGGAGCTGAAGCGCTGGGCTTGCCTGGCGTCGGCGCGGAGACACTTGAGAAAGTCACCGGCCGCTCAGGCGGCGAGTTTTTAAACACCATCACCAACATCATCCCGCCGAACTTGATTGAAGCAGCCGCGACCAACCAGATCTTAGGTTTGATCTTTTTCTCAATTCTGGTTGGTGTGTTTTTACGCAAAATGTCGACGCCGGCCGCCGAATCACTCAAATCTGGCATCAGCGGGTTTTACGAGCTGATTCTCTCGATCACCAACGCGATCATCTACCTGGCGCCTATCGGGGTATTTGCTTTGATCGCTGAGGTCGCTGCCACCACTGGCCTCGCCTCAATCAAACCGATGCTGGTGTTCATGGGGGCGGTCATGCTGGCGCTGGGGCTGCACGCCTTTGTCACCCTGATCCTCACCATTCGCCTGATCGCACGTCGCTCCGGCATACGCCACCTAAGTGCGATGACTCCAGCACTCTTAACTGCTTTTTCGACCGCTAGCTCCTCGGCTACGCTGCCGGTATCGCTGCGCTGTGTGCAGGAGCGCTCCTATGTCTCTAAGCGTGTCTCCTCTTTAGTGCTACCGCTGGGTGCGACCATCAACATGGATGGCACCGCGCTGTATGAGTGCGCTGCGGTGCTTTTCATCGCCCAAGCTTACGGGCTGGATCTCACCATCGCTCAGCAAGTTTTGGTGGTTTTTTTATCTTTAGCCACCTCTTTTGGCGTCGCCGGTGTTCCCGCAGCCTCACTGGTTGCGATCACCCTGATCCTTGGCACACTGGGTTTGCCCGCTGAGGCGATCGGTTTGATCATGGTCACTGACCGTTTGCTCGATATGCTACGCACTGCTGTCAATATCTGGGGCGACTCAGTGGGGGCTGTGGTACTGGCGCGCCTGGAGGGTGAAGAAGAAGTGCTGAGCAAACCGCCTGAAGACTTCAAAGTAGGCGCGGCGGCATAAAGCCGCTAATCAACGTACTGCGCTGATTCACTGAGCTAAGCGCTCATGCGGATCAATTAAAAAGGCACCCTAGAGGTGCCTTTTTTAACGACAGAGCTTTCGTCTGCAGAACTTTTATCGACTAAACTTGCCCGATCGCAAAAAACTGAGCACCTGCTGGTGCACCTTATCGCTGCCCATCATAAAGGTGTGGGTCACCGGCAGCGCGATGTGATCCTGCATGCCGCGAAGTTTGGTGCTTTTGAGCGTGACCTTGCCATCGTCCGCACCCGGCAGCACAAAACTCAGCCAACTGATCGTGCTCGTCCCGGCGATGATACCCAGCTGAGCTTTATCGGCTGGCCATGCGCCTAGGGTATTGGGCACCGAGTCAGGATCAGTGCCAAGCTGACTGCCGGCGATGCCGTTGATTAGGTTAAAACCGGGGACATTTTTCAGGCGATCTACTGCTTCACTGCCATGGTTGGGCGGGCCAAGCATCACCACTCGGCCCAGCTGATCGATGTGGTGCGTGCTTAGGTACTGACGCAGCAAGATCCCGCCCATGGAGTGCGTGACCACATGAACGCGGCCCGCAGATCCGCAGCGCTTCAGTGCCGCCGGCAAGGCTTGATTGGCTAGCTGGTTTATCTGCGCGCCTCTTGAGTTATAGTCCTGATTGACCACGCGGTAGCCAGCCGCGCTCACAGCGTCCGCGATCGGCTGCATGGACCTGTCGCTGCGGGCAAGACCGTGCAGGAGGATCACACAGGCCTGATTGGTGTCTTGGCCAGCGGCACTGTGAGCTGATTCTGACGGCGGACTGGCTTGGCAGGCGGCTGTGAGAACACCCAAGCAAACAGACAAACTCAGTCGCCTAAAAGGCATGCGACTTGCTATGGGCCAGCGTGCAGCACTTAAAGGTGGTTTCAGCTCGGCAGATTTAGCCAACCAGTCGCCCCTGAGTAAAGTCGCGTATGGCTTGGTTAATTTGCTCAGCCGTATTCATGACAAAGGGGCCATGCTGCACCACTGGCTCGCCAAGCGGTCTGCCTGCAAAGATCTGGATACGAGCTGAGTCTGATTTAAAAACCGGGTTCACACTATCCAGCCTCATCATCTCATGTGCGCTGAGTCGATTGATCGATTCGCTCTGTACCTCAAGCTCGCCCTCACACACATAAACCCAAGCGTTTAGATCTGCGTTGAGCGTGAGACTGAGCGTCCCCTGCAGCGCCACGTCAAACCAGTGCGGGTCTGTTTTTAACTGGTTGATGGGCCCCTGCACCGCCTCTTGATCGGCGCTGACAAAGCGCCCAGCTAAGACCTGCGCGCGATAGCCCTCAGTTGTCAATTGTGGGATTTGATCAGCGCTTAGGTCGCGGTAAACCCCAGGCTGCATCTTTTCATCGGCTGGCAGATTCAACCACACCTGAAACCCATGAAACTGACCCTCACGTAATTTGGGCATCTCCTCATGAATCAGACCTCGGCCCGCTGTCATCCACTGAACACCTCCCGACTCCACCACCCCGCTGTTACCCAGAGAGTCACGGTGCTCAAGCGCGCCTTCAATCATATAGGTGATCGTCTCAAACCCGCGGTGCGGATGCTCAGGAAACCCTGCCATATAGTCTGCCGCGTCACTTGAGCGGATCTCATCAATCATGAGAAACGGATCAAGCAAACTGAAATCTCGCGGCATCACCCGCTGAATCTTGACTCCTGCTCCGTCTGTAGCATGCTGCGCTGTTAACTTTATGTTCATGCCGCCTCCGTGTTTTGCACCCACTCAGTGATCTGTTTGCGCGCGCCATCCATGATCTCATCGACGGATCGAACGCCCTGACTTAAGCCTTCAGCATAGACGAAACTGACGTCGGTTAGCCCCACAAAACCAGTCAAGGTCTTGAGCAGCGGGGTCTGCGCATCAAGCTCTGACCCTAGGTAAGTGCCGCCCCGAGTCAAACATACCAGTACGCGCTTATCTCCGAGCAACCCCTTAGGGCCTGACTCAGTATAGCCAAATGTCACTCCGGCGCGCAGCACTCGATCAAACCAGCTGCTCAGCGTCGTTGGCATCGCAAAGTTGTACATGGGCACACCGATCACCACCACGTCTGCAGCCTGAAGCTCCTCGATCAGCAAATCAGCAAACTGGGCTAGCTGTGCTTGTTCTGGCGTGCGCTTTGATGACGGCGTGGAGTTCGCTTCAAACTCCGCCAAACTTAAGTGGTCAATCGAGCCATCCAGATCGCGATTGGTAAGATGCACGTCAGGGTATTTAGCAAGCAATCCAGCAACCGCATGATCGGTCAGCTCGTAAGATTTGCCAGTAGATCCAAAGATAGAAGGATTTATGCAAAGTAGGTTCATGGTTGGCCTCTTGAGTTCGGTTTTAGGTTGATGAGCTAAGCTTGTGCTTGAGCCTATGAATCCATAGTAGTATTTTATTTATTCGATGAATAACGCATAATTTTAGATAATATGATCTAATTTATCGATAGGTTAAGCGCTGCCCTGTGAGTAGTTAACCAAAGATAAAAAGCACAGCTGGTGACATTTGACTTAAAAGCCACCACGTTAAAAACCCCGTTAAACAAGTGAAGTGATCATGCATAAGCCAAATTCTGATCCAAAGATCAGTGCGTCCGAGGCGAACTCTCGCGATATGCTCAGCCCACTCAAGGTCACACTGGATCAGTGGCGTGCCCTGGTTGCCGTGGTGGACCATGGAGGATTTTCTCAGGCTTCAGCTGTGCTAAACCGCTCGCAGTCCACCTTGAGTTACGGCGTGAGTAAGCTTGAGCGCTTGCTGGGTGTCAACGCGTTTGAGACCCAAGGGCGAAGCGCAAAGCTGACTGAGACCGGACAAGTGCTGTATCGACGCGCAAAAGAGCTGCTAGATCAGGCCCACGGCCTTGAGCAGATCGCCGCCCAGCTAAGCCTTGGAGTGGAAGCCCAGATCAGCGTCGCGGTTGAAGCGATCTACCCTCAAGAGAAACTCTACGCTGCGCTGAGCCTGCTAAGCGAGAGTTACCCCGCAACTCGAATTGAGGTGTTTGAGAGTGTGCTCTCGGGCGGCCAAGCTTTGTTTGATACTGGTCAGATCGACTTGTTGATCAGCTCACTACCCAAAACCAGCGCCGAGTGCCGCCTGCTTGAGCACGTGAGCTTTAGTTGCGTGAGTGCGCCCAGCCACCCCCTGCAAAGCATAGCCAAGCCCACGCTCCATGATTTGGAGCAACACCGTCAAGTGGTCACACGTGATTCAGGGCCTAACCGGTCACTCAATGCCCCTTGGCTAAAGTCAGAGCAGCGCTGGACAGTATCTAATCTGCCAGCGGCGATCACAGCGATCCGCCAAGGCATGGGGTTTGCTTGGTTACCCGAGCATATGATTGAGCCTTTGGTGTCGCGCGGGGAGCTTAAGACACTTCAGATCTCAGGGCACCAGCGAGAGGCTCAGTTGTATCTAATTCACCGCCGCACCGATGAGCTTGGGCAGGTTGCTCGCGCTCTGATCAGCATATTGGGCGCTTAGCGCGTAGGGGCATCAAACCTGATGGTCTCAAGCACTAAAGTGCGTCTGACTCACCTTGGTTAGCGCATTAATACCAAGAGAATTCAGGGTACTTGCCGCCGCCATCAATCAGCCTGATCAGATCGGCTGGCTTGTCAGCATGCGCTTAAGTTTATAGAGTGGCCATTTTTAATTGGATCTGGTTATGAAACGACTCACGATATTGGGCAGCGCGATTGCTGTCAGCTCTGCAGCATTGGCTTTGGAAGCTCCGCTCAAGGTTGAAGGTGATGAGCTCGGTGCCACCCTGCAGTACTCGATGTTCCAAAGCAGCGACAGCGACGACACCTCAGAGGACACCAAGATCGTCAATCTAAAGGCCGAAACCACCTATCAAACCAAAAAGGGCGACTGGGGTCAGGCCTACCGCTTAGCCGCGATCAACTCGCAAAACAACGGCGGCGGCGGTGTTGAGCGCTACAACGCCAGCGCCAAGGGCATGCGCTTTTTGCAAAACAGTGACTACTTGTTTGCGCGCCTAGCAGCAGAAAAAGACATCCAAAGTGGCTACGACTATGAAATTGATTTGGTTGGTGGCTACGGGCGCACGCTTTTTGATACTGAACGATCAACTCTGGTCGCTGAGATTGGCGCCGGTGCTCGCTATCTCAAATCAGGCACCCCAGAACTAGAGGACGAGCTTGAACCCGTCGCCACCCTGGGCGCGCTGTTTGAAACTCAGCTGCTTGAGCAGCTTAGCTTCTCTCAAGAACTCGCCGCCACGCTTGGCTCTGAACAACAGAGTTATGAATCGATTAGCGCCTTTGAAACCAAGCTCTCAGACTCGCTTTCGGCTAAGCTTAGCTATGAGATCAGTATCGATCAGACCGACATCGGTGACGAAACTGAGCAAGTGAGCTTGATCGGGGTAACCTACAAGCGCTAATCAAAACCGGCGCAAACCAGCAATAAAAAAAGCCCCGACATGGGGCTTTTTTATTTATTTAGCTTAACGCTAATTTGCCTGCACTTTTGCCAGCATTATAGAGAATCAGTGCTTGGCGGCGTTGGCGGGGTTGGAGGAGTGGGCTGATCTTTTTTAACCTCGCCCTCAACACTGTCAACCAGCTTGTTGGTCAAGCGAGCAGCAGCTTCTCGTCCACCCAAGCCAAAGGCTAAGGCAAATGCCACCGCCACTGAACCCAGCGTTAAAGCAAAGGCCAAGTTAACGATCGAGTCCGCTATGCCCATGGCACGTAGGCCCATCGCGATCACCAAACCCATGATCAACACACGAACCAAATTCGCCAGCCACACAGAGCCTGAAGGCGAGCGCATAACCAAGTTTGCCAAGGTACTGGCAATCCAGAAACCGATGCTCAAGATCACCACACCCAAGAAGATATCGCCTGAGAAGGCAATAAACATGGTGAGGATATCGCTCATGCGGCCGAAGCCCAGACGATTGGCCGCTTCGATCAAAGCAAACAACACGGTGATGAAGATAATCACGTGACCCACAAAACGAGAAAGCGTGTAATCACCCATCAAGTTGGATAAACCAATTCGAGCAGGAAGCTGATCCACACCTGAGTTTTGCAGCAAACTGGTCACGATGCTGGCAACAAAACGCGCGATCACATACATGATGGTTACGATCAGCACGGCACCTAAGATATCGGGGATAGCGCTCATCAACTGATTAAGCATATTGATCGCAGGCTCAGATATCGACTTGATGCGTAGGGCATCTAGCGCCGCGATGATCACCGAGATCATGATGAGGAAGAAAACCACCATACCCGCCAAATTAGCGATGTTGGTCTGAGTGCCAAGCCCAGTCCGGTTAGCAAGCGACTGCAAGTCAAGCGAGCTGACCAAACCCGTCACCAAACCGCGCACGATCTTAGCAATCACATAACCCACAAACCCGATGATCGCGGCAGTGAACAGGTTGGGTATGAAGTCCAAGATGTTGGTGATCATGTTGTTGAGCGGATCGAGCAGGCCATAAAGACCGAGCACTCCAAGCACCAGCGGCAACCAAAGCAGCAAAATCAACCAATAGGCGATGCTGGCGATGTTTTGACTCATGGTCACCACACCGGCCTCATTTAGGCGTTCGTCCATATCTGTTTTGTTGAGCCCATAAGTGATCACCGAGCGCACCGCGGTGGCGATGATCCAGCCCACTAGCGCCAACACACCAGCGCCGATCAATCTAGGCAAGTAGGTGGTGATCTGATTGAGCAGATTGGCAAATGGACCCGATAGTGCGTCGATGCGCAAGATACTCAATGCACCAGTGATAGCAGCCACTAAGATCAGCCAAAAAACCAATCGGGCAGCGATACGCTCAAAATCAGTTCCCTTATTGCCATTTGAATTGGTGGTAGTGACGTTAGGGCGAGACCGGTTCAGACGGCCGTTGAGATTAATCGCCGCTAAGGCTTTTCGCACCACAGCAGCGATGAGTAGCGCGATGATCCAGCCCAGCAAAAAAACTGCCAGTGCCCCCAATATTGAATTGATGCTGCCGCCCAGATTTGACTGGAACTGGCTATAAAATTGATCCATCTAATTACTCCGTTATATCGATCATGATGTTGTATTGCTGTTTGCGGGTTAATCCGCTTAATTATTTAAAGCACTATCACTCATCAATCTAACCGATACGCGATCAATCAACCCGCCAGTGAAACCATATCCACTCAAAAGATTACACACCCTAAACCCAAGCCAGCAGACGCTATGCCAATCAATCCATTAGTATGTGCGATAACTCTGAACTTAACTAAGGCTGTTTATGAAATCAATTCGCACTGCTGGACTTGCACTACTCATGGTTGGTGGCATCAGCGCCTGTACCACTTCTCCTGATCAAGTTTCAGTAACGACCAGCTCAGACGAATCAACCAAAGTAGGCTATAGCTTCGGTTACACGCTGGGTCAAACTAACCGCGAATTGATTGGTGATATAAACGTCGACGCTTTTGTTACTGGTTTCCGCGAAGCTTTTGATGAAGCAGACTCTCAGTTGACCACTGAAGAGATGCAAACCACGCTTGAAGCCTACCAACAGAAAAAAGAAAACGAGTTTTTAGAAGACTTAAAAACTAAGGCTGCAACCAACCTAACTGCAGGCGAAGAATTTTTAACGCAAAATGCCAGCAAAGCCGGCATCACCACTACCGAGTCTGGTCTTCAGTATGAAGTTTTAGAAGCAGGTAGCGGCACATCGCCTACCGCCAGCGACTCCGTGAAAGTGGACTATGAAGGTCGCCTGATCGATGGAACGGTTTTTGACTCTTCTATCGAGCGCGGTCAGCCTGCTGTGTTTGGTGTTTCTCAAGTGATCGCTGGTTGGACCGAAGGTCTGCAGTTGATGAAACCAGGTGCCAAATACCGCTTCTTCATCCCTGCTGATCTGGCTTACGGTGAAACTGGTAATCAGTCTATTGAACCCAACAGCGTGCTGATCTTTGATGTCACCCTGATGGAAGTTAACCCAAGCTAATCAAGTTTAAAAAAACCAGACTTTAGTCTGGTTTTTTTTGGCAAACTATTTAAAGAAAATCGCAAAGGACTGAACATGAAAAAATGGCTCGCCTTCACCCTGTTTAGCTTTTCAGCCCTGTTGATGAGCTGCACCAGTGTTGGGGTTGATAAGTATGCCGGCACGACGCCTGAATTTGATTTGTTTGACTACTTTTCAGGCGAGCTGGTTGCTCACGGTCAATTTCAAAGTTTCAGCGGTCAGGTTAGGCGCCGCTTTGTGGTCGATATCAACGGAGAGGTTGAAGGTGACACCCTAACTCTGACCGAAGATTTTGTGTATGACGATGGAGAGGAGCAGACCCGGGTATGGACCATCAAAAAACAGGGTGATAAGTTCGTTGGTACAGCAAGCGATGTGATCGGTGAAGCTGTCGGCGAGTCCTCAGGCTATACCTTCCATTGGGAATACGATATTGATCTGCCTTATAAAGACGGCACAATCAAAGTTCACTTTGACGATTGGATGTATCAACAAAACAGCCGTTACCTACTCAATCGCGCCAGAGTCACTAAGTTTGGCGTACAAGTTGGTGAAGTCACCATCTTTTTTGACAAAACGCCATCATGATCTTTCAACACAAACTTGGCAGTGCTGCCGCACTGATACTTGGGCTGTTTAGCGCTCAAAGCATGGCGGCAACTTTGGATGTTGTTGGCGAGGGCACAGCGAAATGGGGGATTTTTACCGTCTATGATGCAACGCTGTATGCTGAAAAAGAGCAGCCAGCAACCTATCTAAAAGAAGGTGTCCCTCTGGCCCTTAAGCTGTGTTATGCACGCTCAGTCAAAGCCAGTGATATTTTAAAGGCAACCGATGAAGCGATCACCAAACCGCCCAGTGCACCGCTCAAGGCCGCACTGACTAAGCTTAACCGCACCATCAAAAGTGTCGACAAAGGCGATTGTTATCAGCTGACTTATGGCTCTGGAGTCACCCGTCTATCGCTTAACCAGCGTCAGCTTATCGAAGTTAACGAGCCCGGATTTAAAGAGCTCTACTTTGGGATTTGGATCGGCGATCACGCACTCTCTAAAAGCCTCAAACAAGATCTGCTCAGATAACACTTGTGAGTTCCACAGATGGCCGAGAGGTCTTGCAGATCAGCCCTTTAAGATTTTATCCATGCTTTCTTCGAGCTTCTCGGTGATCTTTCCTTCAAACGCACTGAACAAAAACCCCAGCTTTGCATTGATCTCAAAGTAAGTGTCGGTGACGGTTAGTACGCCCGAAACCCCGCTGCGCTCAAAATTGATTTGCTGCTTAGTGTCAGACGCTGGCAGGGTTTTGCACTTTAACCCCAGATCCTGCTCTCCCTTTTGAGCCCAGCCTTGAGCCAACTCACAAGCTCTATCAAAGGACATTTGGTGTTCGCGGCGATAGTTGATGTTACTCACTAGTATTCCCTCGATTTTAGACCGCTAAAGCAGCTCATCATAACCTGATTAATTGCTTCATCAACGGGTGTTCCGCCCTGAATCAGAAAATCGAGCACCGGATCACAGGCCCTAGCGTAAACCGAGTAAAGCACCAGCATCGCTGGAAAGCGTTTAGAGATCGAACCCTGTTCTTGCGCGCTGACGATCCAAGCACCAATTTGATCAGACACTTCGATTAACAGGTCCAGATAATCCTGATTGGATTTGAGTAGGTCGCGCAAACTGCTGTTTTGGCTGGGGAGCGTCGGCATCTGATCGGCTGCTTTTTTAGTCAAACACCAATAGGCTGCTGCTTGTACCCGCTCATAATCACTGACGGGTTGTAGCGCCAGAGATTGCAAAAACAAAGAGGCTTGTTTGAGCGCATCGGTCAGCACCGCAACACCCAGTGACTCTTTGCCGTTGAAGTGGCGATATAGCGAGGGTTTGGCGATCCCCACCAGCTCAGCTACCTCATCCACAGTCATAGCCTCATAGCCTTTGGTGCTCAGTAACTCATTTGCCGTTTTGAGCACCAACCGCTCCCGCTGTTTCATCTCTTGCTGCTTGAGGCTCAGGCTTTGATCGATGTCTGGCTCAATCAGTTTTTTCGCGGCCAAGTCCGCGATGTGAACCACCACACTGATGCGCTCAAGCTCAGCTTCACGCATCGGAAACTTCTCGCATGACAGACATAATTTATCTCCTTAGGTTGAGCCAAGGGCCCACGGATTCTGAATTCAAAAAATAACGAGCATTAAATGTTACTATTTAGTAAAATTTAACCAAATCACTAAGCTATATGTATCAGACATTTGCTAGGGTAACTGACGTCTGACGTTGATCACGGATTTGAGCGATCAAGCTTCGATATAGACGGATAACCGGAACTAACCGAGTAGACAAAACCCAACCCAAGCGATGATGCTGGGCTGAACCGAGATCAATACCCATGCCCCCTGAAACCAATGAGCATTTAACAACTGAGTTTAAATCTTCTGAACTCAAAACTCGAGAGGTTGAGGGTCTCAGCGCCCATTTGGACGAATTCTTGAGTCGTTATGATGAGCTTGATCTAAATCAACTAGACTTGCTCGGGCAAATGTACACCAACGACGTGCTTTTTATCGACCCTTTTCACCAGATTCAAGGAATCAAAGAGCTCAAAGATTACTTCTCAAAGCTTTATCAAAATATCGATTCGATTGAGTTTAGTTTCAGTGACCGTTTTTTCTCAGGCAATCAAGCTAGTGTCTACTGGGAGATGCGCTTCAAGCATCGCCGCATCAATTCAGGACAAGAGGTTTGTGTGCTGGGCAACTCACGTTTGAGCTTCGAGGCGAGCGGGAAAGTTTCGCGTCACCAAGATTATTTTGACTCTGCAGCCATGCTATATCGACACCTGCCTGTTCTTAAACAGGTCATCTCACTTATTGACGGAAGACTCGCATGACCCAATCCTACCAGCACATCGTTGTCACCGGAGCCACTTCAGGAATTGGCCGTCAACTGGCGCTTGATTACGCGGAAAAAGGCTTTCGAGTGACGGGTCTTGGCCGAGACCAAGAAGCACTGAGCAAGTTGTCTGAATCAGGTATCGGAACAGCCCAAGTCGACGTCACCAACCCAGATGAGGTCAAAGCTTTTTTTGAGCAAGTCGATGAGGTTGATTTATTGATCCTTGTTGCTGGTAACTGTATCTACATGGATGCGCTTAACTATAAAAGTGACGTGGTTCAAAAGATGTTAGATGTCAATGTCATGGGGATCAGCCACTGTATTGAGCATGCTCTGCCGCTTCTCAAAGTCTCCAAGGGACATATCGTTGGGGTGGGCTCAGCCTCAGCTTACGCTCCACTTCCCCGCGCTGAAGGTTATGGTGCCTCTAAAGCCTGTATTCACTATTTACTCAGAACACTGGCTATTAGCCTCAAGCCAGCAGGTATTAAGGTCACGATGGTGGCGCCTGGCTTTGTCGACACACCGCTCACCCGCAAAAACGACTTCCCCATGCCTTTTGAAGTCAGTGTGGAGGCGGCCAGTAACTACATCCGTCGGGGAATTGAGCGCGGTAGCACCGAGATCGAGTTTCCGCTGCCATTGATCCTCAGTGTTAAGTCCATCGGTCTGTTGCCAACCAAGCTAATCAGTGCGATCTGGCATCGTATTTACGATCCTTCGAAGCGTGAGAACTGACAGATGAGTAAACAGATCGCGGTGATTGGTTCAGGTATTGCGGGTATCAGCAGCGCTTACTACTTAGACAAACTAAGCGATCATCAGGTCACCGTCTTTGAAGCGGATTTCCGTATTGGTGGACACGTTAACACCATCGAGGTTGATGGCGTCGATTCAGCTCTGCCCATCGATACTGGGTTTATCGTCTTTAACGATCGCACTTATCCCAACTTTAAACGCCTGCTGGGCGAGCTTAAGGTTGAGTATCAACACTCGCAAATGAGCTTTTCGGTGATCAACCCTAAGCTCAAGCTAGAGTACAACGGACACAACCTCAACTCACTATTTTCGCAGCGCAGAAACCTTTTAAGACCCAAGTTTTGGCGACTGGTCAAAGACATCTTGCGCTTCAATAAACAAGTCACCGAGCTAGGCAAACAGGCTGATTTTGAATCGAAGTATCAAAATGTCACCTTAGCCGACTTTTTAACAGAGCAAGGTTACAGCGAGTGGTTTGAAGCCAATTACCTGATCCCGATGGTGGCCGCGATTTGGTCGATGGGGCTCTCTGAAGCCAAAGATTTCCCGCTAGTTTTCTTTTCTAAGTTTTTTAACAATCACGGTCTGCTGCAAATCAAAGATCGTCCGCAGTGGTTCACCATCTCTGGCGGATCAAAGACCTATATCGAGCAGATCCTCAAAGTGACGGGCGCGCATGTCTTTAAAAACACGCCGGTCACCGCGGTTAAACGAAGTGTTGATCATGTTGAGCTCAGCGTACAAACCTCTCAAGGGGTGCAAACTCACCAGTTTGATGAAGTAATATTTGCCTGTCACGCAGACACGGCGCTAAGCCTCCTCAAAGACCCCAGCGCTAACGAAACCGAAGTGCTCTCGGGTTTTGCCTTTACGCCTAACACCGCTGTGCTCCACACCGACACCAGTGTATTGCCCAAATATGAGCTGAGCTGGGCCAGCTGGAACTACCGCATCACTGGGGACGGCAGTAAACCTTTGCTGACCTACCACATGAATATCTTGCAGAGTATCCCATCCAAAACCAACTACTTGGTCTCGCTTAACCAGACAATTGATCCTAAACACGTGATCAAAACCATCGAATACGATCACCCGGTTTATAACAGCCAGATGCTAAAAGCTCAAAAGCAGCATGCCCTGATCAGCGGAGTCGACCGGGTGCATTTTGCTGGCGCTTATTGGTTCAACGGGTTCCATGAAGATGGCCTAAGGAGCGCGATAAGAGTTTGTCAGGCTCTCGGCGCACCGATTGAAGACTTGATGGATGCGGGTGCATGAGCAGCTCAGTATTAAAGCTCGGTGATTTGGCTTTGTTTACCGGGCACACCTGGCATGTACGCCACCAGCCAACGCAGCACCGATTCACCTATCGCTACGACTACCTGGGTTTTTGGGCAGCCAGTATCCCCAAGCTCAAGCTTAGCTGGTGGCTGAGTAGTGCACATAAAGCCTTGATTGAGATCCGCCGCGGTGACTATTTAAGACGGCTCACTGAAGAAGGCGAGCCGCTTCAAACGACTGGGCTGCAAGCGACTGACCCACAAATGACTGACTCGCTAGAGGATTCAGTACTAAAGCGCCTATCTAAGATCTTAGATAGCGATGTCTCAGGCCGCGTGCTGGCGCTGATTAAACCGCGCGGTTTGTTCGCCTACTTCAGCCCAGTGAATTTTTACTTGGTGTTTAACCCTGATGATCAGTGCACCCACTTGCTAGCCGAGGTCACTAACACGCCTTGGGGTGAGCAGCACTGCTACGGTCTTGATCTAAGCGCGCCCCTAAAAAGCGAGAAAGACTTCACCGTGTCGCCATTTAACCCGCTCAAACAACGCTACGACTGGCTGGTTGAGGCAAATCTCGACTCGGTTCGCATCGTGATCAAGGTGTCGGATGAGCGCGGTCAGATCATGGATGCTGGGGTGAAATTGGATCGCAAGGAGTTGAAACACTCTCGCTGGTTTGCACTCACCCATGCTGCCACCAACCTTCGCACGCTGGCGCTGATCTACTGGCATGCACTGATACTTTATGCCGTCAAACGGACGCCTTTTTTGGGAAAAAAAGGATGAAGAACAAACCAAAGAGGAACTCCATGATTCAACAGGCCAATCAACTGATTAAACGCAGTAAGGGCGACATCAAACCACTGGATCAGTTGTTCAGGGGATTTGTACACAGCGCTTTTAGTCGCATCCCCGCCAAGCTGTTAATCACCGAGCAATTTGCTGGTGGATCAACGCATGAACTGGGCACGGGCGATGCCGATAGCGTCTTGATCGAGATCAAGGTTAACCAGGTCAACTTTTACCGCCGCGCGGTTTTGGGCGGCAACATCGGGGCTGCTGAGAGCTATATCGATGGCGAGTGGGACTCGCCTCACTTAGTCCAACTGGTTGAGCAGCTCTCTCGCCACAAAAACGCGGTCGACAAGATCGACGGGCCATTTGCGTGGGCCTCTAAAATTGGCGCCTCACTTGCCCACCAGTTCCGCCACAACGACATCAAAAACGCCCGCGCCAACATCATGGCGCACTACGACGTCGGCAACGCCATGTATGAGCAGTTTTTGGATCACACGCTCATGTACTCATCCGCCATCTACCCTAGCGACGAGGCCACCCTTGAGGAGGCGCAGCAAAACAAACTCAAAGTGATCTGTGACAAGCTACAGCTGAAGCCAAATGACCACGTGATAGAGATCGGAACCGGGTGGGGCGGCTTTGCGATCTATGCTGCTACTAATTACGGCTGCCACATCACCACAACCACCATCTCAGAAGCGCAATACGCAGAAGCAACTAAGCGGGTTAATGCGGCAGGCCTGCAAGACAAAATCACCCTGCTCAAAGAAGACTACCGCAACCTCACGGGCACCTTTGACAAATTGGCCAGCATCGAGATGATCGAGGCAGTGGGTCATGAGTATTTGCCGGTGTTTTTCTCCAAGTGCTCCCGTCTGCTAAAACCAGGCGGTGCGATGCTGATTCAAGCGATCACATACCGAGATCAGGATTATAGCGATTACTTAAAGTCAGCCGACTTTATCCAAAAGCACATCTTCCCGGGTGGTTGCCTGTTATCTAGCAGTGATCTGCTCCAAAGGTATCAGAACCATACCGATATGAGCGTCAACCAGTTAGAGGAGTTTGGTCTGCACTATGCGCGAACCCTCAAAGACTGGTGCGAGCGCTTTGAAGCAGCTACTGACACCTTGGACAAACTTGGCTATGACGAGCGCTTTAAACGCTTGTGGCGCTACTACTTTAAATACTGTGAGGGCGGGTTTTTGTCGCGCCGGATCGGGGTAGTGCAAATCCTCTCAAGCAAACCAGATGCCGTGCTCGACTTTGCCCTGCATGGTCAGATTACCGCCGAGATGCACCCTGCTTAACTACAGTACACCATCGGGGTGATTACCCGCCCTGATGGTGTTTTGGATTTTGATCAGTGCGCTTTGAGCTGCTTCAAGTAAATCTTCGATGAGCGCGAGGGGTTATAGCGTCAGATGTGTATAAGAGACAGGGGTTATAGCGACTCCGACGCTCGCTCGGCATGCGCTCAACGCCCACCTCGACAAATCCCTGATCTAAAAACCAGTGGGCGGTCTGCGTGGTCAGGGCGATTAACTCTTGTATGCCTTGAGACTCAGCTTGCTCACTAAGGTAGGCGATCAGGCGCTCCCCGCAACCGATCCGGCGAAAGTCCGGATGAACCGCGACGGAGGCCACTTCTGCGCAGCTGGGTTCAGTTTCCTGAGTGGGCAACTGGTAAAGCGCAGCACACCCCACCACCAACCCATCGCGCTTGACCACGGTGTAGCGATCCAGATCTCGCTCGATGTCGCTTAAACTGCGCTCGATCAGCACCCCTTTTTGTACCATCGGTGCCAGCAAACGGCAGATCGCCGCGGCATCTTCATCGCGTGCTGCGTAGACATTTTCAAAGCGATCCGCGCTCACCAAAGTTCCTGCGCCATCGAGGGTAAACAACTCCTTTAACAGCGAGCCTGGCTGCTGGTAGCTGATGAGATGCGTGCGGTTGACTCCCTGCTCACAAGCCTTGATCGCGCCAATTAAGTGGCGCTTCACCTCTACACTCAGTGAATTTTGCTCAATCACCTGCTTGGCTTGAGCCGGCGTCAATTCACGCTTAGGCGTGCGCGCCTCGCTACTTGCCGGAGTCAACACACCCGACTCGCCCATGAGGATCAGTTTATCCGCCCCAAGCTCAATCGCCGCCTTAACAGCAACTTGCTCTGCCAGCAGGTTATAGACCTCACCGGTGGTTGAGTAACCCAGCGGCCCAAGCAGCACGATCTGCTCGTTACCCAAACAGTTGTTGATCGCGCGGGTATCGATGCTGCGCACGGCTCCAGTGTGTCCGTAGTCCACCCCGTCTCTCACCCCAAAAGGTTTAGCGGTCACAAAATTGCCCGATACCGTATCAATGCGCGAGTGCTGCATGGGCGAGCCGGCCAGGCCCATACTGAATCTAGCCTCGATCTTAAGCCGGGTTGAGCCCACCGCATCAAGCACGCAGCGCAGCGCTTCAGGAGTGGTCACTCTTAAGTTGTTGTGTACCTGCGTCTCTATCCCCTGCTCGCTCAAATCCGCATCAATCTGCGGGCGAGCACCATGCACCAGCACCAGCCGTATGCCTAAGCTTTTAAGCAGCGCCAGATCAAAGATCAGCGACTCAAAGTGCTCAAGCTCCACCGCTTCCCCGCCAAAGAGCACCACAAAGGTTTTACCGCGGTGCATGTTGATATAAGGCGCCGCGGTGCGAAACCAGTTGAGGTGATCAATACTGGATAAGGGCGGAGTCAACGAGGGGTCAGGTGAGGTCATGACAAATCAGGCGGAAAAACTTAAGTGTAGCACCGCTTTAGCAGTTCGCGTGATCGCGGTTTTTCCCCCGAGCCAAAACCGATTGCAACATGTAAAGCCAAACTTTAAAAATGCCCACAGTCGCTGGCCTCAAAAAACCATCAAGCGCGGGCATTTTGCTGAAGGCTGTAGATAAGCTACAGCCGCATGCAGATGCCCTGCTCACTCATGTAGCGTTTGGCCTCTTCAATACTGTACTCACCAAAGTGAAAGATGCTGGCCGCGAGCACCGCATCGGCGCCGCCTTTGAGCACGCCGTCGCTGAGATGCTGCAAACTGCCGACGCCGCCTGAGGCGATCACCGGCACATGCACCGAATCAGTAATCCGGCGCATCAGCTCCAGATCGTAGCCGGCCTTGGTGCCGTCGGCGTCCATGCTGGTGACGAGCAGCTCGCCAGCCCCGCGCTCTGCCATCGAGATCGCCCAAGCGAGCGCATCAATCCCAGTCGATTTGCGTCCGCCGTGGGTGAAGATCTCCCAGTGCCCGTCGCTCACCTTTTTGGCATCGATCGCCGCAACGATGCACTGCGCGCCGAAGCGCTGGGAGGCGGCGTTGACCAATTCGGGCTCTCGAATCGCCGCTGAGTTGATCGCCACTTTGTCGGCGCCAGCGTTCAGCAGGCGGCGGATATCAGCCACCGACTTCACCCCGCCGCCAACCGTCAACGGCACAAAGACTTGTGAGGCCATGCGCTCAACCGTCTCATAGGTGGTGTCACGCGCGTGGTGGGTTGCGGTGATATCTAAAAAAGTAATCTCATCGGCGCCGGCGTCGTTGTACCGGCGCGCCACCTCAACTGGATCTCCTGCGTCCCTGATATCAACAAACTTGACGCCTTTGACCACTCGCCCGTTATCGACGTCCAGACAGGGTATGATACGTTTTGCCAGCATAGCGTTTATCAATTAAGCTAAAGCCACAGTTTACCAAGCTTTCGATATAATTAGAGCCAGCACCCGCATCCTGTTACTAAGACGGGTCAATTTAACCGATTGAACACTTATCAACGCCACACCCCAAGGATAGCAAAATGTCCGTCTTTACCCCTTTGGATCAAGACACACTGATCGAGCTGTGCAGTGAATTTGGCGTGCAGGCCAACCGCACTCGTCCAATCTCTGAGGGGGTTGAAAACTCCAATTGGTATGTGAGCGCCGGACAAACTGAGTACGTGCTGACCTTGTTTGAGCGGCGCGGCCTAAAAGATGTGCGCGTGCTGTGTCAGCTGCTTGAAGCACTAGATGACGCGGCGATCCCCGTGGCGCTTCCGCTCATGCACGAGCTTGACGCCCGCTGTGCGGTCTACATCGATAAACCGATGATCCTATCACCCAGACTCCCTGGCAGCTCCCCATCAAGCATCACCCCTGCGGTGTGTCAGATCATGGGCAGTGTGCTGGCAAAGCTGCACAGCGCCATGCAGCAACTGCCCAGCAAAACCTTTGCACTGCAGTCTTATGATGCCGAAAACGCGCGGGATCGACTGCTACCCAGTCTGCCGCTTGAGCACAAAAAAGCGCTGTATGCCACTTGGCAGCGCCACGCCAAGTTCAAAAACAAACTCCCCAAGGGGTTGATCCACGGCGACCTGTTCAGTGACAACACTCTTTGGGAGGGCGGTAACCTGACCGGCCTGCTCGACTTCACTGAAACCAGTTATGACGATCTACTCATGGATTTGTGCATCACCGGTAACGACTTCTGCCGGCAATTCGACGGCAGCTTTGACGCCAGCCTGTGGGGGCACTTGCTCAGCGGATATGAATCCGTGCGCGAACTCTTTGATGTCGAGATCGAAGCGATTAACCCCTACCTTGCCATGGCCGCTGCGCGCTTCTGGATGATGCGCCTGGAGCGTGAAGTCGATCAAAGCGATCAATTGCCAGAGGTGATCACTGAGCTCAAACCCAGCAGCGTCATGCGCGATCTGTGTCTAGAGCACTTAAGCCACTCCGCCTAAAACACGCGAGCCCAAATTGCAAAACAGCTACTCAGCTTAACCCAAGTTCAATTGCCGACCCAGCCACTGCCAGCTAACCTAAATTTAGCCAGTGTGTGGGTCGGCTTTTTTTGGCGGTTTAGCCAAATGCCTTAGGTGGTCACATCTACTGTCAATGCGGATCACTCATGTTGCGTCATAACTGATCTGATTGTCGATTCAGTAGCCTTATACCGCTTGCACACGACCTTCAAAATGGACATTTAACTAAATAACTCAACTCAAAAAGAGGCACGCATGAGCGATATCTTTGACACCTTAGACACTTTTACTTCAGGCGATAAAACCTACCGTTACTACTCACTGCCCAAGTTGGCTGAGCAGTTTGAGGCGGTTAAGCGCTTGCCGTATTGCATGAAGATCGTGCTGGAAAACATGCTGCGCAATGAAGACGGCGGAGAGTCAGTGGGTAAACCGCACATTGAGGCGGTTGCCAGCTTCACCGGTCAGCCCAGTGATCAAGAGATCGCCTTTACCCCGACCCGTGTGGTTCTTCAAGATTTTACTGGGGTGCCAAGTGTGGTCGATTTGGCTGCGATGCGCGATGCGATCGTCAAGTTGGGCGGTGAAGCCTCGCAGATCAATCCCTTTATCCCATCAGAGCTCGTGGTCGATCACTCGGTTCAAGTCGATGTTTACGGAAAAGCTGAGGCGCTGGATCTCAACTCCAAGATCGAGTTTGAGCGTAACAACGAGCGCTACGAGTTTTTACACTGGGGTAAAAAAGCGTTCGAGAACTTCAAGGTGGTTCCACCCTCAACCGGTATCGTGCACCAAGTTAACCTTGAATACTTAGGTCGCGTGGTCATGACCGGTGAGATCGAGGGTGAGAAATTTGCTTATCCCGACACCGTGTTTGGCACCGACTCTCACACTACCATGATCAACGGCTTAGGCGTGCTGGGCTGGGGTGTTGGCGGGATTGAAGCAGAGGCCGCCATGTTGGGCCAGCCCTCCTCCATGCTGATCCCTGAAGTGGTCGGGGTGGAGATGATTGGCAAATTGCCTGCTGGCGTCACAGCCACCGATTTGGTGTTGACGGTCACTGAGATGCTGCGCAAACACGGCGTGGTTAATAAGTTTGTTGAGTTCTTTGGAGACGGCCTGTCTCACTTGCCGCTCGCCGATCGCGCAACGTTAGGCAACATGTCGCCAGAGTTTGGCTCAACTTGTGCGATCTTCCCAGTCGATCAAATCACCCTAGACTACTTAAAACTCTCCAACCGCGATCCCGAGCAGATTCAGCTGATCGAGGACTATGCTCGCGCTCAGGGCTTGTGGCGTGAAGACGGCGCTCCCAAGGCAAACTACAGCGTAAAGCTAGAGCTCGATATGAGCACGGTTGTACCCTCAGTTGCTGGCCCTAAGCTGCCTCACCAGCGCATCAATGTGCCGGATCTGAAAAAAAGTTTTAACGACACCCTAAGACAGATGGCAAATGTCGACCGTAGTGAGGCTCTGAGCCGCTACAACTATGAGGGCGGTGACCAGCCGCAAGCCGAGAAGCTTGCATCTTCTCCAGTCGCTAAGTTTCAAATCAACGGGGAAGAAACCCAGATCACCGATGGCTCGGTGGTGATCGCGGCGATCACCTCGTGTACCAACACCTCAAACCCCGCGGTGATGATGGCGGCAGGTTTGGTCGCCAAAAACGCGGCAGGCAAAGGACTTAAAGCCAAGCCTTGGGTAAAAACCTCGCTAGCACCGGGCTCAAAAGTGGTTACGGATTATCTGGAAAAAACCCAGCTTATGGACGCTCTTGAGGCGGTTGGCTTCTACCTTGTTGGTTACGGCTGTACCACCTGTATCGGTAACTCAGGCCCCCTGCCCAAAGAAGTTGAGCAAGCAATCGAAGATCACGACTTAGTAGTGTCCTCGGTGTTATCGGGCAACCGTAACTTTGAGGGGCGGATTCACTCGCACGTCAAAACCAACTACCTAGCCAGCCCACCGCTCGTGGTCGCCTATGCGCTCGCCGGAACTGCGCACATTGATTTAACGAACGACCCACTTGGCCAAGATCAAGACGGCAACGATGTCTACCTAAAAGATATCTGGCCGAGCAGCGAAGAAGTGGCCAATTTAGTGCAAGAGACCGTCACTTCCAAGATGTTTTCCGACAACTATGACGATGTCTTTAGAGGCTCAGATGAGTGGCGCGCGATCAAATCACCTGACGACGCTCGCTACCAGTGGAACGCCGACTCAACCTACATCGAAAACCCGCCATTTTTTGAGGGCATGACGCTCGATGAGCCGGGTATCAAAGACCTAAGCGACGCGCGTATCTTGGGGCTGTATGGCGATTCGATCACCACCGATCACATCTCCCCCGCCGGCAACATCCCCGCTGATTCACCCGCAGGCAAATACCTAATCGACCACGGCGTTCAGGAAGCGGACTTTAACTCGTACGGCTCACGCCGCGGCAACGACCAGGTCATGACCCGAGGGACATTTGCCAACATCCGCATCAAAAACCAGATGCTGGACGGCGTCGAGGGCGGCTACACCAAAGTCTTCACCAGCGACGATCAGACGCTGGCGGACGCTGAGCAAACCACGATCTTTGAAGCAGCCATGCAGTACAAAGACGAGGGACGCAACTTGGTCGTCATCGGCGGGGCGGAGTATGGCACCGGCTCCTCACGCGATTGGGCGGCCAAAGGCACGATCTTGCTTGGCGTCAAAGCCGTGATCACACAAAGCTACGAGCGTATCCACCGCGCCAACTTAGTGGGTATGGGCGTGCTACCACTGACCTTTAAAGAGGGGGAATCAGCTGAGTCACTGGGCTTAACCGGCGCTGAGCGCATCTCGATCAGTGGTTTAAATGACGGTGCATCTAAAACCGCGCAGGTCGAGGCGATCAGCCCAGACGGCTCCAAAACCACGTTTGAAGTGATCGTCAAACTCAACACACCTAAAGAAGTCACCTACGTACGCCACGGCGGCGTGCTGCACTACGTGCTTCGCGACATGGCCAAAAAAGCGGCCTAATCGGCTGAACTCTAAACCCGCTCCCGCTGTGAGCGGGTTTTTTTTATGGCAAAATGCCCACTCTGGCCAGCACCAGCCTATGCTCGGCACTTAGGTGCCCATAGAGACTGATATAAAGCCGCCCCATCCAAATCCGAGAGCTCCCGATGACTGATTTTCTGATCGCACCCTCCATACTGGCTGCTAACTTTGCCAAGCTCGGCGAGGAAGTTGATGCCGTGCTGGCAGCGGGCGCCGACGTGATCCACTTCGATGTGATGGACAACCACTACGTCCCTAACCTCACCGTTGGTCCTATGGTGTGTAAGGCGCTGCGCAATCACGGGGTCACTGCCACCATCGACGTTCACCTGATGGTGAAACCCGTGGACCAGCTGATCGGTGATTTTTTGGAAGCGGGAGCTGACATCATCACTTTTCACCCCGAGGCCTCCGATCACGTCGATCGCAGCCTCAGGCTGATTAAAGACGGCGGAGCTAAGTGCGGGCTTGTTTTAAATCCGGCCACGCCGCTCTCCTGCCTCGATCACGTCATGGATGTGGTCGATCAGATCCTGCTCATGAGCGTGAACCCGGGTTTTGGTGGGCAAAAGTTTCTACCCAAAACCTTGGGTAAAGTGGAGCTGGTGCGTCAGCGGATTCGCCTGTCACGCCGCGATATCCGCTTGGAGGTCGATGGCGGGATCACCGCAGACAACATCCGCCAGATCGCTGAGGCGGGCGCGGATATGTTTGTGGCTGGCAGTGCGATCTTTGGCAAGCCAGACTACAAGCAAGCCATCGATGCGATGCGTGCTGAGCTTGCGGCAGCCGACGTATGAGTGATCGTGAAGATCAAACCGATACGGCGCCAGATCGCTTGGTTAAACCCAACAGTCAGGTTCCCCTCAAGATCACCATCGGCTTATGGATGCTGCTGGCCGCTTTTTTGATCATTGGTTTGGTGTTCACGCCGCCAGATACCCTGACGCTCTACACCAAACTGGTGATCTTTAGCGCCTATACTTTGGCCATCCCGCTCGGGTTTGTGGTGGCAGTTATGGGGCTTAACCGCTGGTTTGGCGCTAAGTTTGGCAGACGCAATGCCTTCACTTTGGGCACCATGAGCGCACTGATGCTGGTGATCTTTTTGATTGGTCAGTCCAGTTATTAGCCGATGTTGGCTGGCTTTTTTGGCGAATTCAGCCTGCACCATCAACCTTTTTCAAGAAAACACTTGCTGGTTGACCGGCGGAACTAAAGCGCAGTTTTGTGCCTCAATTCACCCAGATGTGTAAATTCATGGACATTTGGCACGAAATCGCTTGAAATATGCTCCTCCAAAGCCCATATATATAGCATGGACAGAGGTAACCGGAGGCCAATATGGGCTTAAGTGAAAAGATGAAGTTCCCCGTTGCAACGACGCTTGAGCTGGTTCAGCTCGACGGCGGTGAGGTGGTGCTGCGCCCAGCAACCGAGGCTGAGGATAAATCCGAGCAGCCAGGCGACCCTCTGGTGAGCATCCAGTTCTCAGACGAGTTGCAGTCTGCACTCGGAGACGACATGAAAGGATTGGGGCAGCAGATGATCAACGCCGCGATCCACCACGTCATGCAAAAACAGCTCGCGCGCTGGCATGCCAACGTGCTTGATGAAGAGCCGGTTCACTTTAGCTGAAACCTCAAAACCCGCGATCGCGGGTTTTTTTACGCCTGCCGATTATGCAAAATGCCTTCGTTAGCCAACCTAATTCCTAACCCTAAGCTCAGCGCACAGTATTGGCGATGCTAGCCCAATCAAACCTCATCAAGCAAATCAGTCAGCCCTTCACTGTCTCCAACCAACGCCGCATCGAGCACCATGAGCTGCAAACGCTCTTTACCGCGAAAGCGATTGATCTGCGGCTCATACAGTAGGTGTAGGCGGCTGGGCAGCGGCGCGTCGTCGCCCGCCCACACTTGGTGGTCAAAGTTAAACCAGATCGCCTCCACCACACCGAGCCCCGCCGGACTCACCAGCCATAGCTTTAAGTGTTTTTCTTTGAGTATTTGCAGATCAGCCACCTCAAACACCCCGTCAAACTGCGGCAACACAAAGCCCTGACCCCACGGACCTAAAGCCTCGATTTGCGCAGCAAACTCAAGACTCAGCTCATCTGCACTCAGCTCGCCGTCGGTGTAGGCCACCGGCTCAAACACGCTGGCATCTACCCGCTCAAGCTCGCGCTCCAGTGCCGCTTCAAAGCGCGGCAAGTCCGCCTCACTCATGGTGAGTCCTGCCGCCATCGCATGGCCACCAAAGTAGTGAATCAAATCAGACTCGGTGTCTTTGATGCGCTCAATCAAATCGCGTATGTGCACGCCCTCGATTGAGCGCGCCGAGGCTTTAACCAAACCCTCGTCTTTAGAGTCAGCCGATACAGGCGCAAACACAAAGCTTGGCCGGTGGTGGATTTGCTTTAGGCGACCAGCGACGATACCAATCACCCCTTGGTGAAACGCAGGATCATAAACGACGATGGCACGCTTGGCCTCCGCCCCCATGAGCGCGCCAGACTCCTCAATCAAACGCCCTGCCTCAGCTCGCATGTCCGCCTCAACCTCACGGCGATGCAGGTTCATGGCTTCAAGTTCACGCGCTTTGTTGGCAGCTGGCACCATCTCATCGCTGAGCAAACACTCAATTCCGGTGTGCATATGCGCCATACGACCAGCCGCGTTGAGTCTGGGACCCAGCGTGAAGCCCAAATCACGGGCGGTTAGCGGCAGCGCTCGTCCGGCTTGTTGTAGTAGCGCCCGTATCCCCGGACACGCATCGCCGCGGTTGATTTGCTTGAGCCCCGCCTCAACCAGTATGCGATTGTTGGTGTCAAGGCTCGCCACATCGGCGACCGTACCCAGCGCAACCAAATCCAAGTGAGCCGCCACACTGACCCGCGGATGACCGGCGAGCGCTCGCTGTTTCGCCAGACGCCCAAGCAAGTAAAAAGCTACGCCCACGCCAGCCAAGGCTTTTGAGGGAAACTGACAGCCTAACTGATTGGGATTGACCACGGCAGCCGCTTTTGGTGTTGGCTTAGTGGTCAAGTGGTGGTCGGTGATGATCACCTCAATCCCAAGCTCGGTGGCCCGGTTAACCCCCTCGGTGCTCGATATGCCATTGTCGACCGTGATGATCAAATCAGGCTTAAGTTCGCTTGCGGCGTGATCAACCAACTCAGGCGTGAGCCCATAACCAAACACAAAGCGGTCTGGCACCAAGTAGTCAACGACTGCGCCCATAGCACTTAACGCCCTGACCATCAGCGCGGTGGAAGTCGCCCCGTCGCAGTCAAAGTCACCGCAGATCAGCAGGCGCTTTTGCTCATCAATCGCCGCTGAGATCAGATCCACCGCCACATCAATCCCCATAAGCTGATCAGCTGGCAACAGGGCTTTAGGCGCTAGGTTGAGATCTTCAGGGTCACAGACACCGCGCGCCACCAGCACACGTTTGAGGCTGGGCGCGATCGGTAGATCGTTAAGCGGAGAAGTGTCGCCTTGGGCGCGCAGTTTGAGTTTTAGCATGGCGCAAAGTATGCCAAAAGCGTTGGGTAATATGGCGGCAGATTTGTGCTCCGCTGAATTTAAAGACACACTACGGCGGCTCCACTACCACTTGGTGTCCATGCACAGATGAAATTTTGCAATCAAAGCCACTCATCTTAAACAAAGCCACTTATCTTAACCAAAGCCACTTAGACAACGGTGAGCCGCCCCCTTAAAATGTCCTCAAATAGACAGCCCTGCTTAAGGATTCCGACGTGAAACTACCCAAAGCCTTCAAGCCAAATTGGTTCAAAACCCTGCCTGAGGAAATTGATCCTAAGAAAAATTTGGATCTGATCCGCATTGAATGTGAAGAAATGGCTCAGAAGCGCGCCTATCTGTCGGCAGGAGCGGCGATCGTGCCAGTGCCTTTTGCTGATGTGGTGATCGATGCTGGCATGCTGAGCCAGTTGCTCCCAGAGATCTCAGAGCGCTTTGGTTTGTCTAAAGACCGCATGGAGAGTTTTTCAATCCAGCAGCGTGAAATCCACTGGCAGGAGATGCGCTCGCGCGCGGCAGAGTTCGTCGGTTTAGTCGCGACGCGCGGCGTGGTGAAGCGCTCAATTCAGGGCGCGGCGAGCAAGATCCTAACCAAACAGGTCGCCAAATTCATCCCCTTGGGCGGGCAGATGGTTGCGGCAGGTCTGGGTTATACCATCATGAAAAAAGTTGCTCACGATCACATAGATGAGTGCTACCGGTTGGCTAGCCGCATACAGGATCGCACCGCTCGTTTGGCCAATAAGCAGGGCTAACCTGCTGTGAAGCGACCGGTTAATTGAGCAGATTTAGCCTGATCGGGCTAAATCAGCAAAGCTGGCTAGGTTGACGTCTTATCCTTAAAGACATTTAACAACCGCCTCATGAGCTCAGATTCCAAATCTTAAGCGCTCATGCAGACCTTGTTGTTCACTTGACCGATCAAGCTCACTAGCGCAAGCATGATCCAGCGCCTGCAAGGTCAGCCGGTCAACCCGCGTCTTGCTGACCTCCGCACAAAAATAAGCCAACTGATAAACCTTTCGCTTGATCGACGCATCCAATTCGCGAGTGGCCTGCACCGTGACGATGGTGTCAGCTGAGATAAACTCATGATCCAAATTTGGGATGTTCGGTAGCGCCGTGAAGCGCTTGGTCAGCTTAAGATGCTCCAAAAAGTAATAAACAAACAAGAAACTGGCCGCCGTACCGATGATCTCAGAACCTTTGGCTGAGTAGCAGCACAAACCCAAACGGCTCAAGACATAACTCGCCAGGGTCACTGGAGGCTGCAACCCCAGTTTTTTGCGCGCTCTCAACTGATCAGCAGCAGTCTGTATGACCACTGCAGGCAGGCCCATGGGGTTTGCGATGTTGCTGACAGCGATCCAGCCATGCAGCGGCAGCTGATCGGTTGCCTGACCCACTTCGCGCAGCAAATCATCAACAATAAAATAGTGAGCGTCTAGCTCACCCAGTTCAGCGACTTGGGGCAACTCACGGGTCGCTAAGCGCTGCAGCTCCTGAGCCTGACGGTGATCTCGGCTAACTGATTTAAAGGTTTCTGCGCCAAAGTGCTCCTGCTCCGCCTGAGATTCGGCTTGTTTTTTTTGAGCCAGCAACAAAGAGAGTCTGAGCTGTTCTGCTGTGACCGGAGCTTGAGAGCTAGCCGTGATCTTCGGCAACTGCGCAGATTGACTGCTGTCTTTTGCACTGAGCGCGTCAGAGTCGATCTGGATCTGCGTCATGACTTACCCGCTTTAGTTGATTTCTCCACTTTAACAAACACCTACGCCCTGCGCTTTAGTCAGCCGACACAAGGATGTTGGCCCACCAGATCGGCGCAGCTCCAGCATCCAAACAGATGACTGGTCAATCAGATTAGCCAGTATCGGTGACATTTGGCCCACCGTTTTGTATGATCAGTTAAGTAAAACAACAATCTTCCTTCAAGGCAGCCTCATGCATCTTATCGCCGGTTCCACTAAAAAGCTTCCAGCGCTCACCATGAGCGTCAAAGCGCTTATGTTAGCTGGCGCTCTGGGATTGAGTCCGGCGCTGAGCGCTGCTGAAGCAGATCGCTTGGCCTTTGAAAATCAGCAGATGATCCTGCAGATGTTTGATGAGCTGCAAAGACAGATTGATGAGCTCAAGCAAACCACCGTTCGCCGTGATCAGTTTGAACTTCTGCGCTCCCGAGTCAATCAATTGGGGGCAAATGTCCCCGTACCGATCGCTCCGCCCGCGGTCAACACCGCCCTAAAATCCGATCCAACCCCCGTTGCTTTTGAGAGGGCACCAGCAGCGCGCGCGAAAACAGCACTGCCTGAACTCGGATCGGATAGTTCAGAATCAACCGGGAACCAGAGTGGATCACTCAGCCAGCTCTTCGGCTATGGTTCTGCTGGCGGAGCTCAAGCTGCTGGCAGTCAGACCCGCACAGCAACTGCTCAGGCCAGCAGAACACCAGCGGCTAATTCCAGCGCCTCGACACCTGCGCCCACCAATATCGCCAGAGCCAGCGCACCTGCTTCAGGTTCCTCAGGCACCAACCAGTTCAACCAGGCTCAGGCGGCACTGGTTTCAAACCAACCGACTCGTGAATCAGGATCAACTAACGCAGCGCCCATGGCAGCGAGTTCAGCCCAACCGGCACAAATTACTCGGGTTGCTGCGCCTGAATCTAACCCTGCTTCAACCTATAACCCGCCCATTTACAACTATGGGGCTGCAGGTAGCTCGGTCGACAACGATCAGGCCAGCAGATCCTCAGGGGCTTCTCAGACGCAGATTGAGGCGCTGAGTCGCCAAATCAACGCACTGCAAAGGCAACAGGCTAATTTGAGTGCTGCCGGAGGCAACAACCAAGGTTTAAGCACGCTTAAGCGCGATATCGCTCAATTGCAGCGCGATCAACAGCAGTTAGCCTCGCTTGAAAACTTACCTGGTCAAATCAGCTTACTGAACGGATTACCCGCTCAGGTCGCAAGCCTTGAGTCTCTTCCGGGTCAATTTGATCAACTACAAACTCAAGTCGATGACTTGAACGGATCACTGGAAAACTCGCTTTTTCAGTTAGCCGACATCAAAAACAGCACTGAAGCTCGCTTAAACGATATCAAAAGTCAGATGCAGCTGGCTGACAATTTTCCAACTTGGATGAAATGGGCTATGTTTGGACTGGGTTTGCTCGCGCTGATCGCAGGTATCACTGCACTGCTGGCCGCTTCGCGTCAGCGCAAGAAAATTAATCAATTAAAAGATAGCCTAGAGCGTGACTTGCTACGAGTTGAAGACCGCATAGAGACTGTCTCTTATACACATCTCCGAGCCCACGAGACTAGGCATGATCTC
>CAJXOR010000010.1 GCA_913057715.1 uncultured Moraxellaceae bacterium
TGCCTAGTCTCGTGGGCTCGGAGATGTGTATAAGAGACAGAGGTAAGTCGCTGCCATGAGCGCCAAGCTTCAAGGCGTGTCTTGAGCGCGGTAGTGCAGCTGTTTTTCAATCACCGCCAGACGCTCGCTTAAGCTTCTGATTTGCTCCAGATCACTGGCTTGTCGTCTGAGCTCACGCAGCCGCTTGGCTGAAAGCGTAAGCACCAGCTCATTCATGAGTGGATCAAAGTCGCCGCTGATCAGCTCTCCGTGCGTGAGCGCTGGAGCGCTTCCGGCAAAGTAGGTTTTATAAAAGCGCTCAAGCTCACGCGCAAGAGGAGCGGCTTGTTTGGGTTTGGGCCAACAACCCAGTAAAAACAGGCACTGCTCAGCGGGGCTGACTTGCCTGAGCTGATCGGCGTGTTGTCCCACCAGCTCCATGAGGGTGGCCAGTGGGTCGTCTTGTTTGAGTAGCCCCATCAGATCGCCAGAACCCATCGCTAGAGTTGGCTGAAGCAGAAACAGGAAAAAAAGTGTCTGATTGGTGTCAAATCCGCCGCCGAAGTTGAGCAGGGCGTCTTTGGCGGCCTCTTTTTGTTTTTTGGAAACAAACCCCAAGCCTAGCCGTTCTTTTAAGTCTTTAATCAGCAAGTAACCGTAGTTCGAGCTTTTAGGGATCGACTGTGTGATGCGCTGCGCACGCGCTATGACCTGATTTTTTCCCTCTGGCGTATCGGTTGGCGTGCCTTGAGTGAGCACGGCGTACAAAAAGTCGGACAGATTGGCCGATTGCTTGATGGCGTTAACGAGGTTCTCGGCGCCTTGCTCACGCACATAAGAGTCGGGATCTTGGTTGCCTGGCAGGGTCAAAAACTTAAGCTGGTGCTCCCCGCCCAGCTTGGGAAGCGCAGTTTGCAGCGCGCGCATGGCGGCTGTTTGTCCGGCAGAGTCCCCGTCAAAAGCCATGGTGACCAGCGGTTTAGAGCGAAACAGACGCTCAATCTGGTTGTCACTGATCGCGGTTCCCATGCTGGCAACCGCCCCAAAGATCCCGGCTTGATGCAAACTGATTACGTCTAAGTAGCCTTCAACCACTAGCCACTGATCGAAACTTTGTGAGCGTGCCTCAAAAAGTCCGTAGAGGTGCTGACCCTTATGAAAAACCACCGACTCAGGGGAGTTGATGTACTTGGCTTTATCGTCTGGGCTCAGCGCACGGCCACCAAAACCGATCACGCGTCCGCGCGTGTCTCGAATCGGGAAGATCACCCGATCACGCAGCAGGTTGTACTGGCCGCGATCACTCAGGCGCACTAAGCCGAGTTTTTTGAGCCCCTCTAGGTGTCCCTCAAACGCTGACTCTAAGTGGTCCCAGCCGGCAGGCGCATAGCCCAAGCGAAACTCATCGATACTGCGCTCGCTCAGTCCACGCTGGTTCAGATAAACCAGTGCTTTGGGCTGAGTTTTGAGCTTTGACTGGTAAAAGACGCAGATCTGCTCAAGCAGCTCATAAAGATCCCCGTCGATGATCGGCTCAAAAATCGGTTTGTTGGCCGAGTTCGCCCGTGCCGAAGCGTCTGAACCAGTGCTGGTTTGAGGGGTTGAGTGGCTAACAGCGTTAGCCTCTTGCCCTTCAGATGGCGGGCTGCCAGCGTTGGCATTTGACCCTGAGGGCTTTGCGCTCTTCGCTTTAGCATCGCGGCCACGTGCTGCACTTAGGGTTTTATGATCCAGTGGATAGCGCGCCGCGTTAGAGGCTTCAAACTTGGGCAGCTGTACGCCGGTCTGAGCGGCCAGCTGCTCAGCGGCCTCAAGAAAACTCAAGTGCTCATAGTTCATCAAAAAACTGATCGCGTTACCACTTTCTTTGCAGCCGAAGCAGTAGTAGTAGCCCTCGTGCGGGTGGACGTAGAAAGAGGGCGACTTTTCTTTATGAAACGGGCAGCAACCCTTAAAGCTTTTGCCGCTGGGTTTTAAGGTGGTGTGCTTACTTATGATTCCGACCAGATCGGCCAGATCGTTGATTTGCTCGAGGGTTTGTTCCGGTATGCTCAAAACGCACCCCGATCGGAGTGCGTTGGCAGGGCGCTAGTCAAATCAGCGAGCAATCGCTGGATTGGGATTGATCGGAGCAGTAACGGGGAACTCACTGCTCGGATCACTGACGTTGTCGGTTGGGTTGTTGTTCGGCAGCCCCAGACCAAAGTTCACCGGAGGAGCAACCACGACACCTGGCGTCGGCGCATCGGTGATGGCGTCAGCCGGCGGCAAAGCGCCTGGAGGTGAGCGAAGGGCTGAGGCAGACATGATTGACTGAGTTTTACCGGCCGCTTTAGGTGATGGGAAGAGGCGTGGACGCTCAGGTTCACCTGCAATTCCAAGCGTAGCTCGGTTTAGTAGTGAGCCTTTGACTCGGGCATTTTGTGGATCGATCTTGCCGTCCTGAATCAAAGCAGGGTAGTTGGCAGCGATCAGGTCCCGGTATTGCTGGGCAGTCTGAGTGTTGCCGAGTTTTTCATGACTGATCTGCATGATCGCCATCGCCTCAGGCACGCTCATGCTTTGTGGGTAGTACTGAAACACCCAGCGGCCACGCTCAAGTGAGGCAAGGTAAGCTTCACGGCGCAAGTACCAACGCGCTGCGTTCATCTCGTGTTCGGCCATGGCGTTGTAGATATAGTACATGCGGTCAATCGCGTCAGGCGCGTAAGGCGACTGCGGAAACTGGTTAACCAGCGCGCCCAAGTCTTGATAGGCAGCCCGTAGGTAACCGACGTCGCGGTGAGCCAAGTTGAGCTCTGTGTAGCGCATCAGTGAGCCGACTCCGCTGGTCATGCTGGAGACGCCCTTGATGTAGAGCGCGTAATCGATCTCAGGACTAGTGGGGTAGAGGCTGACAAAGCGTTCGGTGTTTTTGATCACCTCGGGGTAGTCGCCCTGACGGTAATCAACATAGATCAGCGCCAGCAAGGCTTCTTCGGCATGAACCCCGATCGGGTAAAATGTCCTGAGGTCGCGCAGATTTTGCTCGGCAGTCTCTAAACGATCTTTTTTGAGTGCGGTAACCGCCTCAGCGTAGTAACCCGCTTCAGACTCTGTTGGCGTGCTTTGCTCAGCGATCTGCTTGTCTTTGGTGAGGCCCAGCGTCTGACAGCCGCTAAGTACCAGTACAGATACGCTAAGCAGACTCAGGGTCAAGGGTTTCAGTGAGCGAAAAAGCATGGTTTTCCTATTGATTCTGGTCGCGGCAAGCCCGCATGATTGCTGGGTATTTAAGCACTAAACCCCGCTGATTGGCAAACTGGATCTCACCCGATTGTTGACCCTGGCGCCGCCGATGTGGGTCGCCTGTTGGCAGTCAAATGTCACCGCTTGAGCGCTCATCCAAAGTTAAGGCTACGCGCCTAGGCCAGTTAATCAGCAGTGATGTTGATTGGTTTGAGTGCCAGCAAACACTATAGAGGCAGGTTTGAGGGCGATGCGGGCTAAGGTGGGCATTTGGGTGACTTAAGTTGTCATGGTTTAACTGAAAAACTTTGAATTAAAAGCATAGGAGAGCGGCCCCGCCTTAGGTAAACTGCCGTCATGACAAATACCAACTCGATTCAACTCACCTACAACATCGCCCCTTTTGAAGCGGGCGTGCGCTTTGATCAACTTGCCGCTCAAGTGTTTGGCGACTTCTCCCGCTCGCAGATCAAGCAGTGGATTTTAAGCGGGGAGCTGACGCTAGATGGGGCGCAGGCCGCCCCCAAAACTCGCGTCAAAAGCGGGCAGTGTATGGCGCTGAGCACCCAGATCGAGGACCACTCAACCGATCTGCCTGAGGCGATGGCGCTCGATATAGTCTATGAGGATGAGCACCTGTTAGTGGTCAACAAACCGGTAGGACTGGTGGTGCACCCTGGCGCTGGCAATCGCACCGGCACTTTGGTTAACGGACTACTGCACCATGAGCCGGCGCTTGCCAAACTGCCCAGAGCGGGACTGGTTCACCGGATAGACAAGGACACCAGCGGGCTGATCGTGGTGGGAAAAACTGCGCCGGTGAAGCTAGCACTGCAGGAGCAACTCAAGGACAAAACCGTCTACCGGCGCTACCTAGCGCTTGCGGTAGGAGAAGTTCGCGCGCAAAAGATCAACGCGCCGATCGGTCGCCACCCCAGTCAGCGCACTCGCATGGCGGTGGTTGAGTCGGGTAAAACTGCCGTGACTCATGTTGAAGTACTGTTCAAAAATGACCTGTTTAGCTGGTGCTCAATCAAGCTTGAAACGGGTCGAACCCATCAGATCCGTGTGCACATGCAGCACATTGATCACCCGCTGTGGTGTGATCCGGTGTATTTGCCTGCGCGCTACAATCAGCTACTGACTTACCGTGATTTGCCAAAGATTGACCGGCAGGTGCTGCATGCAGCTGAGCTTGGTTTTGTGCATCCGGTCAGCGGTGAGGCGCTCAGAGTTCACGCGGATCTCCCAGTAGATATCGCCGAGTTGCTCGAAAAATTGGGCATCGCGTTTTAAGCGCCCAGCGTAAACTTCAGTTTAACCTTACCTACCGGTTGGGTTATGGTAAGTTGATTATTTAACTTCGTGAGGCATGCTTTGTCCGACAATCAAGTGCTGACCCTATATACCATCAACATGTCTCACTACAGCGAGAAGATCCGCTGGTTGCTCGACTATGAGCAGATCAATTACGTCGAGCAGGCGCTGACACCTGCCATCCACACACTACCGATGCTAGTCAAGGGTGGACGCGGAAAAAGCACGGTTCCTCTGGTGGAAAAGGGCAGTAGCCGAGTGCAGGATAGCCCGCGTATTGTGGATTGGCTGCAGCGAGAGTATGGACCACTCAAAAGCCTGCCTCAGGATCACTTGGCTGAGATCCTGGAGATTCAGACTCGCTTTGATTCGATCGGTAAGGCAGTGGCTCGCTATCTTTACAGTCCTGGATTTGCACACAAAGCACTGATCTTGGATATCTGGACGCAGTTTGCTAAGCCTTGGGAGGCGAGCCTAGTTCGTGGCGGTTATCCGCTGATCAAGTCGGTTTTTAAAAGCAAACTCAAGATTAACCCTCGAGATGTCGCGATTGCCGAGACAAAGATCGATGCGCAGATCAAGTGGCTGGAGTCGCGTATCAAGCTTGGTTTTTATCTGGTGGGTGATTCACTAACGGTCGCCGATATCACTGCGGCGGCTATGCTTGCGCCGCTAGCTTGTCCAGTAGAACACCCCATCTACGGAACCCATGATTTCCGCACCAAGATGGCGAGCGCGGCTAAGATCTGGGCGGACAGTCCAGCGCTTGATTGGGTGCGAGAGGTGTACGCCAAGCACCGAGGTCAGGTATGGCAAGTGATGCCAAACGCTAGCTGATGATGATCTCTTTACTAAAGCGGGTTGATTGAGCACTAATTCTAAAATCAAATAAACCAGCCGATACGGCTGGTTTTAGGTTTTGGTTGGGAGTTCTAACGGCCTCTCTAACAGCCCCTCTTATCATGCTGCTGAACTTGCGATCAGGGTTTCAAAAAGCCAAAAGCAGCTAAGCTAAGTTTTATTTGTGATTGACTGAAACGCAGCTAGAGATCGTTAAACTTGCCGCCCTCAGAGTCACTCATGTAAGTTCTGGCTGACTGGGGTGCTTTATCTTGCTACAACCGCGATCTTCAAACGGCTCGGCGCTCATTCAAATTGTTGCTTTATCAGCAGTGCCCAGATCTGTGCTTTGGTGTCCGCTGCAACGACGAAACTGACGTTAGCCACAAACATGGGTTTCTACTTTATCCATGGAGACTTTTACGTATTGATGAGAGCTGGTTTTGTATCCTCATGGGTTGATTTACTGAGTACGCAGTATCCAGCTAATCATTTCCTGTTCTTCTTGTTGCGTATGTTCGTGGGAGAGAAGACCTTCAACCACGAAGGTTAGTGCACTGGCGAAAGATGGAACTTTATCTTTTTCAAGGCCATTTAAAGTTAATTGTGCAGTTAGCAACATCTCAATCATTCGATGAAAATTATCATGCCAGGTAGCAATGCTAGGCGAATGCTCGATACGGGCATGTACGGTTGAAATTAGGCCTTTGGTTTGTTTTAGCTGATGCAGCAACCACAGTGTTTGTTCGGTTAACGGCTTAGTCATCATGCTTGGGTAAAGCGCCATACTGGCACTCACGAGTCGGTTTAACACCGCGATGAGCAAGTCATCTTTGTTTTTAAAATACCAATATAGGGTATTTGGGGCGACGTTCGCCGACTTGGCAATCATCGACATGGAGCTGGAGTCAAAACCCACCTCAATGAACAGCTGCATCGCGGCCAGCTCGATCTCGTCGGCTTTCTGCTCTTTATCAACATGTCGTTTGTTTTTGGCCATAAGAGAGGAGTTTCTCGTTTGAAGATTGCTTGACTAGTTTACAAGGATAACGCTAATATCAATTCTTGAATGGCATTCAAGATAAGTGGTCGCGTTTATCGGACCTTGAATACTTGTCTGGGTGTTTCCAGAGTTTAACGAGGAAATTGGCGATGACGAGTCCCAAAGCAGTGGTTTCAAAAACAGATTGCCAGCCGGTAAGGGTGAAATCAGTCTTTTACTCTGACGGAGTGCAGTGCGCTGCGTCACTTTTTCTTCCGGAAGCGCTTAATAAGGTGCCGGGTGGCTTACCTGCGATCTTGATGGTGCATGGTTGGGGCGGGGTTCAAGGTTCACTTACTGGGCCATTTATTGCGGCATTTATTGACGCTGGATTCGCAGTCATGACATTTGATTACCCCGGTTGGGGGAGTAGTGAGGGTCTACCGCGAAACTGTATTAACCCGGCAAAGCGTGTCGGTAACGTTGAATCCGCATTGACTCATTTGAAGAAACAGATAGTCGTCAACGAAAAGAAAATTGTGCTTTGGGGCACATCGTTTGGGGGTGGTCATGTGGTGGATATCGCGGCTCAGCACCCAGAACTACTGGGTGCCATCGCTCAAGTTCCCATGCTTGACGGGCGAGATGCGGTGAAAGCGATTCCGCTACTAAGTTTGCTGCGCTTTGGTGCTTATGGCATGACTGATTTACTCAAGGTCGGTCGTCCAATTTACATACCGGTCGTCTCAGCACCAGGTAAATTTGGTTCGATGGATCGTGATGGGGCTGAAGAGGCGATGCGCCGCGGTATTGAAGCATCCGGTATGAAGTACGACAACCGAATTGCCGCGCGTTCAGTGTTGTCGATTGGCACGTATCGGCCGGTTAAGCGTTTATCCAAGATTAAAATACCCACCTTGTTGATTGGTGCTTCAGGCGATACGGTGGCTCCTTTTAATCGAGCGAATATTGAGGGCCAAAATAAAAAATATGTGCAAACCAAAATAATTGATGCCAATCATTTTGACCCGTATTTTGAACCCGTACTTTCTAAAAACTTGCAGTATCAGTTGGATTTCTTAAAGTCTTTAATTAGCCCAAAAATAATTTGACACGTTATCTTAGGGCAACTTTTGGGGAGACGCTCGCATTTGATTTAGAACCAAAGGGCTGCGTTATCTCGATTTTGTGATTTAGCGGTTGAGTTGATAGTGCAAGGGCACGGCTTTCTTAATGCATTCGAGCGTTGCCCGATTTGGGCAGGGTGTCATTGAAACTCAAGCCTAGCGCTTGGGTTTATAGTCGCGCTCTTGATTGGGTGAGCCTGGTTTATATAAAGCACCGTGGTCAGGTTTGGCGGGCCCCGCCGATAAAGGAATTTTAGGCCAGCGCCTGATTCATATCGCCTAGCCACCAAGCGCTAACCATGACACTTACCAAAATTGAGTCAGATTTAGATGTAAAAAAGCACCGCAAGCGGTGCCTTAGTTTATGTGTGTGACAGCGAGGGCATTTTGCAACTAGAGCAGAGCAGCCAACACGACAAAGATGATGATCCCAGCCGCGCTCACCGCCACGGTCGGAGTTTTGAGTAGCGGCGACCTGACTCCGATGATCAATCCACTGATGAGGATCAACACTAAGCCCAGCGCCATGACGATCTCAACTAGGCGATAAAGTTTGGGTCCATGACCCATGTGCAGCTCCATCATCGCGGCGACGAGGCTGGGGGACACAGGAGTGATGCTCACGCCAGTTGCGCTGGGCGTGATCTCGTAGTGGTCACGGCTGCTGGGGCGAGTCTGGTACTTGTCACCTCGATCTTTGACTGATTCAAAACGCGAGCTCAAACCAGCCTCATCTAGCAGGGTTTTAATTTGTGCTTTGGTGTCGCCCTCAGCATCGATACTGGCGCCGCTCACTACGATGGGCGCGGCTTTATCCATCGATCCTTTAACACCAACTAAGTAGAGTCCACCTGACACCGCCATGAGCAGCAGGATAGGCGCAAAAAAAGCCGCTAAGTAAAGGTGGATGGTGATCATGAGTTTGCGTGACATGTTTGGGCTCCGAGGTGGTGTCTGGTTGTTGTGTCAGTAGGTCTGATTCAAAGTGGTGGATGCTGTAAAGATGGAGAACATTGCAGTGAGTTTAAATTAAGTTTTACTAACATTTAAGTTATAAAATGCTAATTAAGCAAAGCTTTAACTAAAGGGGTGCCCTTGGTTTTCATGACTGATTGGGAAAATGTCAGCCATAGATGCACGCGAACCTCGCAAATGAATTTGCAGTATCTATTTAAAAATTTAGAAACCTGACTGATCTTTGGGCTCTTAAATGCTTGGGCTCTTAAATCAGTGTCAGAACAGGAGCGTCGGGTAATAGCGTGACTCTGATAAAACTCGACGAATCATACCTGATGGCTTAAGTTGCGTAAACCTTAATGATAACGATTTGCGTTCGTACTTAATATCGTGTTTAATCGCGCCTGACCTTACTGAACAGATACGAATTAGCTATGAAGACTGCACCAAACTCGATGATCAAAAAACCGCTCGCTCTCATGATCTTGGCAGCCTCAGTATCCATCGGCTCAACCGCGATGGCGGCTGAAGCCAGCCAAAGCAATCAGAGTCAAGCTGAACAAATCGCTCAATTAAAGCAAGCTCTAGCTGCTCAGCAAGAGCAGCTAAACGCTTTGACCGCTGCGCTTGAGTCACAGATGAGCGCTCAACCAAGCGCGGTTTCTTCCAGTGCTAGCGGCGCAACTATGAGCGGGGCTCAACAAACCGGCGCTCCGCAGACTGCCACTACAGCGGCCAGCCCCAGCCCGTTCAGTGGCCTGCAAACCGGCCAGACCAGCTTGGGCGGCTATGCGGAAGTTCACTACAACAACCTAAACGGCGATACCGCCGCTCAAGACAAAACAGAGATCGACCTGCACCGCTTCGTGCTGTTTTTAGGTCACCAGTTCAGTGAAGACGTCCGCTTTTATTCGGAGCTAGAAGTGGAACATGCCGTGGCGGGTGAGGGCGCTGATGGTGAAGTGGAGCTTGAGCAGGCGTTTATCGAGTGGGACTACATGCGCGGTCACGCTGCCCGCGCCGGTGTGTTCTTGATGCCGGTTGGCCTGCTCAACGAAACCCACGAACCCGATACCTTTTATGGGGTTGAGCGCAACAACGTCGAGCGAAACATCATCCCGACGACTTGGTGGGAAGCCGGTTTAGGCGCAAGCGGTGAAGTGCTGCCAGGGCTTAGCTACAACGCTTCAGTTACTTCTGGTTTGAAACTGGCAGATGGAGACTTCAAGGTGCGCGACGGTCGCCAAAAAGCCTCTGAAGCTGACGCAAACGATCTGGCTTACACCGCAGCGCTAAGCTATGTTGCCGCGCCCGGCGTCACGATTGGCGGGACTGTGCAGTATCAGTCTGATCTGACTCAAAGTGATCCGGCTAGCACCGTTGGCCGCATCGATGGGGTGTTGACCGAGGCGCATATCGACGTGCAACGCGGTAACTTAGGACTGCGTGCTCTGGTGGCAAACTGGTCATTTGACGATGAAATTAACCAGTTGGCCGACGGCGCGGATCAGCAGTTTGGTTGGTACTTAGAGCCTAGCTACTTGCTCAGCGACAACTTAGGCGTGTTTGCGCGCTACAGCGAGTGGGACAATCAGGCAGGCGCGAACCTTGCCACCAAAACCGACCAGATCGATCTTGGCTTTAACTACTGGTTAGTTGACAACGTGGTGCTCAAAGCTGACTACCAGATTCAGGACTCAGAAGCGAACAAAGGTCAGGACGGCTTTAACCTGGGCGTAGGCTGGAGCTTTTGATGACCAAAGCTTGCAGGTTTACAGTCTACAAGCTGAGCAAAATGCCTACGATGGTGGGCATTTTGCTACTTCTAGTCAGTCTGTTTGCCGTGCTCCCGGCTCAGGCCGCCTCGGTCTATATGACTCAAGATCAGTTTTTAACCAAGGCTTTTGGGGAGGTGCCAGCGGCGAAAACCTACTGGATACAGGCGGCTGATAAAGCGCGGGGACTCAAGCTGCTGGGTCACCCAGTAGCTGGGCTTCGGACGCGGTACTGGCAAGTGGGCAACAAGACGGCGTGGGTGATTAACGAGATCGGCAAAGAGCAGCCGATCACGATCGGGGTGGTGGTAGAGGGCGGTAAGGTGGATTTTGTCGATATCTTGACCTACCGCGAGTCGCGCGGTTATGAAGTGCGCCACGACTTTTTCACTCGCCAGTTTAAAGGCGCTGCGCTCAAAGGCGACAAACTCACTAATCGGATTGATGGGATCTCGGGAGCGACCTTGTCGGTTTGGGCGGTCACTAACGTCTCTGAGTGGGCGCTTTACCTGCATGAACAGGTGGTTCGAGCAAAGTGAGCACATCAGATCAGCAGGATGAAACTCAAGAAAAACCTATTGACCCCGCGCTGAGTGAGGCAGAGCTTAGTCACTCAAAGCTGAGTAAGCTGCGCTGGTTTCGCGTCTGGATAAGACAGTGGCACCGCAAGCTTGCGATCATCGTGCTTCTGCCGATCTTGTGGTTTGCGATCACTGGTATCTTGCTCAACCATGCTCAGGACCTAAAGCTCGGCGCACAGCCGCTCAAGGGGCTGTGGCTCAAGGCCTACGGGGTTACTGCGCCTGAAGGGGTTCACCTTAAGGCTTTTGATCAGGTATGGAGCTTGAGCGGAAGTGAGTTTTATCTGGACGGCTTGCCGATCGCTGAGTGCAGCGATAGCGCAGTCGCTGCGGTTAACTTAAGTGTAGCTCCAGTCTTAGCTGTCGAGTCTGCCCCCAATATGATGGCGCTTATGTGTCAAAGCCAAATCCAGATCGTCGATGAAAATGCCGCACTGATTGAATCGTTGGTTAGTCCCTTGGATCAGCCAATCACGTCAGCTTTCTTGGTTGGTGCTGATCAGCTAGGTTTAATTGCGGGGGATAGCGGGTACGTGTTTGATTTGATTAGCCTACAACTTGAGCCAGCCGATGCCAGTAGCGATCAGTTTGTGAGTGCTGCCGCTGAGATCGGTGCACAGATAATCCCGCCCACTGATTTACCGGACACCGTTAAAACCCGATTTGATGAAAGTTTAAGCATACCGGGTTTAAACGCAGAGCGACTGGTGCAGGATCTGCACGCACTTAGGTTCCTCCCCGCTGGCAAGTGGTTGCTGGATATAAGTGCCGTACTCATGCTGTTGTTGTCCGTCAGTGGCCTTATGCTGCTCAGGAAAACACGAGCTCCGCGCTAATACCAAAAAACTGTCTCATTATTTATCGCAAACATGGGTTCAACCATGAATCAAGCGCGCTAAACTAAAGCCAAATTTTTAATTGATGAAGCTCATGCGCTTGACTCAAGAGCACCTGCTACCCACCGGCTGGCCAGCGACCGTGCAAGTCCGCCAGACTTACCGAAGCCACCCGGCAAATGTCACTGTTAGCCCGGGCGCGGCAGCGGCTGCAGGTCTGACTGATTCATCGGTTTATGGGGCCTTTAATCTGGCGCTGCACGTCGATGACGATCCCGCCTCGGTGTTAGCTAATCGCGCAATGCTTTTAAACCTGATCAGCGCCGATCAGATTAGCTGGGTCAATCAAGTGCACGGGGTTTCGATCCACGAGCTTAAAAAACCTATCTATAGCAGCGCTGTGCCAGACGCCGACGCTCAACTAACCAATCTCAAAGGATCAGCACTGGCGATCATGAGTGCGGACTGCCTGCCAATCGTTCTGACCGATAAAGCTGGAAGCGAAGTTGCGGTTATCCATGCCGGTTGGCGCGGGCTTTTAGCGGGGATCATCGAGAAAACCGCAGGCAGCATGAGCCAACCCGCCTTTGGGTTTATCGGTGCGGCGATCCAGCAGGCCAACTTTGAAGTTGGGGCTGAAGTGCGCGAGGCGTTTATCCAAGCAGATGCTGGCTATGGCGGGCATTTTGCAGCTCATGGTGATAAGTTTTTGGCGGATTTGCCGGGGATTGCGCTGACCAAACTGCGTGCGCTTGGGGTCAGTGCCACCCATGACCCGACGTGTAGTTTCGCTGATCCGGCCTGCTACTCTTATCGGCGCGACGGGGTGACCGGTCGTATGGCGGTTTTGGCCTGGATTGAGTGATCGGCAGCTGTGTTGATCGCGGATGATTGGCGGCTGGTCCGGGTTTGATTAAATTAACGCCACAGTAGATGTGCTTAAGAGTTGCTAAACTGCGCGCTTTATTCCTGCGGATAAGCTTGCTTTGAGCCAGAACCTCAACACAAAACCTGATCAACCGGCATCTGCGCTGCCGCGCGCCAAATCGATCGCGATCATCTATCACTCTGCCTTTGGTCACACCGCCAAGGTCGCGCACGCGATCCAGCTCGGTGTGGGCAGTCAGGTAGAAGCACATGTGATCAAGGTGGCTGATCTGGCTTCAGGTAGTCCAGATGCGGAGCGTTTATGGGCACAGATAGACGCCGCTGAAACACTGGTTTTCGGCTCGCCAACTTATATGGGCAGCGTGAGCGCGGAGTTTAAAACCTTTATGGATAGCTCTTCAAAGCGCTGGATGCAGCGTAGCTGGGTAGGTAAGTGGGCGGCTGGGTTTACGGTGTCAGGCGGGCTCTCAGGTGACAAACTGCAAGTGCTTCAGCAGCTTTGCTTGTTCAGCATGCAGCACGGCATGAACTGGGCAAGCCTGCCGCTCATGAGCACCGGCAGTGCCATCACCGACCTGAACCGCCTTGGCTCCCACATGGGACTCATGGCGCAGGCCGATGACGCTCACCCTGACGAAACCCCGCCGGCGGGCGACATCAAGACTGCGGAGTGGTTTGGCGCGCATCTGGCGGCGCTGGTTTAAAACTCAAATCTCACCCTATACGGTCCGCGCATCAAATCTAATTTAGCAGTTATGGCGGCCTTGATCGCCATCTAACGCTGTGCCACTTGAGGGCTTAAACCCAGTGACATTTTGCTGATGAGATAACTTGAAGTCACCTTGCTCAGCTGTCCCCTGGAGGTGAAACCCGCTATAGTACTTTTTTGGTTTTTTTGACCCCGCCATGACCCAATCCACTGATCAGACTGTCAATCCAAACGCCAATCCGAACTTAAGCCAAGCTGCAGCAGAGACTGTTAAGCCGACTTTTTTAAGCTCCTTTAAAGCTTACGGAGACCGGCGCGCGCTGATCATGCTGTTTTTGGGTTTTAGTGCCGGGATACCGATCCTGCTGATTTTCTCAAGCTTAAGCCTGTGGCTTCGTGAGGCGGGTTTGGATCGCAGTGTGGTGACGCTGTTTAGCTGGGCGGCCTTGGGTTATAGCTTTAAGTTTGTTTGGGCACCGCTCGTGGATGCGATGCCGGTGCCTTGGCTGGGAAAAATACTGGGTCGCAGGCGCTCGTGGCTGCTGATTGCGCAGCTCATGGTGATCCTTGCGATCGCTGGCATGGCGCTGGTTAATCCGGTGACTCCTGAAGCGCTGACCCTCATGGCAGCAGCTGCTGTGCTCTTGGGATTTTCCTCAGCCACTCAAGACATCGTGATCGATGCCTACCGGATCGAGCTGGCACCCGCTGATTTGCAGTCGGTGTTGGCTGCCACCTATAACGCTGGTTACCGCATCGGTATGATCGTGGCTGGAGCTGGCGCGCTCTACCTTGCGCAGATCTTTGGATCGACCGCAGAGAGCTACTCCTACGACGCCTGGAAACTGACCTACCTGATCATGGCCGGGGTCATGGGGATCGGGGTTCTGACCACCTTGATCATCCGTGAACCAGTCACTGGCGTGATCGAGCCCAAACCGGTTACCGCTTACGCGCGCCTTGTGCTTTTGTTTCTCATATCTGTCGCCGCGTTCGTCATCGGCTACCGCTTCTTTGGCAGCGCGCTCACCAAACCAAGCGATGCGCCGCTGTTGTCATTTGTTTTTGAAACCTGCCGGTTGGGTTCGGCCACCACCGTTGCTGGTTTCACCGGTTACCTGCTCACCCTTACCGGACTCGTCGACAAAGAAGTTGCCCGTCAAACCTGGGTGACCCCGATCACCGACTTTTTTGCGCGCTATGGATCATCTGCGCTGCTGCTTTTGCTCTTGATCGGTACGTACCGGATCTCAGATATCGTCGCTGGGGTGATCTCAAATGTCTTTTATCAAGACATGGGCTTCTCCAAGATCGAGATCGCAAACGCAGTTAAGCTGTTTGGCGTGATCATGACCATCGCGGGCGGGTTTTTGGGCGGACTCCTCGCACTCAGATTTAAGATCATGCCCGCCATGATGCTGGGCGCGGTGCTAGCCAGCGCAACCAATTTGCTGTTTATCTTGCTGCTGCAAAACAGTGACTCGATCTTCTACCTCTACCTTGCCGTCACCATGGACAACCTCGCCTCCGGTCTTGCTGGCGCGGTGTTCATCGCGTTTTTATCGGCGCTGACCAACATCCGCTTCACCGCGGTTCAGTACGCGCTGTTTTCATCGCTCATGACGCTGATCCCCAAGGTCACCGGTGGCTACTCAGGCTCGATTGTCGATAGCTTTGGTTATGCACCGTTTTTCTGGTTTACCGCGCTGTTGGGCCTGCCGGTTTTGCTGCTGGTTTACCTCGTGCACAAGAAAGACTTGGTTAACTAAACTGCTTTATTGCCGTACCGAGTTTGGGGTGCGAAAGCACGCGAGCCTGAGTAAAATGTCGGCTATGGTAGCCATTTATATATAGGAGTTCCCGCCGCGATGAGTGAGTCGGATCAAAAAGCCAACCCAGAAGCGTCGAACCCAGAGGCACTAATCGCCCTGCGCGATCAGATTGATGCGCTCGACACCGAGGTGCTGGGGCTTTTGAACCAGCGCGCGGGTCTTGCGATGGAGGTGGCGCGGGTCAAAAAAGACGACGATCCAGCCGCGATCTTTTATCGACCTGAGCGTGAAGCGCAGGTGCTTCGCCGGATCAAAGAGAAAAACACTGGCCCCATGCCCGATGATGCAGCGGCTAAGTTGTTTCGCGAGATCATGTCGGTGTGTTTGTCGCTTGAAGATCCGCAGCGTGTGGCATTTTTGGGTCCGATTGGCACCTTTACTGAGGCCGCGGCGCTCAAACACTTTGGCAAGGCGGCGCTGACCACAGCACTGCCGACGATCTCGGACGTGTTTCGCGAGGTAGAGGCGGGCAGTGCGACCTACGGGGTGGTGCCAGTTGAAAACTCAAGCGAGGGCGTGGTCAATCACACGCTGGATCGGTTTATGTCCTCCAGCCTCTCGATCATCGGGGAAGTGGAGCTGCGCATCCACCACCACTTTTTGGTCGGGCAAAGCACCAAGGTAGACGCGATCTCCAAGGTTTACTCGCATCAGCAGAGTCTGGCGCAGTGTCGCCACTGGCTGGATACGCACTATCCGGCGGCTGAACGCGTGGCGGTGTCTTCAAACGCCGAGGCGGCGCGGCGCGTTGGTAGTGAGTGGCACTCAGCGGCGATCGCGGGGTCTAGTGCAGCGCAAAACTATGAGCTGACGGCGCTTTTTAGCAACATAGAGGACAACCCCGAGAACACCACCCGGTTTTTGATCGTGGGATCGGCGCCGGTTGCTGCTAGTGGCACCGATAAAACCTCGATCGTGGTCAGCGCGGCTGATAAAGCGGGCGCGCTGCTGGATATCCTAAAGCCGCTCGCAGCGCGCGGGATCTCCCTGACCAGTATTGAAACTCGTCCTGCTAAGCCAGATAAGTGGGCTTATGTGTTCTTCATCGACCTGCTCGGTCACGCCAGTGATCCGCATATCTGTGAGGCGCTGGATGAAATCCGCAGCAACACCAAAAATGTCCGCGTGCTGGGTTCCTACCCGCGCGCTGTGATCTGAGCGCCTTTATGAGTAAGCACCTAAAACCAACCGCTGCCTATCCCTCGATTGAGGCACTCAAACCCTATGTGACCGGAAAACCGATTGAGGAGCTGGCGCGCGAAAAGGGGCTTGCTCACATCACCAAGCTGGCCTCAAACGAAAACCCGCTTGGCGCTAGCGCTAAAGCTTTAGAGGTGGTTCGATCTGCGAGCCTTGAGACGCTCTCGCGTTATCCAGATGGCGGCGGTTTTACTTTGAAAACCGCGATCGCCCAGTATCACGCTGCTGAGGCTGATTTGAGCCTCAATCAGATCACGCTGGGTAACGGCTCAAACGACTTGCTGGATCTGATCGCGCGGACATTTGTTGCGTCCAATCAAGCGGTGGTGATGAGCGAATACGCCTTTGCGGTTTACCCGATTGTCACCGCGGCGATCGGCGCCACCGCTCAGATCGCTAAGGCCAAAGACTACGGACATGATCTGGAGGCGATGCTAGCCCAAATCACTGATGCCACGCGTCTGGTGTTTATCGCCAACCCCAACAACCCGACCGGCACCTTGTTGTCTCAGAGCTCGATTCATGAGTTTTTGGCAAAAGTGCCTTCTCATGTGGTGGTGGTGCTAGATGAGGCCTACACCGAGTACAAAGGCGACTTTGGCTCTAGCAGTGAGACCAGCCTGAGCTGGCTGAGTGAATTTAACAATCTGATCATCACCCGCACCTTTTCTAAAGCTTTTGGCCTGGCTGCCATGCGGGTCGGCTACGCGCTCTCAAGCGCACCGCTTGCCGATCTGATCAACCGCCTGCGCCACCCCTTTAACGTCAGCACACTATCTCAGCTGGCCGCGACCGCAGCGCTCAGCGACACCGAGTTCCTGCAAGCCAGCGCCGATCTGAACCTGACTGAGCGCAAGCGGCTTGAGCAGGTTTTAGATAACTGGCAAATCACCTATCTGCCAAGCGCCGCTAATTTTGTGACCTTAAAAGTACCTGAAAACCTGTTTGGCGGCGACGGCGCACAGCTTTATGAGGCGCTGCTTAACCTTGGCGTGATCGCACGCCCGCTAGGAGGTTACGCGATGGGTGAGTGGCTACGGGTGTCAATCGGATTGCCTGCCGAAAATGACCACTTTATCCAGGCCATGCAAGCGCTTCTGGGGCTTGAGACTGAAGAGTCAGTTGATGCGGGTTTAAGCGGTTGGCAGGAAACCGGCGCTGATGTGATCGCTGCTCAGAGTGATTCATGAGCGATCAGCTGTACTTTGGTAAGGTGGCCTTTATCGGGTTTGGGCTGATCGGGGCGTCGATGGCCGCCGCGATGAAACAAGCGCAAATCTGCGGTGAGATCACCGCGGTGCTGCGTACCCAAAAAAGCTGTGAGACGGCGCTACGGCTGAAGTTGTGTGACAGTGCGACCTTAGACCCGCGCGCGGCAGTTAAAGGAGCTGATCTTGTGGTGCTGGCGCTTCCGGTCGCTTCAACTGAAGCGGTGCTTACAATCCTACGTGGCTACTTAAAAACTGGCGTGATCTTGACAGATGTCGGCAGCACCAAGGTGAGCGTGATCGAAGCGGCCAAAGCTGCGCTAGGTGATTTGCCAGCCGGTTTTGTGCCGGGTCATCCGATCGCAGGTTCCGAGCAAAGTGGTCCCAGTGCTGCAGACAAAGACCTCTACCGCGGCAAATCGGTGATCTTGACGCCGCTTGAGTCCACCGGCGCTCATGAGCTGGATCTGGTGACTCGTCTGTGGGAAGCTTGCGGCGCGATCGTCACGCACATGCAGCCGGAGCGCCATGATCAGGTGCTGGCAGCCACCAGTCACTTGCCGCACTTGCTGGCCTTTAATCTGGTTGAGCAGTTAGCTAGCTCTAACGATAATTTAGAGCACTTTCGCTTTGCTGCCGGCGGCTTTCGTGACTTCACCCGCATCGCCGCGAGTGATCCGGTGATGTGGCGCGACATCTTTTTTTCTAACAAGCCAGCGCTGCTAGACGCGATTAGTGATTTTGAGCACCACCTTGAGCGGCTCAAACTTGCGATCGTCAAGAGTGATTCTGACAGCGTGCTAGGCGTGTTCACACGTGCTCGGGCGGCTCGCAGGCATTTTGATCATATGCTCAAGCAAAACGCTTATACCCAACAATTAAGAGACAACCCCATGAGTCAAGAGTTTGTATGCGCGCCTGCCGGATCTGGCGGGGCGCAAGTATCAGGTAGCATCAAGGTGCCAGGCGATAAGTCGATCTCGCATCGCTCGATCATGTTCGGATCGCTTGCCACTGGCACCACTAAAGTCAGCGGTTTTTTAGGGGGCGAAGATGCGCTGGCTACTTTGCAGGCCTTTCGCGACCTTGGGGTGACCATCGAAGGTCCAGACCAAGGTGAGGTGGTGATCCACGGCGTCGGTTTGCGCGGTCTCAAAGCACCGGCGGGTGAGCTGTACATGGGCAACTCGGGCACCTCGATGCGCCTGCTCAGCGGGATCATGGCAGCGCAGACATTTGACACCGTGCTAACGGGGGACGTGAGCCTCTCCAAGCGCCCCATGGAGCGCGTGGCCAAACCGCTTCGGGCCATGGGCGCTAAGTTGCAAACCACGGGCGAGCGCGGCACCGCGCCGATCAGCATCACGGCGGTCAAAAACCTAACCGGCGCTCACTACGAGATGCCGGTGGCCTCAGCTCAGGTGAAGTCCTGCGCGCTCTTGGCTGGGCTGTTTGCTCAGGGAAAAACCAGCGTGACTGAGCCGGAAGTGACTCGCGATCACACCGAGCGCATGCTTAGAGGGTTTGGGGTGGAGGTGATCAGCGAGAAGCTGGGCGAGCACGCGACCAAAGTGACGATTACACCGCCAGATAAGCTGATCGCGTGTGATATCGCGGTGCCAAGCGATATCTCCTCAGCGACATTTTTTATGGTGGCTGCCGCGATCGCGGGTTCCGGTTCGATCACCCTTGAAGCGGTCGGCATGAATCCGACGCGCACCGGCGTGATTGATATCCTAAAACTCATGGGCGCAAAGCTTGAGCTATCTCATGAGCGCGAGGAGGGCGGCGAGCCAGTGGCGGACGTTACGGTGCATGCTTCAAAACTGATTAACATCGATATCCCTGAGCACTTGGTGCCACTGGCGATCGATGAGTTTCCAGCGATCTTTATCGCAGCGAGTTGCGCAGAGGGGACCATGCGCTTAACCGGAGCTGCTGAGCTTCGGGTTAAAGAGTCCGATCGAATTCAGGTCATGGCCGATGGCCTCACCACTTTGGGTGTTGAGTGCACGGTGCATCACGACGGCCTCACGATTCAGGGGCGAGGCGGCGAGCGGGCCGTGTTTGGCGGCGGGCGGATTGAGTGTCACCATGATCACCGCATCGCCATGAGTTTTGCGGTGGCGAGCCTGCGATCAACAGAGTCGATCGTGATTGAGGGCACTGAAACCGTGGCAACCAGCTTTCCAAACTTCGTTGAACTGGCCAATCAAGTGGGTCTTCAGATCACCGCGCGCGAAGTTTGATTAAGCTACTTTATGATTAGTATTTAAATCAACGAGTTAAGCTAATATTTAAAAACCAAGATAAGTTCAGGTTCTATCTAAAATGTCAGATTATCTTGGTTTGGCCGTTATTCAACATCAATTGTCCTGAGTTCAAATACAACGCCCAAGTAAAAGCAATAGTCTAAATAGGTAAGGTGCTCAAACCTACTAGCACTGCCTTTTGACATCGCTTCGACAAACTTGGGAGTTTTTTATGAATTTGACTCAACTCACTCAATCACTCATCGGGCGCTCTAAGCCCATCCAGCTACTTAAAACCAAACCCACCAATCCAAACCGAGCTCAGAGCGCTTTTCCGATACGTCACTTCGACTTTGGGTTTGAATCAGACCAGCTTGATCCTAAGTTTTATATGCAAGCCGAGTGGGCGAGTGCTTACTTTGCAGCGCTTTCTATCTTTTTAACTTATGGCGAAGACCTAGTGATTGAGACCGCGCGTTATCACCGCGATCTGATCAAAGATCCTGTGCTTAAGCAGCGCTTAACCGCACTGATTGGACAGGAGGCGCTGCACTCTAAGATCCATGAGGAATACAACGACGCGATGATCCCGCGTAACTTACCCGTGACGCTGTATCGCAAGCTCGCTGAAGCGGTGTTTGATAACCTACTGCTCAAATTTCCGCAGCCACTCAAACTCTCGCTCATGTCTGGCATTGAACATTTTACGGCGGTTCTGGCCGAGTACATGATGCGAAACGAGGAGAACTTCTACCACTCAGACGATGTTCGCGGCCGGGGTCTATGGATGTGGCACATGCTGGAGGAGTCTGAGCACAAAGACGTGGCATATGATGTCTATCAACAAATTAACGGTAGCTACCCACTGCGCATGGCGGGTTTTGCGATCGCGGCGTTGACTCTGTTTGGCGGTGTGTCAGCCGGCGCGCTCATGCTTCCCTTTTTCCGTCGCCCCAAAAACTTGGTAGACATCAACTTTTGGAAAGAAGGCGTCAACAGTTATGCGCTGTTGTTTGGATCCAAAAGAGGTGTTTTTGGTAGCTCGATCAAGCACATCGCTGACTATGTGCGCCCAAGCTTCCACCCAAACGATCATGACGCCAGTGAATACTTGGCCTACTACAAACAAAAACTACTCGACCCTGAGTACGGCGCGCTGACGCCTTACTTTATTAAAGAGTTCACCCCCAAACTCAGAGCTTAAGCAGTCAAATGTCGCCATTTTATAGATCAGGTAGGTGAGTATGGGTTTATTCAAAAAGGACAAGTTTAGTCATGGCGCAAGCGCCGTAGTGACCGGGGCTGGATCGGGGATAGGGCGGGCTTTCGCGCTGGAGATCGCTGCGCGCGGCGGGCAAGTGGTGTGTAGCGACATCAATCTGGATTCGGCTCAAGAAACCGTGGACATGATCAAGGCAACTGGCGCTAAAGCTTTTGCGGTGGCCTGCGATGTATCGAGCGCGGATCAAGTGCAAAAGCTAGCTGAGTCAGCTGCTGAGCTACTCGGTGCTCCGGTTGATCTGCTGATTAACAACGCCGGAATCGGGATAGGCGGACGCTTCAGTGAAACCAGCCTTGAGGACTGGAAGTGGGCCATGGGCATCAATTTGTGGGGCGTGATCCATGGTTGCCATGCGTTTGTGCCAGCTATGAAAGCTTCAGGTAGAGGCGCCATCATCAATGTCGCCTCGGCTGCGGCCTTCACCTCAGCTCCTGAGATGAGCACTTACAACGTCACCAAATCTGGGGTGCTCACGCTCACCGAGACACTCTCGGGTGAGCTTAAAAAGGACGGAATCCGCTTAAGCGCGCTGTGTCCCACCTTGGTTCCGACCAACATCATCAAGAGCGGCAAGCTGCCGGGCAAGTATCAAAAATTAGCCGATCATATGCTGACCAACTACTCCTTTGTCACTGCCAAATCAGTTGCTGCGTTGACTTTGGATCGACTGGATCGAGGCAAGCTTTACACCATGCCGCAGCCAGACGCCAAGCTGTTGTGGCTGATTAAGCGGACGTTGCCGGCGACCTATACCAAGTTGTTTGGCCTGTCTTATCGATTTGTTGGAGGTGCAAGATGAAAAAACCAGTATCTAATCAAACTCACGTATATGACACGCTGGTGGTTGGCGCGGGCATCTCGGGAATTGCGGCAGCTTATCGCCTTAAAAAAAGCGGCATACTCAATTTTCGAGTGATCGAGCAGGCCAGTGAAGTCGGCGGTACTTGGCGACAAAACACGTATCCTGGCTGCGGGTGTGACGTGCCCTCAGCGCTTTACTCCTACTCCTTCGCGCCAAGCTATGAGTGGAGTCACGTGTTTGCCAAGCAACCCGAGATTTTAAACTACCTGAAAAATGTCACCGATGGCTTGCAGCTGCGCTGGTTTATCGATTTTGACACGGCCCTAGAAACCGCAAAGTTCGATGAAGCGTCCAACCAGTGGGTGATTGTGACCAATCACAAAACTTACCATGCCAAGACTGTGATCTTTGCTACTGGCCCGATCACTGAGCCTTCTTTACCTAAAATCGAGGGTCTAGAGAGCTTTAAAGGCGCTCACTTTCACTCGGCGCGCTGGGATCATTCGGTTGATTTGAGCGGTAAGCGAGTGGCGGTGGTGGGTACGGGAGCCTCAGCCATCCAATTTGTGCCAGAGATACAACCCAAAGTGGCCAGCTTGACGGTCTTTCAGCGCACGGCCCCTTGGGTTTTGCCCAAGCCAGATCTACCGATAACCGATAAAGCCAAAGGCTTTTTGGAGTCAAACCCCAGCGTGCAGGCTAGCGGGCGTCGCTTAGTTTCTGAGGTTCTTCGGGCGATAAATGTCGGTCTCAGGCGACCTGCTCTCATCAAACCCTTTGAGCTGGCAGCTAAAGCAGCGATCAAACTGCAGGTCGCGCCAAAGCTTCGCGCTAAGGTTACTCCCAATTTTACGTTGGGTTGTAAGCGCATCCTGTTTTCAAACGAGTGGTATCCGGCCATCCAATGCAACAATGCTGAGCTTATCGATTGCGGGCTAACTCAGATCAAGGGCAACACGCTGATCGCAAGCGACGGCACGCACACCCAGGCCGATGTGATTATCTGGGGGACGGGCTTTAACGTGTCTCACCCGCCGATTGGGTCAAAGGTGTTAGATACCGACAATCTACGATTATCGGATCGCTGGAAAGACAGCTCGCCTGAAGCTTATCTTGGAGCAGCGGTAACCAAGGTGCCCAACGCTTTCTTGATGCTGGGACCAAATGTCCTCGTGTATGACTCATTTGTCGGGCTGGCTGAAGCGCAGTTGGAGTACATCGTGAGCGCGATCCACACGATCAAGCGTGATCGTATCCAGCGCTTGGAGATCAAGCCTGCCGTGGTAGAGGCGCATAACATCAAGGTGCAGGGTGCCTTAGGTACAACCGTCTTTAACGCCGGCGGCTGCGCGAGTTACTATTTAGATGCTCATGGCAAAAACTTTGCTGCCTGGCCTTGGTCGCTGAGTCAGCTTAAAAGCGATCTAAAGCAAGTTGATCTTAAGCACTATGATTGCGTTTATGAGCATATCGATGATCATCAGCCCAAGCGAGGCGCTAAGCCTAAAACCAAAGAGGCTAAAGCTGAACTTGAGGCGGTCAGTTGATAGCTAGGCAGAAAGCCTAGATATAAACTAGAAACAAAAAAACCAAGTCACAAGACTTGGTTTTTTTAAGCAAAATTACTTGGTGTTTTTCAGCGGCACTTCTTTAGTACTGGGGTGCATCTTGTCCATCATGTCGAGTACGTTGTCGTCTGAGTCGTTGTAGCCCTCTTCATTGACCACGTCTTTTTTCTGAAGCTCATCAGATGAGTCGGATAAATCAGTTCCGGCGATGTCATCGATGGTTTTTTTGATTTTATCGGTAATACTCATAGTATCTCCTTAAAGCGTGTGAATGGTTGGCACTGCCTAGGACAGTGCCAACTCGGGTTATTTCTTGGCGTTGTCAGCGGCGTCTTTGGCTTTGCTCTTTAACTCATCAGCTTTGTCGCTGACGTCGTTTTTGGTTTCCTCTAACTTAACCTTAGCGTCCGCCTGAGCTTTATCCGCTTTGGCTTTAAGCTCGTCACCTTTGGAATCTGCATCTGATTTAGCTTCTTTAAGCTTGCTCTCGATGTCGGACTTAGCTTGCTCCGCTTTACCTTTGAGCTCGTCGACTTTCTTACCTGTTTCTGACTTCAGCTCATCATATTTGTCAGAGGCGTCTTTTTTCATGGCACCTGCTTTGTCGCTGACATCATCTTTGAGCTCGTTGACCTTTGCCTGCAAAGTATCAGCATAGGACTTGAGCTCTTCTATGATTTCGTCTGCCTTATCTAACAGGTCATTTTTCAAGGTTTTGGCTTTGTTCATCAGGTCGTCGTTCATGCTCATGGTGTTCTCCGTTGGGTGGGTTTATTTTATTTTGGTTAAAAAGTTATCCAAGAAGGGCTCCTTGGAGTGGATCTGTTCTCACTCAATTAGATTAACAGAGCGGCTCGGATTGAGTGTTTCGCCTGTCATGGGATTTGTATCGACTTGTTCAATAATCGTGTTTCATTGATCAACAGCCCAGCTTTATTGGTGGTTACAGCCGCTTCAATACTTTATTGCTGAGAGTCTCGTTACGCGGTGGAGTAAAGAGCGGAGGGTATATATAGGCAAGATCACTGCAAGTCGATCAGGAAAGCTTGAGCGCGGCGAGTTTCAAAAAAGCCTAATAAAGCTTCCGCAAACCTAATTTAGGGTGAGTTGAATCATTTAAGATCGCGGTTTAACCGGATGATTTTAAGCCTAATAGTTAGAGCGGCGGGGCGGGCTGGTCAATCATGTAGATCGCCGGAACCTACACATGAATCAAAAGCACAAAAAATTATTGTTGGCCTTAATTGCAAGCAGTTTGCTTGTCATCGTGCTAACTAGTCTGAGCCACCTACTGAGCGAGATCAGTTTTGCTGAAGTCAAACAGGCTTTGGGTGAGATCAGTGCGGTTCAGCTGCTGCTGGCAGCGCTTTTTACTGGCGCCAGCTATCTGAGCATGAGCCTGTATGACTACCAGGCGCTCAAAGTGATTGGCAGGCCGCAGCGCTGGAAAACCGCCGCCACGGCGACCACGATTAGCTACTCGCTCAGCAACACTCTGGGATTTGCAGCGCTTACAGGAGCTGCTGCAAGGTTTCGAGTGTATCGAGCCAAAGGCTTGGCTGCGCCAGACGTCGCCCGTGTAATCGCACTTGCCATGGGTAGTTTTTGGGGCGCGATTATCTTTAGCAGTGGGTTGGCACTACTCAAGCAAACTCAAGGTTTATCGCTTGGACCGATTAGCTTGACTCATGCACTGTGTCTGATCATCGGCTCTGCTTTACTGAGTTTGATCGTGATCCTGCTGGGGCTGATCATCAAAAACCATGGCAGCGTGACGTTATACCGATTCAGATTCGATCTACCCAATTACAAACAGGCTCTAGGTTTAATTGGCGGGGCTTGTCTGGATATCGGCTTTTGTAGTGCTGCGCTTTATGTGCTCATGCCAGAAGGCTCGTTGCCCAGTTTTGCGGTGTTTTTTGCGCTGTTTAGTCTGGCGATCGCGCTGTCTTTACTGAGCCTTATTCCGGGCGGTGTTGGTGTGTTTGAAGCCCTGATGCTGCTGAGTGTCGATGCACCTAAAGCTCAAGTGTTGGCAAGCTTGCTGGGTTTTAGGGTGATTTATTACTTGATGCCGCTTGTCATCGCCTCGATCTGGCTGGGCGTGAGAGAAGGGCGCGCGCTGCGCGGCTCAGTGGTTACGCGCGTCAACCCCAAGCTCAGCAGCGCCGCTCATATGACCCGTGGATTTGCTCCGATCATGATCAGCAGTTTGGTGTTTTTGACAGGTACGGTGCTTCTGGTTTCAGGTTCCCTCCCGCCTGAGTCTGATCGTCTGATCGTCTGATCGTGATGTATAAGTTTTTGCCAAGTGCGTTGATTAACCTCTCTTACATATGTGCCTCCCTAGTTGGCGCGGCGCTGTTGATCTTGGCTCATGGTTTGTACAGGCGGCTTCACTTGGCTTATCTATGGAGCGCGCTTTTGCTGGTCTTGGGTGCAGTGTTCTCGCTGCTTAAGGGAGTCGATGTTGAGGAGGCGCTGATTTGCCTCTTGGCGGCGGCACTACTTTACTGGACCAAGGGCGCGTTTCATCGTCAACACCCGCTGATTGCCCCAACCGTGACGCCAGTTTGGTTGCTCTTGGTGAGTATGGTGCTGATCTGCTGTGTGTGGCTGGGATTTTTTGCTCACCAAAATGCCAACGATAGCCAGATTCCGTGGCGGGCTTTTGTGCTGAACACAGACGGACCTCAGTTCCTCAGAGCCAGCTTGGCAGCGGCGATGATGATCGCGGGTTTTGCTGTGCTCAGGGTTTTCAGTCGTAAAACTTAGTTTAGTGGGTGACCAAGCGTGCAACTAACGATCTGTGAGATTAAGACAGCGTCGAAGTTGTATGCGCTGAACTGCACGCAAGCGCTGATCAGCGCGTAAGTTAAGCAACCGATTAATCGGCTTGAGGCTGATATCGATATAGGGCTAGTAAGGATTCAGGATTAAAAAAACCTGCGGTGAGCAGGCTTTAAATTAAATCAACGGCAGGTCAAACTTGGTTTAGTGTAGATCTAAGCTGGGGTGCATGGCCTCTAACATATCGATGGCGTTGGAGTCAGAATCGGTATATTGATCGCGGTTAATCACACTAGATTCGGTGACCAGATGAGTTTTGGACATCAGTTTTTCTAATTTATGATCAGTCATATCATCAATCTTGTGATAAAGGTTGTTGAGTAATTCCATGACGCTCTCCAGAGAAGTAGATTATGTCGTCAAAATCCAACTGGGCAGTTGGGGCAATCCAGCGCTGGTTGCCGGCGATCTATAATCATCCTATGCCTTGTTTTATAGGGCTTCAAGTCAATTATGTAAACATATGTGTACTGAACCTGAGCGGTGCACTTAGCCCAAAATGCACCAGATTGAACGGACAGCGCAGGACCGGAAACTTGGACATTTGAGACTCTATCTAGAATTTCTTGGTTCTAAATGGTGCAAAAGAGCGCTATGTAAAGATTTTTTAATCAATCGGCCAAAATCTTGGTTTACAATGCAAAACTTTGATTTTTAAGATTAAGGCCGGGTCATGGAAACATTGGATATCCAAAGCATGAACAGTGCAGTTGAGACGCTGATGCAAAGCGCCAACACGCTGTTTGTGCTTTTAGGCGCGATCATGGTTCTGGCCATGCACGCTGGTTTTGCCTTTTTGGAAGTGGGGACAGTACGTCACAAAAACCAAGTTAACGCGCTGGTCAAGATCATCACCGACTTTGGTGTTTCCACGCTGGCTTACTTTTTTATCGGTTATCAGATCGCCTACGGGTTTGACTTTTTTGCCTCGGCGAGCGCCCTTAGCGAATCCAGCGGCTATGAGCTGGTTAAGTTTTTCTTTTTACTGACCTTTGCTGCCGCGATCCCCGCGATTGTTTCCGGCGGTATCGCTGAGCGCGCACGCTTCTACCCGATGCTGATTGCCTCGGCCTTGATTGTGGCTCTGGTTTATCCGCTGTTTGAGGGCATGATCTGGAACGGCAACTACGGTTATCAAGCTTGGCTTGAGGCCAGTTTCGGCGCGCCATTTCATGACTTCGCCGGATCAGTGGTGGTGCACGGCGTCGGCGGTTGGATCGCTTTTGCTGCGGTGATGCTGCTCGGATCGCGCCGCGGACGCTACCGCGATGGACGTCTGGTGGCATTTGTCCCCTCTAGCGTGCCTTTTTTAGCGCTGGGCGCTTGGGTACTCACGGTCGGCTGGTTTGGCTTCAACGTCATGAGCGCACAAACGCTGGATGGGATCTCAGGATTGGTTGCCGTCAATTCACTCATGGCGATGGTCGGCGGCACCTTGGTTGCCATGATCGCAGGCCGGATTGATCCGGGCTTCATCCATAACGGACCGCTGGCGGGTTTGGTTGCAATTTGCGCTGGATCTGATCTGATGCACCCCATAGGCGCGCTGATTGTAGGCGGAATCGCGGGCGGTCTGTTTGTGGTGGTCTTTACCTATGCGCAAAACCGCTTCGTCAAATTCGATGACGTACTCGGAGTGTGGCCGCTGCACGGTCTTTGTGGTGCTTGGGGCGGGGTCGCAGCGGGTATCTTTGGTTTGGAGGCGCTCGGCGGCATGGGCGGCGTGAGCTTGATCTCGCAGTTGATAGGCACGCTGACAGGGGTTGCGGTCGCACTGATCGGCGGATTCTTGGTTTATGGCGGCGTGAAAGCGATATCAGGCCTCAGATTAACTGAAGAGCAAGAGTTTGAAGGGGCGGATCTCGCCATCCACAAAATCAGCTCAACCAGCGACGACTGAGTCTTGCTCATAGCGACGACTGAGTACTCATTAGTACTTAAATAAAATGCCCACAATTGTGGGCATTTTATGCTTTGAGTTCTGCTCCCAACTGAGCTTCAAACCATGAGGCAAGCTTTGAGAAGTCGGCGCTGCCGGGCGTGTGATAAGCGCTTGCTGACTGCAGGATCTGAGTAATCTGCGATAGCTGATCAAAAGGGCTGTTTGTTTTTTCCGCCAGCTCAAGTGCGATCCGCGCGTCTTTGGCCAGTAAGTCGAGCGCGAAGGTGTTGGGAAACTCTCGGGTCAGCACTCGTGTCGGAATCAGCGCGCTTGACGCCAGGCTTTGACCGCTTGAGGCGTTGATGCAACGCAGAGCTGCTGACAAGTCGATGCCGGATTTTTTCAGTACCCCAAGCCCCTCAAAACACGACCACAGGTTGGCTGCCATGAGCAGGTTGTTGATCGCTTTGACGCTAAAACCGGCTCCGGTTTCCCCGACGCGCTCGATCAGAGCGCTCATGGTTTCAAGCACGGGTTTGACTTGATCCAGTGCATGAGGATCGCCGCCAACCATCATGGTGAGGGTTCCTGCTTTTGCGCCGCTGGTTTGCCCTGACACGGGAGCGTCGAGGTAAGCGATACCGCGCTTGGCGAGCAAGCTGGCGATGGTGGTTGCCTGATCAGGGTGGCCGCTGGTGCAATCGACCCAGATCTGGCGAATCGGGTTGGCATGGGACTCAGTGGTTCGCTGCGCTGTTAGCGAATCGGTGTCAGCCTCACCAGAGCCTGGAGAGTCACCTAAGTGCTGAAGATTACCTTCAATCAGCTCAAGCACCACATCGGTGGTGGGTAAACAGCTGATGATGACACTGGCGCTAAGTGCTTGCTCGAGGCTGACTTTGCGGCTACCAAATTCGGCTTGGTGATCTAAGGCAACCTGAGCGGTGCGGTTATACACCAGCACCTCGCTAAAGTGCTTGGTCAGGTGCGAAGCCATGAGGTAGCCCATGGCCCCCAAACCGATAAAGCTGATATCGGTTAAGCTGAAGTGCTTACGATCTGGATCGCTCATGAGGCTCCCTTTGTTTAAAGCATGCTATCGGCTTAGGTTTTGAAGGTCAGCTTAGCTGCCGCCTTAAAATCGTTAAGATCGCGCCTCTAACCAATCGAGCATCTTCGGCCACAAATTGTCCGCTGCCCAAGTGCTGGACAAGATACCGACATGACCACCGCGGGCAAGCTCAAACTGAGTGTCGGTTGAGCTGGACGCATCAATTATCGCTTTGGCTGAGTCTTCAGTGACGATCGCGTCGGCGGAACCCGCCACCGCGAGCACACTGCAATTGATGTCTTTTAGGTTTAAGAGTTTGCCATGCAGGCGCATCTGCGTTTTAAACAGCTTGTTGTACAGCCAGACATTTTCAGCGACTTCCTTGGTTATCCGTCCCGGGTAGTCGAGCATGGAGAGTAGGAAGTCGGCTTTTGTGGCGTTATCGATCAAAGCGTCGCGGTCGCCTAAATTGGTGAATAACTTGGCGTAACTTTTGACGGTGCCGATCGGGTCGAGGGCTTTAAAAGCGATGGCATTTGTCCAGCCATGAGAGTGGGTGATCTGATCGGGAAGCATGAGCGGGTGCAGACCGGTGCGCTCTTCAAGTTTGCGAAAGCTCTGACCGAGCAGGCGCATGTTGCGGCCCATGACGCCTGAGCGGTGTGCGTCAACTGGCGTCCCAACCAAGATGATGTTTTTCAGGTTGGGATCTTTTGCTGTGCAGGCGTTAAAGAGGCAGAACAGTCCGCCCATGCTCCAGCCATGTAGAGTGTACTGCTCGCTGCTGCTGATGCGCTGCAGGGCTTTGATCATCTTTGAGAGCTTGATGTTGTAATCGCCAAATCCCATATGCGTCTGGCGACGATCAGGCTCACCCCACTCAGTCAGATAGACGTCAAATCCTCGGTTTAGCAGGCTTTGAATCAGTGACTGGCCCTGAAGCAGATCATAGATGCTGGGTCGAACTGCAAGCGGCATGACCAGCAAAATCGGTACTGAGAGTGTGGGTTTTTTAGCGCCTATATAGCGGCGCATCCGGCTTAACCCATCATCAAATACGATCTCAAAAGGCGTCTGCGCCCCCTGAACAAAACTTTTGCGATTAAATACTCGCTGCACCAAATTGCTCGAGCGTTGATTGAAGGCGGCTAGTTTCATGGGGTGAACCTCAAAAAATTTGCCCTAAGTATACCCAGTTACTCGCGCTGGGTTAAACCGGCTCAGGCCGGACTTAGCTTTAAACTCGCCAGTCAAATGCCAACAGATCAGGCGCCTCAATCTGTTAAAATCAGCCGATTTGTTAGGGAGATCGCCATGAGCCGTGAGGATCAAAAGCAGCTACTGAATCAGCGACTTGAAAATTTGTCGCTCGATACCCGTGCGGTGCGCTCAGGTTTTATCGCTTCAAGCGAAGGTGAACACAGCCCGGCTGTCTTTATGACCAGCTCATTTACCTATGCGTCGGCTAGCGACGCTGCCGCGCACTTTAGTGGCAAGGTTAAAGGCAACATCTACTCGCGCTTCACCAACCCAAGCGTGCGTGTGTTTGAAGACAAGCTGGCTAATCTTGAGGGCGGTGAGCGTGCGATCGGCACCGCCTCCGGTATGGGCGCGATCCTCACCATGGGGCTTGCCTACCTTGCGGCCGGTGATCACCTGTTGTCGTCACGCGACTTGTTTGGCTCAACCGTGAGCTTGTTCAACAAGTACTTTAAAAAACTGGGCATCGAAGTCACCTATGTCGATGGCACTGATCTTGATGCATGGCAGGCCGCCATGCAGCCAAACACGAAGCTGTTGTACTGCGAAACCCCAAGTAACCCGCTATCGCAGATCGTGGACGTGCAAAAATTAAGTCAGATCGCAAAAAAAGGCGGAGCATTGCTGGCTGTCGATAACTGCTTTTGTACTCCAGCCTTGCAGCGACCGCTTGAGCTGGGTGCTGATATCGTGATCCACTCGGCAACCAAATACCTAGATGGTCAGGGCAGAGCGGTCGGCGGGGCGCTGGTGGGTTCAAACGAGCTGATGGAGCATGCTTACGGCGTGGTTCGCACCGGAGGCGTATCCATGAGCCCCTTTAACGCTTGGATCTTTGCCAAGGGGCTGGAAACTTTGGGTCTGCGCATGCGCGCGCATGCTGAGGCGGCGCTAAAGATCGCAGAGTGGCTTGAGGCGCAGCCGCAAGTAACCAAGGTTCACTATGCAGGCCTAACTTCCCACCCCGATCACAAGCTGGCAGCAGCTCAGCAAAGCGGCTTTGGCGGGATCATCGGTTTTGAAGTCACCAGCACCAAGCTGGGCTTGGTTGAGGCGGCTTGGCAGGTGATCGATGCCACTGAGGTGCTCTCGATCACTGGAAACCTAGGCGATGTGCGCAGTACCATCACGCACCCGACCACGACAACCCATGGTCGCTTAAGTGATGAGGAGCGCGCGCAAGCTGGTATCAACGATGGCCTGATTCGTCTCTCGGTCGGCCTTGAGTCGGTCGAAGATATCCAGGCAGACTTGGCTCGCGGACTCGCTTTGCTATAGTGTTATATGAAGTTTTAAACACCAACCATCCGGCGTATCACCGCCGCAGGAAATAAGGACACAACATGAATATCCAGATGCTCATGCAGCAAGCCCAAACCATGCAAAAGCAGGTTGAAGCTAAAGTTAAAAAAGCCAAAGAAAGCTTGAGTGACATGGAAGTTAGCTCAGAGTCTGGCGGTGGACTGGTTAAAGTCACCATGAACGGACGCTTCGTGGTCAAAAAAATCTCTATCGATCCTGAGCTACTTGAGGATGACGTCGACATGGTTGAGGACTTAGTGGCAGCTGCAATCAACGATGCGGTGCGTCAGGCGGAAGAGTTGAACGAGAAAACCATGGCGGGCGCGACCGCTGGCATGAACCTGCCACCAGGCATGGGCGGTATGTTTTAAGGGCGATTTATCTTGAAGTTGATCGGCTGGTTTGGTGGCATTTTGCAAGTTTTCCTGACGACACAGGCGGCCTGAAGTGTTGACCCCAAAATTCCACGCCATGGTTCAGGCGCTAAAGGTGTTGCCCGGTGTCGGTCCAAAAACCGCTGCCCGCATGGCAATCGAGCTGATCGAGCGCAAGCCTGAAGCTGGACTTAAGCTGGCAGGCGCGCTGCAAACCGGGATCACCGAGATACAGCACTGCCGGATCTGCCGCAGTTACGCCGACGAAGAGGTGTGCACTATCTGCACCGATCCCAAGCGCGACGAGTCGATGCTGTGCGTGGTGGAGTCGGTGTCCGACGTCATGGCGATCGAGGATAGCGGCGGGTTTCGCGGTCGTTACTTTGTGTTAGGTGGCCACTTATCCCCACTCGATGGAATCGGTATGGAGCAGATCGGCTTGCCGCAGCTCTTTGAGCTGGTTAAAAACAATCAGGCTCTGTCCGAGCTGATCATCGCCACCAACGCGACGGTCGAGGGTCAGGCAACTGCGCACTTTATCCAGCAGCGGGTGCGCCAGATTGCGCTTGCTGAGGTGCTCAGCCTTAAAGTCTCGCGCCTCGCTCAAGGCGTGCCCATGGGCGGCGAGCTTGAGTACATCGATGGGCTCACGCTCTCTCAAGCGCTTAAAGACCGGTTTGAAGCAAAATGACCTACTTGGCAGGCCACGCCCCTAAATCTCAACTTGATCAGCTTGACAGGCTGTCTTATCCGCCAGGCTTGGCAAACGATCTTGATGTGGTTGATGGGGAGCACAGTTGAGCTATTCATCTTCGGTGGGTGATCCGAACTTTCGTGACTTGGCGGAGGTTGAACTGATCCAAAGTGAGTCCAGACTCAACGAGCTCTTGCTCTCCATCAAAGATCTGCGCTTTGAGGCATTTATCGATACTGAATTCATCAAGCGCTCAACCTACTATCCGAAGCTGGGTTTGGTGCAGGTGTTGATTCAGACTGCCCCTACAGAATCTCAGCGGGCAACCGAGCACATGCAGGTTTTTGGTCCCTGGCTAGTCGATCCGCTGAGCTTAGATATCAAGGTCTTATTTGAGACACTGTTGCAAGCGGATCGCTGGATCATGCACGCAAGCGGCGAGGATTTGAGCTTGATCCGCGATCTGTGCCTAACAAAAACCCCGATAGATCAGTATCCGCCTTTAATCGATACGCAGATTTTGCTCAGTTTTTTAGGCTTTGGGCTGCAGATCAGCTATCAAGCGGCGCTTGATCAGTGTTTGGATATTACGATTGCTAAAGCTCAGGCGCTCAGCGACTGGCTGGCTCGCCCCTTAAGCGATGAGCAGCTGACTTATGCAGCGCTCGATGTGCTGCATTTACCCAAACTGCTGAGTCACGCTGAAGAGCATCTCAACAGTGCAGGTCAACTTACGTGGGCGCTTGAGGATTCAAAGCACTATTTTTTAGGGGTCATGAGTGAGCCGGCTGATCACGAGCGCTACTTAGCTCACGCCCACTTTAGTTACTCTCGGCTCGAGCTTGCGCGCCTGCAGCTGATTTGTGCCTATCGCGAAGCGCAAGCGCGCCGGCAAGACTTGCCGCGTCAGCATGTACTGACCCACCAAGCAGTGATCGCGCTGGCACTCAGAAACCCGCAAAAACCAAGCGAGTTGCATAAGTTAAAGGATGTCAGTCCCGCTGAGCGCAAGCGACATGGTGCCGCAATCACCGAGATGCTGGCTGATTTGTCGGACAAGCTCAATGATCAACAATCTAACGCGTGCGTGAACTCAAACCAACAACTGCCTGACAAGATCCCGCCGCCCACAAAACTGCCTAAACCGCTCAGTAAACTGTTCGATGAGCGCCTCAATCAGATTGCTCGCAGCGCAGGGCTAGATGCTCAGTTGTTGATGCGTCGCCGCTGGAAAAACCAGCTGCTGCAGAGCGTCAAACAGTTTGATCCGCAGGCACATTTGCCGGCGGAGTTGCTGGGTTTTCGTGAAAAGCTCATCGCTCTGCCTTTGATAGAGCTGCTGCGCTCTGAACCTAAAGCTTAAGTTTTGCACTGAATCTATAAAAGAGTATCTGAGGGGACTGTGATTGAACCCGGTGCATGAGGTGTGTGCATTTTTCATATGGTTTAAAGCGCACTTTACGCAATCGCAAAAGCAGCCCTCGCCCAAAACCGTTAAGATAAGCCACTGACATAAAAGCTGTTTGAGGCAGGTTGATGCACTGCGACATATATAAGTTTTCCAAAAAATCTGATGTTTACTGTTATATCGCCAGGCCCGGTTTCCCAGACGACGCCGAAGAGCTCGTCGACGCGCTGGAGGTGCTGCCTAAAGAGGTTCGCAACTCACTGGGACGTGCCAGTTTTGTCATGCACTTAGATCTAAGTGAGACGCCTAAACTTGCCCGTGTGGACATCGAAGCGGTTCGACGCAAGCTCGATGAGCAAGGCTACTATCTGCAGTGGCCCCCGCTGCAAGATCCTAGCCCAAGCGCTTAAGGAGCACCCATGGACTTTGTGCTTTATCTGATCCAAATAACCCTAGATCTTTGGGATTTGCTGACGCGGTACTTTAACCCTGAGCTACTGCCCATGGGTGCTTATATCGTTTGCAGTGCGCTGGCGCTAGGACTGTGGTGGTTTGCTTTGAGCCTGGTTCCTGCGCGCTTGCGCAGGCTGCTTTGGGCGGTAGCTGCGGCCGTGCTGATCAGTCCGACAGTGACGGGTGGAGGTAACCCGCAGCTGGCTCCAGCCAACGTTGGGATGCTCTATGGATATGCCACCGATAACGCTTTGCTCTGGCAAACCAATTTGCTGGTCATGGTCTTTGTTTTTTTTGTAGTGTTGCTACTCCAGCAGCTCTGGCTTGAAATTAAGCCTTATCACCAAAAAGTCGCTGCGCGCAAAGTCAGTCAAACAGACAATCTGCCGCTTTAAGCTTAGCCATCAAAACTAAGTGCTGGATCACAAACCGATCTGATAAGGCTGGCTTAGTTACTGCATGAGCAAAATGTCACCCCAGCTTACAGCGCGAAGACTTGGGTTTAGCTCCCTTTTTAGTGGACATAAGGGCTGAGACCGCTCAAGGATCAACAGCGACAAAACTGATTCAATCTTAAGGAATTTACGATGAAAAAATTTGAAAGCACCAAAGACTACATCGTCTCGCCCAGTCTGAAACTGGCCGTAGATGCAGCGATGACTTTAGAAAAACCCCTGCTCATCAAGGGTGAGCCGGGAACAGGTAAGACGCGCTTAGCTGAAGAGCTGGCTGAGAGCTTTGATATGCCGCTGATCACTTGGCACATCAAATCCACGACTAAAGCTCAGCAGGGCCTCTATGAGTACGATGCGGTGTCACGCCTGAGAGACTCACAGTTGGGTGAAGACCGGGTACACGACATCAGCAACTACATCCGTCCGGGCAAACTTTGGGAAGCTTTTACCAGCGAGAAGCGTGCGGTTTTGTTGATCGATGAGATCGACAAGGCTGATTTGGAGTTTCCAAACGATCTGTTGCATGAGCTCGATCGGATGGCATTTTATGTTTATGAAACCGGCGAGATGGTGTCAGCAGAGCAGCGTCCGGTGGTGATCATCACCTCTAACAACGAAAAAGACTTGCCCGACGCCTTTTTGCGTCGCTGCTTTTTCCACTTTTTAGACTTCCCCGACCAAGCCACCATGGAGCAGATCATCCAAGTGCACTTTGGTGACGTCAAAGAGCGCTTAGTGCAAGACGCGCTTAAGGTATTTTTTAAGCTGCGTGAAGTGAAGGGACTTAAAAAAATGCCCTCAACATCTGAGCTCATCGATTGGCTCAAACTACTCATGTCAGACGACATGCCAAGCGACGTGCTCAGCAATCCTGATACCAAGTCAGCGCTGCCGCCGCTGTATGGGGCGCTGCTTAAGAATGAGCAGGACGTGGAGCTGCTTGAGCGCTTGGCCTTTATGACGCGCCGCTAATGCTGATCACGCTGTTTTATACCCTCAGGCGCTATGGACTCAGCGTTACCCCGCGAGAGCTGCTGGATCTGATTGAAGCGCTTGAGAAGGGTGTCGTGTTCGCATCGAGTGAGGAATTTTACTACTTGCTGCGCATGGTCATGGTTAAAGACGAGAAGGACTTTGATAAGTTTGATCGCGCCATGAAGGATTTCTTTGAGGGAATCGAGTCCTTCAATATCGATGACATGCTCGATCAGGTGAACAAGCTGCCCAAAGATTGGCTCAAGCTTGAGCTCGATCCCAAAAACTTAACCGATGAGCAGCGTAAGCTGCTCGATAAGTTTGGTTCTCCTGAAGAGCTGATGAAGGCGCTTGAGGAGCGGCTCAAGGAGCAGCATAAAAAACACCAAGGCGGCAACCGCATGATCGGCACCGGCGGCACCTCGCCCTTTGGTGCTTATGGTGATCACCCAGAAGGGGTGCGTATTGGCGGGCCTGGCGGTAAAAAACAAGCTGCCAAGGTTTGGGAGCAGCGCCGCTATCAGGATTTGGACGACACCCAAAGGCTTGGTTTGCGCCAGACTCAAGCGGCGCTCAGGCGTCTCAGGCGCTTTGCGCGCACTGGGCTGGCTGAAGAGCTTGATCTTGATGCGACGCTGAAAAAAACTGCCTCTAAGGGGATTTTGGATTTGCAGCTCAGACCCGAGCGACGTCGTCAGGTGAAACTCTTGATGTTCTTCGATGTCGGCGGATCCATGGATGCGCACATAGAAGCCTGTGAGCGCCTGTTTTCAGCCGCCAAATCTGAATTCAAAGACCTTAAGTTTTTCTACTTTCATAACTGTGTGTATGAATCGGTTTGGACGGACAACATGCGCAGGCGCTCCTCAAGCACTTTGGTGTTTGATATCTTGCACAAGTACCCCAAAGACTACCGGGTGATCTTTGTGGGTGACGCATCCATGGCGCCTTATGAGGTCACTCATGCTTATGGATCAGTTGAGCACATGAATGAGGAGCCAGGTGGGCTGTGGCTTGAGCGGCTAACCCGCCACTTCAGTGCCAGCGCTTGGCTCAACCCTGAGGAGCAAGATTACTGGAGCTACACGCACTCAATCGAGATCATCCAGAGAATCATGGATAAGCGCATGTATCCACTCACGGTTAAAGGGATTGAGGACATGACGGCTCAATTAGCTAAAGTGCAGTCCTAAATACCAATCTGCACCCATAAAAAAACCACCTTACGGTGGTTTTTTTATGGGTGCGACTATCGATTAAGAATCAGACCTAGGCTTAGGGCTGCTTTTAAAAGTTTTGAAGCCTGATTGCTCAGCACTGCCTTGTGAGCCGCCGCGTGTGTTACCACGGTTCTCACCCCGGTCGTTACCTCGGTTGTCATCTGAGCGAGGTGCGCCCGATCTGGCAGGACCACTGCGCTTACCATCGAAAGGTTTCTTACCAGCATGAGTCGGCTTACCGGTAGCATTGTCATAGCGCTTGGGACCGCGCTCTGACGATGAGTTGGCACCGCCAGCCCCTGCTGGTTTTTTACCTTGATAAGACGAGCGTCTATCAGCTGGCTGGTCGTCCTTAAACGAGCGCTGCGTATCGGAGTAAGAGCGCGGCTGACGCTGAGCTTTATACTTCGAGGTGTTTTGATTGGGGTCGTAGCTTTTGGAGTTGCCAAAGTTGTCATCGACCTTGCCAGGCGCAGCTGATGCACTGGGGCGATCAGAACCACGACTGTCTGAACCAGAGCGACCCTGATATCCAGAAGAGGGTTTGCCTTGGTAGCCAGAGCCCGCAGGTCTTGAGCTGCCGTCCGAGCGGGCAGATGAGGAGTTGGAGTTACCCTTGTAACCACCTTGACCGCGAGAAGGATTGCTAGAGTTGCCCTTGTAACCACCCTCACTGCGAGGAGCAGAGGAGCCTGAGTTGCCTTTGTAGCCACCTTCGCTGCGCCCTGAGCCGCCGCGACTGTCTCTACGTGGTCCATTTGACCCGCTGTTGTTGCGAGGACGGCCGTTTGATCTGCCTTTAGAGCCTTCGCGGCGCACCAGAGGGCGCGACAGTGGGAATTCTTCCAACTCACGCAGCTCAAGCACTTGTTTGATCAAGCGCTCAACCGAGACTAGGCGATCCGTTTCATCGTGAGAAACCAAAGAGATTGCCTGACCCTCTGAGTGTGCCCGGCCGGTACGACCGATACGGTGAACGTAATCAGCTGGGGTGAGTGGCAACTCGTAGTTCACCACGATCGGCAGCTCGTTAATATCAATCCCACGAGCGGCGATATCGGTGGCAGTTAGCACGCGAACGCGACCAATTTTGAAGTCTTTAAGCGCACGAGCACGAGCACCCTGAGATTTGTCAGAGTGAATCGCGCTGGCTTTAAGGCCTGCGTCGCTCAGCTGATCGGCCAGACGGTTGGCACCGTGTTTGGTTTTACAAAAAACCAGTACCTGAGTCCAGTTGTTGGCGCCGATCATGTGAATCAAGGCTTGGTTTTTCTTGCCTGAATCAATCGGAACAACCCACTGAGTAATGTTTTTAGACGTGGTGTCTTGCGGTGCAATGTTGATCTGCTGGGTGTCGGTCATGAAATCACCGGCCAACGCACGAATCTCTGGTGAGAAAGTGGCAGAGAACATCAGGTTCTGACGTTTAGCGGGCATCTTTTTGGTGATGCGCTGGATGTCGTTGATGAAACCCATATCTAACATACGGTCAGCTTCATCAAGCACTAAGTGAGTGACATTTCCCAGCTTCACCGCACCACGAGTTTCCAGATCAAGCAAGCGACCGGGACAGGCGATCAAGATATCGGCGCCGCGACGCATCGCCATCATCTGGGTGTTGATACTCACGCCGCCGTAGGCAACCACGGCCTTAAGGCGAGTTTTCTTACTGAAAGTTTTCACTGCTTCAAAAACTTGCTGCGCTAACTCACGAGTCGGCGTCAGAATCAAAGCATGGCAGTGATTGGGTTTGGCGGCGGGTAAATCCACCAGTTGGCTTAGGATAGGCAAACTAAAGGCAGCGGTTTTACCGGTACCAGTTTGCGCAGCAGCCATGACGTCATGACCTCCCAGGATCATAGGGATCGCCTCTTGCTGGATCTGAGTAGGGGTATCAAAACCCAGCTCAAGAACCGCGTTTAGGATAGGCGATGCGAGGGGGAGCTCATCGAAACGAACAGAGCGAGAAGTCATAGGGAGGCCGTAAAATCAAGAGCGCGTATGGTATATGATCTAAGAGCATAAGTCCATAAGCACTAATTTTGCTTTGGTGCCAGAGTCAGTTTGTGTCAGTTGACGAGCGGTGAACACACCGCCGATGAGCCAATCGCTACCACTGAGCCCAAATCAACTCTATCGAGGTGTTACTAAAACAAATCTGCGCGGCATAAAACTTAAAATGCCGACACTTGCGAACCTAAACCAGCGTCAGAGTAGATCACTCCGGTTCAAGCAAAGTCACGATGCCACGCTCCATCCACTCTACCAGCTTTAGCGCGGAGGTTGATACTAAGCACTCAGCGCCCAGAGATTTACTCTGTGCCAGTTGGCTTAAAAGCTCAAACTCCTGAGAGGAGGCGCAAACCACTTCTTCTTCCGCGCAGTAAACGGCATCTGGAGATAGGGTGATGATGAGTTTAGTTGAGGGTTCTTTAATGAGCAGATAACCAGAGTTTAGTGCTTCCTCAATCTCTTCGGCACTGGCAAGCTCCTCCTCGGGTTCATAGCTAAAGCGTCTGGCGCTGAGCGCCTTAGCTAAAGCCGCTGACCAGTCAGCCTGATCGCTGCGCTGCAGCAGTTCAATCAGCGAATCTTTGATCTGGTTAACCAGATCAGGAGTGAGCGCTGAACCTGAGGTGAGCAAGTTGCTGAACTCCTCGGCATTTTGCATCAAGGGACGTGATAGGGAGTCGCTTGAAGCTAGCTCGCCAAGGGCGTGATCGAGTAGGGTGGCAGCGCTTGGGCTTCGAAGGCCAAAAGATAGGGTCAGGCAGTCATCTACCGCGACGCCGTGGTGGATCTGCCCGGGCGGCACATAGAGCACGTCTCCCGGCTCCAGTACCTGATCGAACACCACCCCGCCAATATCGCTGACCAGATTGATGGGCTGATCTGATCTTAGTGGAGTATCCGGCTGGGTAAAACCGCCTAGCTGCCAGTGGCGCTTACCATGCAGCTGAACTAAAAAAACATCATAAGCATCGAAGTGAGGACCGACCGAGCCACCGGGCGGAGCGTAAGACACCATGATGTCGTCTTGTAGCCAAGTAGGAGCACAAAAGTGCGTCCAAAGCCGGGCGAGCGGCAGCGACCAGTTTTCTAAATTTTGTACCAGTACTGAGCATCGCAGCTCGGGATCGCTCAGGGTTTCATCGAGCAGATCGGGGTCAAGCGGTGAGTGGTGGAGTTGCCAGTTATCTTGCTGATCTTGTATTAATAGTCGGCTGCTCACCGTATCTGCGCAGCACAGATCAAGCACGTCTTCAGGTTCTAGCTCGCCCACCACCTGCGGCAGGCCAGCTTTAATTAAGCAGTGACTTTTACCAAAGGTGGTGTTAAAAAAATCACCCTGATAAAGCAGCTCATACAGAGGACTCAAGCGCTTGATCTGCCAGTTTGAGGCGGGGTATCAGCGGTTATACTTGTTGTCTTCATCATCGCCCAGTGCGTTGTCGATGGACTCTGAGATGGTGTTCAAAAAGTTTTCTTGAACGCTGCGCTCTTCTTGGATTCGCTGGTAAATTTCCTCGCGGTGCACCGCGATGTATTTGGGTGCGTTAACGCCCAGACGCACCTGATTCCCTTTTACGCCGAGCACAGTGACACTAACTTCATCGCCAACCATCAGTGTCTCGCCAATTCGCCGAGTCAAAATCAGCATAAATCACTCCTTATATGCCCATCGGCAGTCTCTATAATTGCCCTACCACCCAGTAGGGTTGTTCTGACAGGGTTAGTAATCATATATAGGTCGTTAATTACTAATGTATTTTTTAATGTACCACGACTGCGACTGCCAGATAGATAGTCGCAGACTAAAATATTTACCCGTTACGCATGAGCTGACGATTCGCCTTCGGTGCGATCTAAGCCAAACGCGGTGTGTAGTTTTTGCACTGCAAGGTCTAGCTGATGATCCACGATCACCACGGAGATCTTGATTTCTGACGTTGAGATCATCTGGATGTTGATCTGGTTTTCAGCCAAGGTCTTGAACATCTTGCTGGCGACACCGGCGTGAGAGCGCATACCGACGCCCACGATAGAGACTTTAACCACGTCCGGATCACTGAACACTTCACGCGCGCCCAATTCAGCGCACACCGCCTCTAAAATCTCGATGGTGCGAGCGCAATCAGAACGATTGACGGTAAAGGTAAAGTCGGTAGTGCCATCGGCGGAGACATTTTGCACGATCATATCGATCTCAATATTTGAGTCGCTGACCGGCGCCAAAATTCGCGAGGCCACACCGGGTTGATCAGGAACGCCGCGTATCACCACTTTGGCTTCATCACGGTTAAAAGCGATTCCCGATATGATGGGTTGTTCCATGTTGTTATCCACCTTGTCTGTGATCAGAGTTCCTACCTGAGTTTTAAATTCTTCGGTGTATTCACCGTCGGCGTCGTTTGTGAAGCTGGAGAGTACGCGCAGCGGGACGCCGTATTTGCCGGCAAACTCAACTGAGCGGATTTGCAGCACCTTGGATCCCAAGCTTGCCATCTCGAGCATCTCTTCAAATGTCACTGTGCTCAGCTTACGGGCTTTAGGGGCTACGCGCGGGTCAGTGGTGTAAACCCCATCGACATCGGTATAGATCTGGCACTCATCGGCCTTGAGCGCCGCAGCCAGTGCGACGCCAGAAGTGTCTGATCCACCGCGACCCAAAGTGGTGATGTCACCCAAGGCATTGATGCCTTGAAAGCCCTGTCTCTTATACACATCTGACGCTGCCGACGAAGAGGATAGTG
>CAJXOR010000011.1 GCA_913057715.1 uncultured Moraxellaceae bacterium
GAGATCATGCCTAGTCTCGTGGGCTCGGAGATGTGTATAAGAGACAGGCTAAAAGTCAGCCCACACCTCTGGCCAACTTTCCGAGCGCCAAACCGCTTTGTCGCTCACCACTTCGCTTTAGGCCGGGCTACCAGCTGTGGTTTAACTGAGGTAAGTGTGAAGCACACTGACACCCACGGCTCTTTAAACCATGGGCTAAAGCTTTAAGCTTTATCCAGCGCCTGAGCAACATCGGCGATGATATCGTCAATATGCTCAATCCCAACAGAGATCCTCACCAAATCTGCGCTCACGCCGGCAGACTCTAGCTCTCTCTCATTTAACTGCCGGTGCGTGGTCGATGCCGGGTGGCACGCCAGTGATTTGGCATCACCGATATTTACCAGACGCAAGATCATATCTAGCGAATCGATGAACCGAGTGCATGCCTCGATCCCGCCCTTGATACCAAAACTTAAGATCCCCGATGCCTTGCCTCCGGTTATCTTCTTGCACAGCTCATGATAGGAGCTCTCAGGCAAAGCCGCATAATTCACCCACTCTACTTTTTCATGCTGCTGCAAAAAGGCGGCGAGTTGCTCGGCGTTGTAACAGTGACGATCCATACGCAAACCCAGCGTCTGCAATCCTTGGAGCAGCTGAAACGAGTTCATGGGTGATATCGCAGCGCCGGTGTTTCTAAGTGGCCCCACCCGGCAGCGCCCGATAAAAGCGGCCGGTCCCAACGCTTCGGTATACACCACTCCATGATAAGAAGGATCGGGCTCGTTCAGTATGGCGAAGCGCTCTTTGTTGGCTACCCAGTCAAATCGACCCGAATCCACGATTGCACCCCCGATAGAAGTACCGTGCCCACCGATGTATTTGGTCAAAGAGTGAATCACGATATCCGCACCCAACTCAAAGGGTCGGCAAAGATACGGCGTGGCCACGGTGTTATCGACAATCAGTGGCACCCCGTGCTTGTGCGCGATCTCAGCTAGACGCGGGATATCGACGATATTGCCAGCCGGGTTACCGATTGATTCGCAAAACACCGCTTTGGTCTTGCTATCGATGGCATTTTCAAAACCTTCAAAATCATCGTGAGAGATCATACGGGCTTCGATGCCCTGCCGCGGCAAAGCGTGCGCAAAAAAGTTGTAGGTACCGCCGTATAGCTGGCTGGTGCTGAGGATGTTGTCCCCTACCTCAGTGATGCACTGGATCGCGTAAGTAATCGCGGCCATGCCAGAGGCAACACAGAGCGCGCCGATACCGCCCTCCATCGCTGCGACGCGCTGCTCCAGCACGTCGGTTGTCGGGTTCATGATGCGGGTGTATATGTTGCCCGGCACTTTGAGGTCAAACAAATCAGCGCCGTGCTGCGTATCGTCAAAGGTGTATGAAGTGGTCTGATAGATGGGAACCGCGGCAGACTTGGTGGTTGCTTCGGATTTATAGCCTTCATGCAAGGCGATGGTTTCAAGTTTCATGAGCTTCTCTTAAGGTGTCGACTTGCTGGTTGCTGCCCCTGTTTTATCAGTTTTCAGCGCAAACCCCAAGTTTGTTAATTGTTAAGGGTGCTGCGTGAGTAACTGGGTGCACTTCTAGTCAAATGTGAACGTAGACAGTTGGTTTCACTGATTGCTGATTAACGCCGTATTTAGCAACTTTGACCACTACAATGCTTTGTTGGTATATGCGTGGTCACTTCTTGCTCAACGTTGCCCAGCATAGTTTCCACTTCGCCATACTTGACGCAGAACATCGCGCGATCAGCCCGCTCAGCTACGGTGTTAAGGCAAGCTGGGAGCGCATTATGGCTGTCAGTTCAGGTTTTTTTAATCATCCGGTTCGCCAGTGTTCGAGTCCTTGGCCTACGCAGGGCAAAGCCGTTGGCGATTTTTAGCGGCTACGGCACCAGCGCACAGGCACGCTAAATCAATTCCTGTCAGGAGGATGGCCGCGTTGCTGCGGCAGTGGTGGTGAAGGTTCATATACAACCGCTCTAGAACTGTAAAGACTGCATAGCCTCTTGGAAGGGCAAGGGTCGAGCGAACAGATAGCCCTGAGCCTGGTCGCAACCACGACGTTTGAGCATCGCAAGCTGATCCTCGGTTTCCACACCTTCAGCGATCACCTTGAGCTCCAGGCTATGAGCCATGGCAATAATGGTATTGGCGATGACTTCACTGCCGCGATCGGTGGTCACTTCGCCGATAAAGGATTTATCAATCTTTATCGTGTCGATGGGGAACCGCTTAAGATAACTCAGGCTGGAATACCCAGTGCCAAAGTCGTCCAGGGAAATACTCACGCCCAGCGCACTCAGTTCGGACATGGTGACAATAGCCGTTTCAACATCGTAGATAACCGCACTTTCGGTGATCTCGAGTTCCAGGTTTTCTGGCGGCATGCCCGTTTCATCAAGAATCTCACGAACGGTAGAAACGAGGTTTTGCTGATGAAACTGGCGGGCGGACAGGTTTACCGCCATCCGTAGTCCTTTTGACACAGCGCCCCTAGAGCAAGCCTCCCGCAGAACCCACTCCCCAATAGGTATGATCAATCCGGTTTTCTCGGCCAGAGGTATAAAATGATCCGGCGGTATCATGCCATCCACCGGGTGAAACCAGCGCAACAGCGCCTCAAATCCAACAACCTCTCGCGAAGCAATATCAACCTGGGGCTGGTAGAACAGCTGGAACTCCTGCTGTCCCAGCGCTTGGCGCAACGAGGTCTCAAGCGCCAAGCCGTTGCTGGCGGGTCTGTCGGTTCGACCCACAAAATGCCGGTAATCGTTGCCGCCATGCTCCTTGATAGCAGCCATCGCAGATCTTGCACTGGTGATCAATTCATCGGCATTGCGCCCGTCCCGCGGGTACTCAGCAATACCGATACTGCAAGAAATGAACAACTCCCGGTCATCATCCAGAACGATAACCGGATGAAGCTCCTCTATAATACAATTGGCGGTGTGGGCAACTTGCTGAGCGTCCTGCCCGGGAAGCAGGGCGATAAACTCGTCACCTCCCCAGCGGGCCAAGGTGTCCGAGCCCTCCAAACACTCGATGATGCGCTTCGACACTTTGCGCAGAACATCATCTCCCCCGCTGTGACCGAGACTGTCGTTGACCTGCTTGAAGCGGTCGATGTCCAAGTAAAGAATGCTTACAGTGCTTTTTCCGCTATCGGCATAAAACATTGACTGATTTAATCTGTCCGACAGCAATCGGCGGTTTGGAAGACTCGTTACTCTGTCAAAATGAGTCAGGTAATCTAACTGCTGGCGCTTTTCCAAGTTATCGATTGCAAAAGCAATGTCTCCAGCCACTTCGCCGAGCAAGTTCATTTCTGCCGCGTCGAACGAAAACCGGTCACGGTGGTAGAGCACCAGAGCAATGTCTGCAGAGTCGTCAGCAGTTCTGAGCGGAAAGACCCCAAACGACTCGATACCGAGATTGATCAGATCTGTCAGTTTGTTCTGATCCGGGTGCTCGGAGAGGTTTTTTCGTACGATAGTGTTAAAATTCTGTAGGGACTCACGGATCGCATCCAGCTCGTAGCCAGACAGCTCCTGATTGTCAAACCTCTTATCTGCGGCATGGGCGTGAACCATACTGAACCCATCTGACTCTGGCTGGCGCTCCACGACTAGCGCCCTCAGCAACTCCCCCTCCTCAATCATAATACGAGTTGCTTCGGTACACAGATATTCACGGCTCTGGACTCTTACAATCAAAGTATTGATGCCACTCAGTACTTTGTGGATGCGATTCAGACGCAGAATTTTCTGCTCAGCCTCCACCCGCTCGGTGATATCCACTATTGCTGCCATCACGTAGCGCGCTTCCGCTGTCTGCACGGGATTAAGCGCGATTTCTGCCTGAAACATCGTGCCATCTTGGCATAGGGCGAACAATTCACTCCCCTCCCCCATCTGCCGCTGTGTGGGGGCTTGCAGATAATTCTGGCGAAGGCGCTTATGATTAACACGGAAGCGACCAGGGAGCAGTTGTTCGACCGACAGACCCAACATCTCACCGTTCGAATACCTAAACAGCGAGTGTGCCAGCCGGTTCGCCATTTGGATCGTACCGTTCGCGTCAGTCATGATTGTGGCGACGGGGGATGAATCTATCGTTGATCGGAAACGCTCTTCTTCACGATTGAGCGCTTCGGCGCCTAGCCAACCGACAAGGCTAAGCACCAAGATACTGGACAAACTGGTCAGCGCAAACCCGAAGGCTGAAGAGTAGTGGCCGCCCCCTACGCCCTGAAGGCTCAGCCAGCCCATCAAAACAGGCGTCACTATGATGAAAGGCAACAGGCGTCGCAGTGAACGACCCCCAATGAGCACACTCGTGGCGGAGCTCATAAGCCCATCACGGTGCTGCAAAAGCAGTATGGCGACGCTACTCAGCACAAAAAGCAAAGAGGTATGTAGGGCCATCGATGAGAAAATAGAAAGCTTGAGGTTTTGTATGCCATAGACATACCCAAGCAGGGCGGCGCCGGCGATTAAAAACACGGCCATGGCCAGAAGTTGTTGCGTTAGTATCGCCCGACGTATTGGCAGACGGGGCGTCATCCAAGACAGGCCAATCAGACAGAAGCAGAAGGCCGTGGCTACAGACATTCGACCGGGCCACTGTTCTGGGGGAGTGGCAGTGTCCATTAAGACGAGATTGTCGATACCGTATTGCCAGCCAAATCCGTATTCCAAAAGCGTAAGACCCGATACCATAAACACAACAAGCGCCAGCACGCTGACCACCCAACCGCTGCCGCTAACGAGAACCCTGGACCGCGAGCTAAGCCCGATAATCAAGCCGGTAAGCATAAAGCAAAAGGCCGTGTTGAACTTCATGCTTGGAAAATCCGGAAGAACCCTCTTCCCTGTTTCGAAATCAAATACCCATGAAAACAAGCCCAGCATACTGATGGCGAAGATTAACCAGCCAATGAGACGTGCACTGTTTCGGTATGCCGGAGCCATAGAAGTGTCCGGAGAAAATCTACCAAGATCCTGAAACTCTTCATTCGGTTTCATTTTTGCCTCAACTTCCTGTGGGCTTTTAAAAGTAGCTCGGTACCACTTTAAAAAGTGTAGCACACGACTTGCGATTTCATTTTCTATACCCGACGCGAGGGACGCGCGACCCGCTACCGTCGTCCCAAGGCATCGTCGTGGCCGCGCGCATGGCAGCAACCTGCGCACTATTACCCTGCTCAAGACTCACACTTACGCTGTCCAGATAGACCTCGGTCGTGTTTCTATATAGGGGTTTTTGCTGTCATCAACCAGATAGAAGCTATCAGCTATATCACTAAGCTAAAGCCGCTTTGCGTCACGGGTGCCGCGTGAGTAACCAAGTGCATCTATCAATAAATGTCAAAGTTGACAGCTGGTTTAGCAGGTTTGGATCATCAACTTTATTGATGGCTGGGGGTTGGCCTGACAATGACCACTAATTTAAAGGCGGCGGTATCACCTACCAATTAAAAGAACTGAAGCCGATGTGATCAGGAGGGCTCAGCTATAAAGCTCTGTCATATCGTCGCCCGTAAATTGATGATGGAGTTTAAGCAGGCTGTCTATTGACGCTTTCCTCAACGGACAAATACGAGTGCCAGCGAGTGTTTTACCGTTGCAGCAACTTATTATGGCTCTGAATCTAAGTATTAGAAAAAATTCGAACGAATAACACAATACAGCAGTAACTGAGTCCCAAAACCGCAGGCAATATGCCCATTGCAAAACCGGGTCCGCGCCAAAGCGCATTGTGTTTATAAGCCGCCCAAAAAATGACACGACCAGCAACGAAAACAAATGAGTAAATGGGTAGCAGACTCAGATATTTGTACGGAAGAAAAACAGACAGCGCCAATGTATTTAGAGCGAACAAAACCACTTGTTCATGCGTATTTGATAACACTCTGAGGTTGACTTCCATTGACTCTGAATTGGCAAGAACCTTTACTGGGTTGTCAGATGGATTACCAAATCTTTGCGAGCCTACCCTAATCACGGTAAACAGAAAAAATGTCGCTGGAAATACGAGGCACTCAATACCCAGCTTTATCCGGTCAACGAGTTCCATTTCAGAGACATATTGTGGAACTAAGATATAAAGAGTGACGAACAACAGGAGTGTGCCTAAACCACCAATAACCATTCCGGACAGAACTATTCTATTATTCTCTACTTGAGACATAAATTTTGCAGCGTATGGACCATAACTACACTTGTATGGCACGGATCGCCCTATAAGTAAAACCACCTATCCATAGCAAGCATCATACTTTGTTAAAATCAAGAGTCATCACACGCTGGATATATAGTACTTATCTGTAATATCAAAACCCAGACCTTTGGCAGATGCGACTTAGATACAGATCCAACATGGCTGGGTCAACTTTAAGTAAGGTAAAAGCGCGCTTCAGCCTAAAACACAAGCATAGCGCGACCTAACAACCCAAACGACACGCCAAATTAAGTCGCGCGACCCTGGCTTCAAGCACTTAACCAACCACCCCATGACCGCTGAAGCCCCTCCCTTGAGCAAGGTTGAAAGAGGAGGCCATTTGCCACGTCCAGATCAAAGCCTCAACTCAACACATAACCACGTAAAGCACATGATGGTCCCTTTGCTCAGGTGACTTAACACAAAAACCCCGAGCCAGTAACGGTACTGGCTCGGGGTTTTTAAAAGTCAATTTTAGCCAACCAACACTTAAGGATTTAAAAGCAGCTCTCTACTCCTCAACCCCCAAGTGTGAAGTGCCTCAATCAGCTGCGCGCGCCTCTTGCTCGTCTTCAGCCTCCTTGATCAGAACCTTCTCAAGCCGCCGTGACTCCTGCCCCAGCAGGCGGATCAGACCAAAGGCCATCGCCATGAGCACCAAGGCAAAGGGAAGTCCGGTCAGGAGCGCAGCACTCTGCAAGGCTCCGTATCCACCCGAACCCAGCAGCGCCGCAGCTAAGCAACCGATCAAGATTGCCCAGGTAACCCGAGACCTAAAGCTGGCTTCTTGCGACCCACCAGAGGCGATCATGGCGGTAACCAGCGCCCCGCTGTCAGCCGAGGTCACAAAGAAGATCACTACGATCACGATCGCAAGTGCGGACAAAGCGGTCGCAAACGGGTAGTTCGCTAGGAAGCTAAACATCGCATCGGGCATGCTGGCGTTGACCGCTTCTGAGAGCCCGCCGTTACCAAACAACTCGATATACAGCGCGCTGTCACCAAAGATCGTCATCCAGGCAAAGGTGAAGAGTGTCGGCACCAACAGCACGCCAAAGATAAACTCACGCACACTGCGCCCGTAGGAGATCCGAGCGATAAAGATCCCTACAAATGGCGACCAGCTCACCCACCACGCCCAGTAAAAGACCGTCCAACTGCCCTGCCAGTTGTCGTTGCTGTAGGTTTCAGTCCAAGTAGACAGGTAGATAAAGCGCTGAGCATAGTAACCCATGTTCTGAACAAACCCGTCTAGCAGGAACACGGTGGGACCCACGATAAACACGATCAGGGCAAAACAAACCGCCAAGCTCAGGTTAAGCTCAGACAACCGGCGTATGCCCGTACCCAGCCCCAGTGCCACCGATATGGTGGCAAGCAAAGTGACCGCCGCGATGATCCAAGCCTGACTTTCACCGTTCTGCTCGATACCAAACAAAAGCTCCAGCCCAGCGTTGATTTGTGAGGCACCAAAACCTAAGGACGCAGCCACACCGCAGACGGTCGCAACGATCGCGAGCACATCAACCCCAAGCTCCACTACGCGCGGCGTCTTGGGGTAAGCGGACTTCAAAAAAGCCCCAATGCTGAGCGGTTTTTTGCGGTTAAAGGTGATAAACGCCAAAGCCAACCCGATGATCGCGTATATGCCCCAAGCGTGCAGCCCCCAGTGCAGATAGGTCAGCCCCATGGCGTGCTGAGCGTTGCCAAACACCCCTCTTGGCAAGGCAGCATCTGGGTTAGAAAACGCCGTACTGGGCGCGTTTGAGAAGTGCATGATCGGCTCGGCGACCCCATAGAACAAGAGCCCTATCCCCATACCAGCACCAAAGAGCATCGAAAACCAGGTCAGCCGATTAAACTCAGGTTTGGCGTGCCGCCCACCGATGCGCACCTCGCCGATGCGGGTAAAGGCTAAGTAAAAGCAGGTCCCCAGCAGCAGATTCACGATCAATATGAGTAGCCAGCCAAAGTCATCGCTGACAAAAGACTGGACGACGCCAAACATCTCGGAGGCCGACTCAGGAATCAGGATTGAAAAAGCGATCAATATACTGATGATCACTATCGAGCCGATAAAGACGATTGGTTTGAACTTAGCAGGATCTTGCGAGTCGATAGGACACTCCTATTTAAATTGATGCTTTTTAAAGCTGCGGCCGCTGGCCAAAATGCCCACGAGCCTGGGCCAATTTGGCGGGTTACATGCGAACCTAGGCCTAACAGCTTAACCAAAGCTGATCGAAACTGCACCCCTGGGTGTTAGTGGAAACTAGGATTCAACCTGATAAAAACAAGAAAAGAGTGAAAAATGTCAGCGTGATTTAGCCTCAGTACTTAAAACCAAGTCTCCGCAGTTAACGAGTGCCGCCCTATCAAGGCGACATCAATCTATATTTTTTTGAGGTCAAAAATTTTAAGCCATCCCTTTGAACTATCATCAAACTCGCTTCACGTTGCGGCACCTACCCTCGCCTATCGTACCTAGGCTGTGCCAAGCGTGAAGTTGTTAATAGGCAGATTGATAAATGACACCAGTAGCAGATAACACCATAAGCTACTGCCCTCAACATGGAACAGCTGTAACTTAAATACCTTGCTTACTACTGATAAGGATTGAAAAATTCACTCCTTCAGAGGATGGCCGATGCTCTAGAAAGTACTTACCATCGCCCACATCACGCATGCTTACGAGATGATAGCCTGAGCTAGTAAAGTCAATATTGTGGTCATAGCTTTCGCCATCCATAGTAAAAGTACCTGTAACTTTGCATGGCTTGTTTACATAGACAAGTATTAGGTAGTCTTTGGTGTCCTCTTCAACAAACCCACCCCCACCTATTAGCCTCCCTGTTACCGGGTTAAATGGAAATGTCCCAATTCTTGCCAAACGTGTGTTTGCCGGTGAAATAGAAAGTCCCTTTTCTCTCCATTTTGCCAATAGTGGTATGGCTACCTTATCGATCTTCTTAACAGAACCTTGTAAATCAAGGTAAAAATCTTGATTATTTTTCGACCTCACTTGAAACAATACCTCTGACTTCGGCGAGCCAAATATTTCTCCAGGCATATAAGGGAACTGAAGAACCACTTGATTTGGAAAGTAAATCGATGGCAGTGGCTCCCTATCCATGTTCAGATACTCTACGGATGCGTCCAGGCGCTGAATTCCTGTATCTAAACTTGCTGTATCCAAGTTTCGCTGAGTAGCGCAACCTGAAATAAATAGCACAGTGGCAATTAAAAATACCCGGATCATCAATATTTCCTGTTTTGTATAAAGCCGCGCTCTGCAGCCAATTTCAAGCGCCGCGGAAAATCAGTGCGACAACTTGGATTTGTTAAGGCTGAGTTTAAGCACACGAGAGGCTCAACTAGTTGCTAGACCTATCTCTTAAATACAGAGCCGCTCCTAAACCCATAAATACCACCATAACGGTAAACCCAGAAATATAGTCACTAAATGCATTTAAACCACCAACCCCGGTAACTTCAGTTATTTCTGGGGACCCTTTTATAGATAGCATTGTTATAACGACAAATATATTAAGTGTTGCTCCCATAAACAAGGTGATACCAGTCGCCTTTTTCCAGCTCGCACCTTTGTAGCTAACTAACCCAATTAGATGAAATATAGTAAAGGGAACGCTTAGGCCCATTATCATGATTTTTTTAGACCCAGTATCATCAAGGTCTAAGAAGGCAAGAAGACCGATCATATATACAAAAAAACCCGATATGACCAAAAATATGATCCCTATGACGTTACGAATCACTCATCAGCTCTCGTTGGTTGGAAGAAAAGTACTCATTAGCATTAGGTCTATATAAAAATATAGTGATTATCACAAAGAAAACCACTCCTGGAATCAACATTGCTTTAGCGGGAGAAATAATTAGACCAATAACTAAAGAGGCAATACCCCATCCAACATATAAAACTCTGCCAACATTCTTGGCTTTGAGTAGTAGAAAACCACAAAATAGTGTTATCGCTATACCTAAAATCATAAATATGTACTGCGCAATTATTGGGATAGAACTTAATTCCATAATTTTATGCACTTGAGGATTATTATAAGTAAGGATTGTTGAGACTACAGACATCAAACTCGTGATAATAAGAAACCAACTAATAATGGTTATAGATATTGGACGACCTTTCATTTTCTCTCCTGTCGGCTAACGCTAAAGTTATGGGGCTAATTTAATAGGGCTAGCATTTGGTAAATTTTGAATTGAAGATTTTAAATTAGTCATCCGTCCGAACCACTTAATCATGTCATCTTTTATATAGTCTAGCTCAGCAGACAAATCATACTTGTTCAATATATATCGAGAGTCTTTATTTAGTACTACGTCCATGTTAGATAAATCTACAAGCTTTAAATATTCTATAGAGTTAGAATCGCGACCGAATAATGTGAGTTCCCAACCTTGAGGTGAAATATGAAGATCGAACGCTATTAAATTTCCACAAATATTATAATCATGAACCAAGCAAAATTTGGAGTATATCCATTGCCTTTCGCAATCCTCTGGCTTTTGAATTAGATCAGATAAATTTCTAATTTTTTTATTTAATTTCGCGATGAAATTATTTCTTGATTTTATTATCGAATTTACTCTTTCTTCATTTTCTATAAAAAATTGATCTATTTTATTTATTTCCATTTTTTTTCCACTTAATTTATGAATGGTACTCAAGAAGTCGATGAGATATAAAATCCACTTCTGAGAAGATGTAGTAATATACATACCTATATTTTCATTGATCTTCGCAATAAAGTCTTCATATTTGACACAAATAAAACCTGAATTATTTGTTTCTTTTTTTATGCTAAGTACTATTTTTAAAGTATCTAAATTATTTGGCTTAGCCCAATCATCAATTGATTTACTATAGTCATCGAGATTATTGTTGAGATGATGAAATATCTTATTTTCAATACCTATAATTTGGTTGTCAGTTTCAATAACTATATCAATCCTACCGCCATTATTTGTTGATACTTCTCGACTTACTTGAAAGTTTTCTTGCTGAACCTCAACACCACCAGTAAGATTAATTAACGAGGTTAAAAGTAAGCCACCCAAGCCATGTTCATTATTTGGATTAAGGTAGAATGCTAAAATATTGCTAATCACATTTTCATAATGAGGGTATCCGGCAATCTCAAAAATACTTTCACTTTCTTTATTGTCTGGAAGCGACTCAAAATCATGAAGTATCGCCAGAAAATCATCATAAATATTATTATTGTTATCTCTTTGAATGCTAGCGCCCATACAACCTCTCTTTTTTGTAGAAAACTATTTGCGATAGAATATATAAAGTATAATAATGCGTTAAAAAGCGTAGCAGAAGATTGTAACGATCAGATACTTGTTGTGCTTATCTTTCAAGCACTTCCTTAATAGCTCGATACACTTCGATTAATCTCCCATGCCTTCTCAGTCTCACAGAACTTGATGAGTGATATCACACTACCGATATTTAATCGTGATATTAAAAAAATATAAGTGCTGGTGAAGCTTAAATACTGAGTGATACCTCAACCAGAAAAAAGGGTGGTATTTCTTAAATTCTGCTTATTTCAAAAAATAATTCTATTAAGAATAATATAAACCTTAACTTGATAAGAAAATTATGCTTACTAATTTTCCACTTCTGTTTCAAATAATGTCTTTGCTAAGCTATTGTGAAACGAACCAACAATAAACAGCATTATGGCTGCACCTAAGCCAAAATACCATAATGCGTTATGATCAAGGAAATAAATAATTGAACATAAAGAAATAATTAAAGAAATGCCAGCTATCGTATAACAGAAACTATAGAATGATTGGCCTAATTCGCTATTAAAATGCGAATAACTTTTTCTTCCTAATAAAATATATGATTCATAAATTCCGCCAAGACCAAGCCAGATTGGCATACCTAAGGCTGAACTATATAATGAAACTCTAAGTGCTTGGGACTCACTCCATATTTGGGCAAGCAGAATTATAATTAATAAATGTATGCCAGCTGCACCATACGATAGGTTTCTATACATAAGAAATTTGGATTCGCTTGGGTAGCGATTGTAGGCATCAAGTAGTTTTTTTTCTGACTCTACTTTTTGTTTTTCTGGCATTAACCACTTCTCCATTATTAAGGTTTGCTATATTCGAGATTCAAAAATATTTAGATTTAACGCGTCCACATTTTAAGTGATGCTCAAAACACCCTTAAGTGGTACCAATAAAAATTTATGTGTTCAATTAATTTTAAATCTTATTCTTTCAGACTAAAACAGATTTCCCTACCATAGCAACCAGTAATAACCCTAATCGACCATCAGCTCTGCAATCTCCCCAAACCTCGCTCTCCTGCCGCACCCACCACCGTAGGCATTTTACCGCTCACCCAGCAAAACTCAGACTCAAGCCCCAAGCCCAGCCGCCCGCAACTTTGCTATAATCGCGCCAAAATTACCTGCTGGAGTCTTGCTTGAACACCTTGACCGCCCTCTCCCCTGTCGATGGCCGCTACGCCGCCAAGTGTGACGCACTGCGTCCTTGGCTCTCTGAATTTGGTTTGATCAAAGCGCGGGTGATTGTTGAGGTGCGCTGGCTAGAAGCGTTGGCCGCTGAACCTGGGATCGTGGAGCTGGAGCCATTTAGCTCGGACGCCAAAAGCTACCTGCAGGGCATCATCGATAACTTTAGTGAGGCCGACGCCGAAGCCGTCAAGCAGATCGAGGTCACCACCAACCACGACGTCAAAGCGGTTGAGTACTTTTTAAAGGGTAAGCTTGAGCAGCACGCCGAGCTCGCTGCCGCCAAAGAGTTCACCCACTTTGCCTGCACCTCAGAGGACATCAACAACCTGTCCTACGGGTTGATGCTCAAAAATGCCCTACCGATTTTAAGCGCCAGCATGGATCAGGTGATTGACCGTATCAGTGACCTAGCAGTAGAGCACGCCGACCGCCCCATGCTCTCGCGCACCCACGGTCAGACCGCAAGTCCGACAACTTTAGGTAAGGAGCTGGCAAACACCGCATATCGCCTCGCGCGCCAGCAGCAGCAAGTGTTAAAAGTAGAGCTACTAGCCAAGGCAAATGGTGCCGTGGGCAACTACAACGCCCACATGGTTGCCTACCCAGACGTGGACTGGGAAGCGCACGCCAAAGCCGTGATCGAGACTCTGGGTTTGACTTACAACCCTTACACCACCCAGATCGAGCCGCACGACTATATCGCTGAAGTCTTCGATGCGATCTGCCGATTCAACACTGCGCTGATCGACTTCAACCGTGACGTCTGGCAGTACATCTCGATGGGCTACTTCAAGCAAAAACTCAAAGACGGCGAAGTCGGCTCCTCCACCATGCCGCACAAAGTGAACCCGATCGATTTTGAAAACTCCGAGGGCAACCTGGGAATTGCAAATGCCACCCTGTCTCACCTCACTCAAAAGTTGCCTATCTCGCGCTTGCAGCGTGATCTGACGGACTCAACCGTACTGCGCAACATCGGGGTGGGTTTAGCGCACAGCATCATCGCGTATGAAGCGTGCCTAAAGGGCATGAGCAAACTTGAGGTGAATCCGCAGCGCCTGGCCGACGATCTGGATAACGCTTGGGAGATCCTGGCGGAACCAATCCAAACCGTGATGCGCCGCTTTGCGATCGAGAACCCCTACGAGAAGCTTAAAGCGCTGACTCGCGGTCAAACCATAAACGCAGCAGCGATCGCTGAGTTTGTCTCAGGCCCAGAGCTGGACGGTGTACCAAGTGAGCATATCGAAGCGCTTAAAAACTTGAGCCCTGCGACTTATGTGGGCAGCGCAGCTGCTCAGGCCAAGCGCATCAAGGCGCAGATCGAAGCTTTGAAAAACTAATACTACGGTCATAAAAAAACCCAGCGCCATGAATGTGGCGCTGGGTTTTTTTATGGCGGGCATTTTGCCCTTTGGGCTTTAAAGACTTTAAGCCTGAGGGGTCAGCAGCAGTTTTGAGGTGTCGATCTCTTTGGCTGCAAGATTACTCAAGATCTGATCATAAGTCGCTTGATCCAGCTGCGGGGTGCGGCTTAGCACAAACAGCGTGTAGCCCAGTGGATCAGTCACTACCGCGTATTGGTAGTTTTCCTCCAAAAGCACGATCAGATAGTTGGGATAGGGGAAGTCGGGCACGTCTGGAAAAGTAACCTTGAGCTCGGAGTTGGTCTTGGTGTCCTTGACCACGGCGTTGCCGATGATCTGACTGATTGGCCCGTCTAAAGTGTCCTGAAAACCGGTGTTGATCACCTCAACCGAGCCGTCGTCGAGCAAAGTGTACTCAGCGGTGACGCCAACTAACCCTTCATTAAATGACACTTCGTTAGCCGAGATCTGATACCAAAGCCCCATGTAGCTTGGGATATCGACATAATCGACAGTTTTATCGAGGTTACAGGCGCTCAAAAGTAAGCTTAAGCAAACCGCTAGGGTGTATCTGAGGGTTCTGGTGGCATTTTTAATTTGATTCATAATTAGAGTATTAACCTTAGAAAATTAATCATCTAATTGTTTGTCAGTCAGATCAAAGCCAGTTGAGTAACCAACGCTACGGTTCGGTTACATAGCTTCGGTTGGCACGATAATCGAACGTGCTATGAATATAGTCGCGATATCCGGTCAATCTATACGAAGCGCGCATGCCTGATGATCTAACAACTCCGTGGAATTGATAGGCTTTTTTTTAATGAGCAGACTTCGCTCACTCCCTGCCACTTAGGGATTCCCATCTAACTAACCTGCTCAGTTCATAACGCGCTTAGCGACTTCATACGCACTGACAATGATAAAACCTTAAACCAAATTAGGGCGCTTGCTTATGGTGCTCATGATCAAAAAACGGCTTGAGATCGTGTCAAAAGGTGCAATCTTCAAAGTCAGACATTTGCCATGCGAACTTAATTAACAGCCAGATGCTGTGTCGCTACCAACTCCAAGGTTACACAATCTCAATTTAAAAATTGCCGCACAAAGCTAAGCTGCCCAATTGTTGACCACATAAATCACCATGACTCAAACTCACCTGCTCGATCAACCTGCTCGAAACTTCTATAAACCCCTGATCAGTGTGCTCGTGCTCTTTGCACTGATTGGTATCGTCTCATCCTTAAACCAAGACGACTGGGTCGCCTACTCTTTGCACCAGATCAGTACGGTGGCGGCGATCGCGGGGCTGCTGCTGGTGATTCACCAGTTTCGCGCGCGTCTGATCAGCACGATCATGGCCAGCGCCTTTGTGGTGATCCACATGATCGGCGCCGCTTACCTCTACTCCTACGTGCCCTACAACGAGGTAGTTCTCTCGCTCACTGGTTTCAACATCGACCAAAGCTTTGGTTTCGAGCGCAACATGTACGACCGCTTAGTACACTTCAGCTACGGACTGCTGCTCTACCCGCTCATGAGCGACGCCTATCGAAGCCTATATAAAATCGCGGGACTGGCGCTGGTGTGGGCGGTGCTCATGACCAACATGGCCGGCTCCATGCTCTATGAGGTGATCGAGTGGCAGATCGGGGTGAACTTCTCAGAGGGGTCAGCAAAGAACTACAACGGTCAGCAAGGCGACATCTGGGATGCCCAAAAGGACATGCTGATCGCGCTGGTGGGCGGCGGACTTGGCGCGCTTATCCCTAGATTCAGACAAGCCAAAAACCAGTAAAATGCTTATGTTAGCCGCAACCTTTCAGAAGCCTTGATTTAAGCGGCTGCTAAGTGGCGGATCAAGCGCTGAGCCTCACTTCCATACAGGCTTTAAACCGGTTAAACAGTTATAAAAAGGAGGCTGAGCCGGATTTGCTACTGATTTGGCTAGCGCGGGCATTTGACTTAAGACTTTAAAACTCACCAAGCTTAAAACACTAACGAGGCTGCTCCTGGAGCGAGAAGGCCATAGCGTCTTCACAGATGCGCTGCAGATCCAGTTTCGGCTCCCACTTAAGCACCTCGTGCGCGTGCGAGATATCGGCGATGCGGCGCAAGTCCGATAAAGTTTCTGGCAACTTGAGATCAACCGGTTTACCGCTGGCCAGCTCCATGGCGTCTGCAATCTGCTGCCAGCTAACTGCCTCACCGCTACCGATGTTGAAGCAATCAAAACTCTGATCAACGCTATGCAGGTAGGCCAGCGCTTGCAGGTTAGCCTCTACAGCATCGTCGATGTGAAGCATGTCGATCTGACGAGTGAGCGCCTGCTCATCGAACAAAAAACTCAGCGCATCGACCGTCCCGCCGGTGTTAGCCGCATGGGTAAACACCGGCATGATCCGGTTAGACATACACTTAGGGTGTTCACCAATCAGGTGTGTGGCGTCAGCGCCGCCAAGCTCAAAGTAGCGCATGATCGCAATCCGCCAGTTATCCTGCTTATCCAGATCGCTCATGATTTGCTCGCATACATCGAAACTACGCGCCAAGGGGCCGGGCGGATCTATCTCGCTCAGCTCGCTGAGTTTGTCTGTCCCTGCACCGAGCACGTGGGAGCAGGAACCGTAAACCAGCGTGTTGATCCCCGAGCGACTCATCGCCCGAAGCAAGCTCAGCACGCCGCCGACGTTTGAGTTGTAGGCCTCAAGTGGGCTTGGGTTGCTACTTGGGTTCATGCCAGCCAAGTGCACCACCGCGCTGACTCGGTACTGATCAAAAATTCGCTGCAGCGCAGGTGTGTTACGGATGTCTTGGTGAACATAAGTCACCACCCGACCCACGATTTGCTCAAGTCGCTCAAGCATAAAAAGTTTGGAGTTGAACTGATTGTCGATCAGCACGACTTCGTGGTTTTCTTTGAGCAGCTTGGCTGCCGTATGCAGGCCGATGTAACCCAGACCGCCGGTTATCGCTATCATGTTTTTTATCTCTTATAAAATTTGGTGTCGCCATCCTTGGCGCTCACTTATTATTAGACCATTTTTACTTAAGTTTCTGGCTTATCCACCAATCAGTCGCAAAACCCCATCGCGATGCCCACAGCGACTTACACTTTGTAAAATCATCAACCCAGCCCTTGCGCAGCATATCCCATCAAATGTCGCCGCTAGCCAGCATCAAGCGAAAGCTCACTTCAGCTTAACTGCTCAGACATGATAAAAGGTTAGCAGCTTAGGTATAATTGGTTTTTTATCTCTGATTGGCCCTGTTATGCGCCTCGGACTTATCTTGACCCAGCGATCGCTGGCAACGCAGCAGATTGCGCTGGCCGAAGAAGCACTGAGCTCGGTTGAGCTTGAGGTGTTTTTTTATCAAGACGCGGCCATGTTGGCCCTAAACTCAATCTTTGAGCCCAGATTGAACTTGATCCAGCGTCGCTGGCAAGGACTTAACAAATCGCACGGCTTAACTTTATCTGTCTGCGTGGCTTCAGCACTGGCGCGAGGTGTCACCGATCCAGCGAACTCCCAAAGACACGGCCTACTCAGCTCTGATCAACCGATCGACACCCTGCTTCCCGGCTTTGAGCTTTGCGGTCTGGGCGCTCTGCATGAGATTGCTGAGCGCTGTGATCGGTTGGTGAGCCTGTGACTGCGCCTCATGTGAACGCGCCTAAGCAGTACCTTGTGATCCTGCGTCAGTGCGATGAGCTCTTGATCAGTGAGGGCATACAAGCCGCGATGATCTTTGCCTCGTTCGGTGAGTCTGTAGCGCTGGCTTACAGCGTTGAGTGCAGCGGTCTGATCAATCAAACCGGAACCCACGTCGCTAAGCTGATCAGCAGCCTAGAGTTTTACGACATCGAAGCTCCCCTCGAGCTAAACCATGAGCTGAGCGAGCTTAACTTTGGGCAGTTTCAACAGGTGCTGAGTTTTTAACATGACCCTATACCAGCTAAGCAGCCGCGCCTGCCACCAACCAACCACTTTAGAGCTGCTCAGCCGCCAGCATCAAATCGGTGACGCTGTCTTGATCCTTGAGCCGCTTAGCGACGCTCAGTTGGTTGAACTTCAGGCTCGGCTTTGTGAGTTTGATTGCTACCAACTGGCGCCATCAGACGATAGCCTTACCCAGTCAGGCAACCAGCATCCAGCAGCCTCGGTGATTAAAACGCTATCAACTAAGGGGTGGCTGGAGTTGATCGCACGTGCTGATCGGACGGTAACCTTATGAGCTCAGAGGTAGGGCAATTGATCTACGATTGCTCATCTAGCGGCGGCATTTATGGTTTTAGGAGGCAGGCGTGAGAGCTGCGCTCGATTTGGATCAAGATGGACACCTAAAGGACCCCGCTAACTGGGATGAGTTGAGCGCCGAGCAGTTGGCACTGACTTTAGAGGTGACTTTGACGCCGGTTCACTGGCAGATCTTAGAGGCCACCCGCCAGTTTTACGCTGACTTTGATCACATACCCAGAACTCGGCCCTTTGTGAAGTATCTGCAAAGTGCGCTGCCTGAGCTTGAGCTCACCAACGCTGAGCTCCAAAAACTTTTTAACACTGGGGTTACGGTCCGCGAGATTGCGCGGGTTGCTGGACTGCCAAAACCTGCGCACTGTTTATGATTTATCTTTATCGATAAAAACTGGCTAACAACCAGCCAGTAAAAACTAAGCAGCTCAGGTCTTAAGTGGAGCTTGGCCTGATTCTCAAGCCAAGCTCCACTTAACCGCTTACTCGTAAAATCGCTGAGACAAGTTAGACCTCATACAGCCCCGCCAAACTGCTGCTGCCGCCAGGCTTCATAGACCCCCACTGAAACCGCGTTGGCCAAGTTCATGCTGCGTGAATCCGCCTGCATCGGCAGGCGCAAGCGAAAGCCTGTATCAAATAGTCCGCGCTCATCATCACTGAGTCCGCTCGTCTCCGAGCCAAACACCAGCGCCACATCTTTGCTTAGGTCTGCTTCAAAAAAACTCGATGAACCCTTGGTGGTCATGGCAAAACAGCTTACCTGTTTGCTGCCCAGATGCTCTAAAACCTCACCCAAATCCTCCCAGTGCGTGATCCGTGCCCACTCGTGATAATCAAGTCCCGCTCGTCTCAAGCGCTTATCATCGAGCTCAAATCCCAGCGGATGCACCAAGTGCAAGCTGGCGCCCGTGTTTGCACACAGCCGGATAATCGATCCGGTGTTGTTGGGGATCTCAGGACGATTTAACACGACATGTATCAAGATGTAACCCTATTGGCTAAAAAGCGCTAAAAACTGCAACAGCTTAACAAAAATTGGCAATTCAACTTACAAAACATAGCATCAAAATCTGAGCGCTGGCTTAGCATAGGCAGGTACTTTACGTGCAAATCTAAATTAATCAGGAGCTTTACCCATGAAAAAATTAATCTCTGCTGTTGTATTTTCTGCTGTTGTTTTGACTGGCTGCAACACTTTGGGCGGTTTTGGTCAAGACGTTGAAAACACTGGCGAAGCAATCTCTAACACTGCTCGCTAAGTTTTGACGGATCAATTTATTGATCTACTTAACTCTGCCCATGGGCAGAGTTTTTTTAACTCTACGGGAAACTGACTCATGAAAAAACTGATCGCACTCACCTTGATCTCCACGGCGCTCTTAAGTGGTTGCAACACGTGGATGGGCTTTGGACAAGACATGGAAGAAACTGGCGAAGCCATCCAAAATTCAGCTCAGCGCTAATTCCTAAACCCTGCCATTTGCAGGGTTTTTAACAAATGTCTATGCTGGCTAACCCTTAGCCGGATTTTGTTTTTACCCATAATCGAAGATGCACATGGGCATCAGATACCGAACCCACTTCTATAAAGCTCTTCAATCAAAGCGCCTCAGTCGATGCCCCTCGATCAATGCCCTTCATCTAAAGCAACTGATTCAGAGACCTCCAATTGCGGAGCGACCAGTAAGACCCCTACACACGCTCTAATCCAAAAACTCAGCCAACACCTGATTTAAAAACTGCAAACCGAGCTCAGTGCAGACAATTTGCTGATCCAGCGGCTTAACCAAACCTCGACTCGCCAGTCGATCAAAGACCGGCTCAAGCACACTAATTGGCAGTCCCGTGGTCGCCTCAAAGTTCTGAGTCGTGCTGCCATCTCGCAGCCTTAAAGCATTTAGCATGAACTCAAACACCAGCTCATCATCAGAGATTGGACTTAACCAATCAGGTAGCTTCATCTTTTCTTGATTAACCGCGCACGCTGAATTAGTACTCAAACTCACGCTTTGATCGAAACCCGTAAAGTCCACCGCCAGATAATCTTTAGGCAAACGTGTCCGACTAAAGCGGCAAACTGCTGCTCCCTTATCATTAGCCTGCGAATCTACAGAGTTAAAGCCCGCCAACTGAGGCTCGCCAAGTGTGACTTTACCGTGCGCGCCCGCGCCGATCGCCGCATAGTCACCAAATCGCCAGTAGTTGAGGTTGTGACGGCACGGATCGGGTCGATCTTGCCGGGTCCAGGCTGACACCTCATAGTTATCAAAACCATGCGCGCGAAGTAGCTCCTCCCCTGCTAGCTGAATCTGGTGCAGCTCATCCACCACCGGCAGTGTTGGCGGCCGCTTGGCAAACACCGTGTTTGGCTCCAAGGTCAGCTGATACCAGCTGATGTGGCTGACCTCAAGATCCAGCGCGCTTTGCAAATCACTCAAAGCTTGATCCAAGGTTTGATCCGGCAAGCCGTGCATCAAATCGATATTGATGCGCGTAAAACCAGCGGCTTTGGCCGCGCGCACGGCGAGGAGCGCCTCATCAGCTCCGTGGATGCGGCCTAGTTTTTTTAGTTTGTCATCATCAAAGCTCTGTACACCGATCGAGAGCCGGTTGATCCCCCCTGCCAGGTAATCTTCAAAAGGGTCGTGCTCAAGGGTGCCAGGGTTCGCCTCAAGCGTAACTTCAGCGTGATCGTCGATAGCGAAGACATTTTTCAGCTCGCTTAAAAGCTTGCCGTATAGCGCCGCCGGCATGAGCGATGGCGTACCCCCGCCGATAAAGATGGAACTGACCGTGCGACCCAAAAAAAGCGGCGCTTGAGCGCGCGCATCGCCGATCAGCTGATCGACGTAAGCAGCAAAATCCGGCGATGCGGCAGGTTCATGCGAGTTAAAGTCACAGTAAGGACACTTTTTGACACACCAGGGCACGTGCACGTATAGCCCAAGCGGGATAAGCTCGGGATTAATTGATGACATAGGTGGAGTTCCGTGGCGAACTGGCTACTAAAATCGAGCCCTAAAGGCTTCAGTATAGATGATCTCAAGGCAGCAGGCACCGAGCCTTGGGACGGCGTGCGAAACTATGAAGCGCGCAACAACATCCAGAGCATGAAAAAAGGCGACACCGGTTTTTTTTATCACTCAAGCGCAAACCCAAGCGGGATCATCGGCACCCTAACGATCGCCTCCGACCCCAAACCTGATCCAACCCAGTTTGACCCCGATGCGCGCCACTACGATCCAGATAGTGACGCTGACGATCCGACTTGGTTTTTGGTGGATGTGAGCTTTGATGACAAATGGCAACAAGTCCTACCCCTTTCAAGGCTAAAGGAGCTGGAAACTTTAGAGAACTCACCTCTGATCAATCATGGGCGCTTGACCATCATGCCGATTGAGGAGGATGAGGTTGAGGCGATACTGCACACGGCGCGTCAGGAGGGTTGTCTGCCGGATTGATCCTTGAGTGGTCTGCCAGGATTATCCTTTGTGGATCTGCCGAATTGATCGCGGGATAACCTTCCAGATCAACCTCTAAGCCCTCTGCCGGATTAACTTTTTTGCCCTCACCGATCCTTAAGCTTTATGCGTAAAATGCACCCCTAAATCCAGTCCACTGAGCAACCTGTGATCAACCGTTTTATGCGCCTACTGCGCCGTAACCGTGAGCTGTGGGTGCTGATGCTACCCATATTGATTACCCAGTTCGCCCAAGCGGGCTACGGGTTGGTCGATACCTTCATGGCCTCTCGCTACTCAGCTTTTGATCTGGCGGCCGTGGCACTGGGCGCGGGGATCTGGTTGCCGCTGTTTATGTTCATGCTTGGGGTGATCGTCGCCACCGCGCCGATCCTTGGCAAACTGATCGGAGAGCTTAGGCACAGCGAAGTGGCACTGGGCGCGCAGCAGTCACTGTGGTTATCGCTCGCTTTGGGTATAGGCTTTGCCGTTGTCTTAAGCTTAAGCCCGCTGGCATTTGAGGTTATGCGTGTTCCCGATAACTTGAGGGGCGAAACCGCCCAGTACCTAAGGTTTGTTGCAATCGGTTTTCCAGCGATCGCGCTCTACACTTCCCTTCGCTCCTATAGTGAAAGCCTGTCGCTAGCCCTGCCGGTAACGGTGATCTCGGTGATCGGTGTGCTACTTAACATCCCGCTAAACGCGCTGTTTATCTATGGCTGGTTAGGTGCGCCTGAACTTGGCGGTGCTGGCGCCGGGGTCGCAAGCGCGATCGTGATGTGGTCGACCCTACTTATGCTGGCGATCTACCTTGCAACCTCGCACCGTTATGAAAAGGTGCGCTTTTATCGCTCCTTTGCCCGCCCAAGTCGCCTGCTGATTGGTCAGATCTTAAGCTTGGGACTGCCGATTGGGGTGGCGATCTTTTTTGAGGCCAGTTTGTTTTCCCTGGCCGCGGTGTTTCTCGCCAAGTTTGGTGAGGTGACGCTGGCGGCGCACCAGATTGCGCTCTCAATCACCGCGCAGCTGTTTATGATCCCGCTCTCCATGGCGCTGGCGCTCACGATCTTGGTGTCGCGCTGCTATGGCGCTCGCGACTGGAAAAAGTACCGCCAGCTTCGCAGTGACGCGCTTACCATCTCTACCTTGCTGGCACTTGCCACCATGGCGGTGCTGATCATCTGGCGGGCACCGCTCACCGCACTGTACACCGATAACCCTGCGGTGGCGCTGCTTGCCAGTCAGCTGCTGCTCTTTGCTTTTGCCTATCAGTTAGTCGATGCCTGGCAAGTGGTGTTTGCCGGAATCTTACGAGGACTGCACGACACCAAAACCGCGATGTGGATGACCCTGATCAGCTACTACGCGATTGGTCTGACCATGGGGGTGTGGCTCGCCCATGTCGCCGGTTTTGAGGCCAGGGGTTTTTGGTTTGGGATCGTGGTGGCGCTGAGCGTAGCCGCGGTGCTGCTCGGTGTGCGGGTGCGGATCATGGAGAAGCGCTTGATGTCGCCTGAGGGCTGACTGATAGCGCTGATTAAAAGACTTAAACCAAATGCCGCCGCTGGCCGAACCCACCCATAAAATCAGCACTGAGATTCACTAATACAAGTCAGTTTTTATAGTGCTAAAGCGCGGGCGCCGGAAATTAGCTTCGCATTGTCTGGTCTGGTTTCAAGGTGATTGTTCAAATCAACCACGGGAAGCAGGTAGCGCCGCGTGTCGATCCCGCTGCTGTCCATGCGCGCGTGCAATTGGTCGGCTACTTGCTGATCGTCGACGCTTTGGAACTCAAAGCTGACACCGGCGGCTTCTAGTTCGCGCATCGTTTGTTGAGTGAACCCGCAACTGTCTCGGCCATAGACCACGAGGTATGGCGAGCGATACAGCGGATCGATCTGCGAGTCTTGGTAGTGCTGGTAGCCAAAAAACAAGCCGATCGAAACCAATACAACCAAAAACCACTGACTCATAAAATTTTCTCTTTGTTCTTAAAAACACATGGCAGCCACATAGCCAACCTAAACGGATATCTAAAATACGAAGTTGAGTATTTACCTATGGATGATCGAGGCAAACTGAGCATCGAGCAGTTTAGCCAGATCCATCGGTGCAATCTCAATCTCAAGCCCCCGGCGTCCGCCGCTGACAAAAACCGTGCTGTGCAGCTGAGCGGAATCAGCAATATAGGTTTTTAGACTGAGCTTTTGACCCAAAGGACTGACGCCGCCGAGCACATAGCCGGTGGCGCGCTCCACCTCGCTTGGGCTTGCCATGACGCACTTTTTGGCTCCGGCAGCCTTTGCCATCGCTTTAAGGCCGAGCATATATCGCACCGGCACTAAACCTACCGCCAGCGCCCCGCTATCTAGCTTAACCACCAGCGTTTTAAGCACGCGCTCAGCCTCTATGCCGAGTTTTTGAGCTGCCTCAAGTCCGTATGAAGTCTTTGCTGAGTCATGAGTGTATTGATGCACGCGGTATGAAATGTCCGCCTGCTTGAGCAAGCGAATCGCGGGGGTCAACGCAGGCCCCTTAACTTTAAGGTTACAACTGTCCAGCTCAAGGCGTCATCCGAGGTGCCATCTAGCGTGCTGTCTAGGGCGCCAACTGCTTAGCCAAATGCTCAAACTTCATGTCTTTGAGCATACCCGCCAAGTTCTTCTGTGCGATCTTGCGCACCTTGGCTGAGCTGGCATCGAGGATCTCTTGCACCCGCTCAGCTGAGCACTCAGCTGAGTGATAGCGCGCCTGGATCGGCTCGATCAAAGCCGTCATGTGCTCTGCTATCGCCTGCTTTAAGTAGCCGTAAAACTTCTGTTCACCCGTAGCGTGACGCGCCAAGTACTCTTCATAAACCTCGCTTGGCGCCACTAGCTTGAGTAGCTCATACAAATTAACCATCGGCTGGCTCATGGGCTCTCCCACCACCGGGCCGGTATCGGTGACCGCCGCCATGACCTTTTTACGGATCTGCTTAGGGGTGTCTGAGAGGTAAATCACGTTGCCTGGACCACCCGTCGACTTGGACATTTTGCCCTCACCGACCAAACCCGGCACCCGGATCGCGGCGGTTTTGAGCGGTTGCGGCTCCACGATCAGGTGGTTGTCGCCAAAGTAGTGGTTATAACGGCGCGCGATCTCACGAGCGATCTCGAGGTGCTGCAACTGATCCTCGCCGACGGGGACGATATCGGCGTTACAGAACAGGATATCGGCGGCCATGAGCACCGGATAGGCGAAGAGCCCCACGGTCACCATCTTGTTTTTGGTTTCCATGTCGGCCGATTTTTCTTTAAATGTCGTGCAGCGGCGCACCTCACCCTCGGGCGCGATCATCGAGAGCAGCAAGTTAAAAAACGGAATCTCAAGGATATCGCTCTGGCGATAAATCAGCGCCTTGCTCGGATCAACGCCGCAAGCCAAGTACCAACGCAGCACGTCGATACTCGCGGCATCCAGATCGATCTTGTCTTCCATCGCGGTGGTCAGCGCATGCAGATCGGCGACAAAAAACAAGCAATCGTTGTCAGTTTCTTGCAGATCGATAAAGTGACGGATCGCCCCAAAGTAGTTACCGAGGTGGATCTCGCCGGTCGGCCGGATACCGGACAAGACAATCGGCGTGGGATTGGGCGGGGCAACTTTAGCTTCTGTGGTCACGGTGAGTTCCTGATAAGCAACCGATTCAACACTCAGGCAAATGCCCACTCTGGTTGAATCATGCTGGGTCGATGATTGGGCTCAATTTTACACGCTCAAGAGCAGAATCAAAGCCGCATTCCAGACGCTGTAATTAATCAATTTAGAACAGCGTTAAAAAGATCGGTTAGATATCAATCGAGTTCACGACTCGCAGACAAACACGAATTGAATTCAATCAATTAATCAGCTGTGCAAGCTTGCAAACCTAAGCTGATCAAGTTCTTGCCTGAATCGGCTAGAAGTAGTCTGATCAAGGTTAAAACTATAGTCTGATTTAATTTCGACCTAGCCAAGCCGCTAATTCTGGCTTAGCTGTCCTAAATCACGGCCTAACTCATGTAGTGCATTTATCGATTCAAAAGCTTATTCAGCCTGCTTCATTGGCATGTCAGCCGCTGATTCAGCGTGCATCGGCATGTTCGCATGAGCACCCTCGGGATTCATGTAATCACCCGATCCATGCGACTTCATGCTGTGATCTTCAACTTGATCATGACCCGTCACCATGCCGGCATGATCATTCTGCATATTTTGACTACTGTGATTGCTGTGCTCGCCGTGCATACCATGATCGCCGTGCATACGCTGCATCACCATCGGCGCCGCCAAAGTCACCGCCCCACTGAGGATTAATACCAGCGCGGTGAGCTCACGACCGTAGGTTTTTTTAAGTCGGTTTTTGAGTCCTGCTGCCGCGGCAGCGGAGAGCACCAGCATCGGCACCATGCCGAGCCCAAAAGCCGCCATGGTAACTGCGGCATGAGCCGCCGAGCTTGCAGCTAAGCTCAGCGTGACCGCCGCATACACCAAGCCGCAGGGAAGCAAGCCCCAAACTAGTCCCAGCCCCAGCGCCTTTGGGAAACTATCGACCGGGAGCATTTTGGTTCGGATGGGCGCAAGCTTTAACCAGAACTTGCCGCCAGCGCGCTCAAGCCACAGCGGGCTCAGCTTTCCCCAAACCACGAGTCCAGCGATGATCAGGGCGACTCCAGCGAGCACTCTGATCCAGCTTAAACCTGCCATGCTGGCTGAACCGCTAGGCAGCAGCGCGCGCCCCATAGTGAACACCAGCACACCCAAGATCACATAGGTCAGTATCCGCCCAGCGTGAAAACCCGCGACATAAAGGCCGCGCCGCGCAGGGTTTTTAATCCCCTGCTCAAAAGCAAACACCAGACCGCCGCACATACCCAGACAGTGCGGCGATCCCATCACCCCCATGACCAGCGCCGCGATGATCAAACCAAAAAAGGAGAACTCACTCATGTTCTTGACCTTGCTGCTTGGCCGCCTCTAGCGACTCTGGAGGCTCAGCATTGAGTGACTCGCGCCGCTCCTGTTTATCATCGAAGATCAGGCGCTCAGCTTCACGGTCCAGATCATCGAACTGGCCCGATTTGACTGCATAGCGGATCGCCCAAACCGCGACGATCAGTAGCACAAAGCTCAGAGGAATCAACAGATAGATACTTTCCATGGGTTTGCTGCCTAAGCTAAATTTAAGCCAGTGGGCATTTTACGCTAAACTTAGGCACACCCGACAAAAACAAAAGGTCATCCATGCCCGATATCGCCCTCGCAGGTAGCGCAGGCTCCCCCATCACGCTCAAAGCTCGCATGGCCAACCGCCACGGTTTGATCGCAGGGGCGACCGGAACCGGCAAAACCTTTACGCTCAAACTCTTGGCCGAGCAGTTTTCAGCCGCAGGCGTGCCGGTGTTTTTAGCCGACGTTAAAGGCGACTTATCTAGCCTTGCCAAAACCGGTGAAATGTCGACCAAGCTCAGTGAGCGCTTAAGCAAACTTAACCTTCCTGAACCTGCTTTTAGTGCTTACCCAACCCTTTTTTGGGATGTTTACGGCGAGCAAGGTCACCCGGTTCGCACTACTTTAAGTGAGATGGGACCCCTGATCTTAAGTGAGCTCTTGGGGCTCAACGACACCCAAACCGGCGTGATCAACATCGTTTTCCGCGTCGCAGACGACAACGGCTGGTTGCTGCTGGATCTGGATGATCTGCGCACCCTGCTGGCCTACGTCTCCGATCACAAAAGTGAACTACAAACCACTTACGGCTCGGTTTCACCTGCTTCGGTTGGTGCAATCCAGCGATCGCTGCTCAGTTTAGAGGATCAAGGAGCACGGGAGTTTTTTGGCGAACCTGCTTTAAGCCTAGATGACTTCATGCAAACCGACACCGATGGGCGCGGGTATATCTCGGTGCTGGCAACCAGCAAGCTCATGCTCAACCCCAAACTCTACAGCTGCTTTTTGCTGTGGATGCTGAGCGAGATCTTTGAGCTGTTACCTGAAGTGGGTGATCTCGATAAACCAAAACTGGTCTTTTTCTTTGATGAGGCGCATCTGTTGTTTGAAAACATCAATCCGGCGCTTGAGCAAAAGATTGAGCAAGTGGTTCGTCTGATCCGCTCAAAAGGCGTTGGGATCTACTTTGTGACCCAAACCCCGGCCGACATACCAGACGATGTGCTGGGTCAGTTGGGTAATCGCGTGCAGCATGCACTGCGCGCTTTTACCCCGCGCGATCAAAAAGCCGTCAAAGTGGCCGCGCAAACTTTTCGAGCCAATCCTGATCTGGATACCGAAACCGCGATCATGGAGCTTGGGGTGGGTGAGGCGTTGATCAGCTGCCTAGATGAAAAAGGCTCACCTAGCATGGTTCAGCGCGCGTGGATGCGCGCTCCCGGCTCAGCCTTTAGTCCGATCAGCGAGACTGAGCGCGCGCAGCTCATGGCAACCAGCATCGTTGCTGGTGCTTACGATGAGCCAATTAACCGCGAAAGCGCTCATGAGATCTTAAGTTTAAAAACCGAACAAGCACAGGCTGAGGCAGTGTTGGCACAAAAGCAGATTGAAGAGCAAAAACTCAAGGAAGCTGCTGAAGCGGATCAGCTCAAAGCTGAGGCCAAGGCAGCGATAGAGCTTGAAAAAGCGCAGCTTAGGGCTGAAGCTGATGCGGCGCGAGCCGCCTTGAAAGAAGCGCAAGATCGCGCCAAAGCTGCCCAGAAAAAAGCAGATGAAGAAGCTAAGGCCGCTCAGAAAAAGTCAGACGAGCGCGCTAAGCTACTTAACCGCGTGGTTGGTAACTTCGCTTCGAGTGCGGCCAGATCGCTTGGCTCTAAGACGGGTCAGACCTTGCTTCGGGGCGTTTTGGGGTCACTGCTTAAGCGTTGACAGGCAAACTAAGGTTATGGCCAAGATCGCTGATTTAATTTTAACCAGGTCCAGTCTTAACCGAAGCTACGATGAGACAAGCCTTGGGACCCAGTTGCCCAATACACCATCGCTAAATTACACTCACATCGGCCACTGCCTTAGCCCGACCCAGCCAAAGCCACCAATAAAAAAACCGACCTGCAAGGTCGGTTTTTTTATATCAGCAGCCAGATCGAGCAAGACAGATCAATCTTCGTCGTCTTCAGCATCTGCGTCAGCAGCTGCTTTTTCTTTGGCTTTTTTCTTGTCTTTTTCACGCTGTTCGGACTTGGGACTGTGAGTGTCTGAGTCGTCTTCTCGCATCTCCATGATGCCCAGTTTTTTCGCGCGCTCTTTCCACTTTTTACGCGCAAACTCTTGTAGATCAGACACCGAGTCCATCTCATCGACGATTTCCTGACCAAAGAGAGTCTCGATCAAGTCCTCCATGGTCACGATGCCGCGTAACACACCAAACTCATCAATCACGATATTCATGTGCTGGTTTTGCTGAACCATCTGATTAAAGAGCACTGGTAAGGTCGCGACATCTGACACCATGCCAACATCTCGGCGGATATCGGACAGTGGACGCTCACCCTCACCCTCAATCAGTTTTTGCAGCAGCAAATCTTTAAGCAAAATACCCGTGATGTGATCGCGCGAATCGCTATACAGCGGAATCCGCGAAAAGGTCATGCGGTTTTTATAAGTGTCATAAAATTCACGCAAAGTCTGCTTTTCATCCGCCATCATCACCACGTTTCGCGGCGTCATGATGTCTTCACTCGACAGTTTCTCAAAGCCAAGCAAGTTATTGATAATCTGAAACTCAGAGTCACGAAGCTCACCTGACTTTTCAGCCGACTGCACCATCACTTGAAAGTCGAGCCTAGAGAGCACGCTCTCTTCTTTGTTCTTTTTCAGTGCACGGGTGATCAACTGACTCATGAACACAAAAGGACCCAGAACGATCAGCAGGATCTTGATTGAGCGCGCCGTAAAGGGCGCCAGCGCCTTCCAGTTATTCGCCCCAATGGTTTTAGGGATGATCTCTGAGAACACCAAGATCGCAAGCGTCATGAGGACAGCGACGATGGTTTCGATCGACAGCGAAAGACTGCTGCCACCCAATCGGTAGCCGCCAAAGATCTTTGAGGCTTGAACACCCACCCCGATCGCACCGGCGGTATGAGCGATGGTGTTAAGCGTCAGGATGGCAGAAAGCGGACGGTCGATGTCTTGTTTAAACTTCTCAAGCGTGCGTCCAGCCGAGTTACCGTCAGCCTTAAGGCGATGGATAAAGGTGGGCGTAACACTGAGCAGCACCGCCTCCCAAACCGAACACATAAAGGAGAAAAGGATAGAAAGAAAGAAAAATGCCAGCAATAGAGTCATATTAGTTACGACCACCGCTGATTAAATATGAAGAGGAATTGATCAAACCAAACTTGTTAACACTTAAGTATCGACTCGGTGGTTCTGGGTCTTGCAGATTCATAAATCAAAATTCAGGCATAAATAGCCCTCTATTTTGCACGAGCGCCTGTATTTATGCATCCTTTTTTATCTTTGTGACGTCCAAATTGGGTAACTAACCGGCTGGGTTTGAGTCTGGATACTCACTTGGGCTTGCTATGGTTGGCATTTTGGCAGATAAAACTGATCTACAAATCCTCAATCCGCTTAAGCCAGAGCAAGCCCTGCTTGAGACTTCCAGCCCGCGCAGGCATAATCGCTCCCTTATATCAAGTCATGCTGAGACCCACTATGTGCGCGCAATACTGCGGATCTGTCGATGAAAAACTACTGGAACAAACGGTCACAATCAACGGCTGGATCCACCGCCGCCGTGACCACGGTGGGGTGATCTTCCTCGACATGCGCGACCGAGAGGGTTTGCTGCAAGTGGTGATTGACCCTGACACCCCTGAAGCCTTCGCAACCGCCGATAGCGCGCGTCCCGAGTACATACTTAAGATCACCGGCCGCGTGCGCACTCGCTATGCAGGCACCGAAAACGCGCACATGAAAAGCGGTAAAGTTGAGCTCTTGGCTAAGCATATCGAGGTTTTGGCGAAGTCTGAAACTCCGCCATTTCCGCTCAACGACGACTTCACTAACGTGAGCGAGGAGCTGCGCTTAAAGTACCGCTTTTTAGACATGCGTCGCCCCGAGATGTTTGCGCGCATGAAGTTTCGGGCTCAGGCCACCTCAGTGATCCGCCGCTACTTGGACGAGCACGGTTTTTTTGATGTCGAAACACCGATCCTAACCAAGGCAACCCCTGAGGGCGCGCGCGACTATTTGGTGCCCTCGCGAACCAAGCCTGGCAACTTTTTTGCACTGCCGCAGTCACCGCAGCTTTTTAAACAGCTGCTCATGGTGGCCGGTTTTGATCGCTACTATCAGATCGCCAAGTGCTTCCGCGATGAGGATCTGCGTGCGGATCGTCAGCCTGAATTTACTCAGATTGATATTGAGACGTCATTTATCGATGACGAGGAGATCATGAACTTATCTGAAGGTCTGACCCGCGATTTGTTCCAGCAGATGCTGGATGTCACCCTGCCCGACTTTCCGCGTATGACCTACGCGGATGCGATGCGTGACTATGGCTCAGACAAGCCGGATCTTCGCGTGCCTATGAAGCTGATCGACGTCGCTGATCTGATGCAGACTGTCGACTTTAAAGTGTTCAGTGCGCCTGCCAAAGATCCTAAAGGCCGCGTTGCCGCCCTAAATGTCCCCGGCGGCGCATCGCTGTCACGCAAACAGATCGATGCTTATACTCAGTTTGTCGGGATCTATGGCGCCAAAGGATTGGCATATATCAAGGTGAACGATCTCTCTAAAGGCATAGAAGGTTTGCAGTCACCGATCGTTAAGTTCATCGAGCCGATCGTGATGGAGCTGGTTGAACGTGTGGGCGCTAAAGACGGTGACTGCGTGTTCTTTGGTGCAGACAAAGCCCGCGTGGTTAACGATGCCATGGGAGCATTTCGGATCAAAGTGGGTCATGAACTGGGGCTGGCAAGCTCCGGCTGGGCACCACTTTGGGTCGTTGACTTCCCGATGTTTGAAGAAACTGACACTGGCAGCTTAACCTCGGTTCACCACCCCTTTACTTTGCCCAAAGGCGATATCGAGCAAATCAAAGCCAGCCCCGAAACTGCTTTGTCTGTGGCCTATGACATGGTGTTAAACGGAACAGAGGTTGGCGGCGGATCACTTAGGATCAACAACCTTGAGATGCAAAAACAAGTGTTTGGGATCTTAGGAATCGACGAGGAAGAGGCAAACGACAAATTTAGCTTCCTACTTGACGCACTGAAGTACGGTGCGCCGCCGCATGGTGGCCTCGCCTTTGGACTGGATCGTCTGATCATGCTCATGACGGGCGCAAGCTCGATTCGTGACGTGATCGCTTTCCCGAAAACCAAGACCGCTGAGTGCCCACTGACCGACGCACCCGCTCCAGCTCCGGCCAACCAATTGCGCGATCTGGGTATCCGCATCAAAGAGAAGCCCGTTAAAGACCAACCAGCTGCCTAACCATGAACTGGCTAGCCCGCTCGATCCAGATCGTGCCCCTCGGGGGGCTCAGAGCGATCGCGCGGGTTGGCGCTTTCTTTCTTAAAGCGCGATCTCACGAGCCGAGCAAAATCCGCCGCAACATCCGCACTAACCTGTTACTCACTCACCCAAACCTAAGCGAAACTGAGCGATTGAAGCTTGAGTGTGAAACCATCGACTATCTGTGTGCTACTGCCGCTGATTCACTCAAGTGCTGGGTCACTCCGCCCTCCGAGGTGATGGGCTGGATTACCCAGATTCACGGGGAAGAGACTTATCTGGAGGCGACGCAAGCTCCCGAGGGTCTGATTGCGATCGTGCCGCACATGGGTAACTGGGAAGTTATGAACGCTTGGGTGTCAGAGCATGCCAGCCCAACGATCATGTATAAGCCTGACAAAAGCCCAGCGCTTAACCAGATGATGCTGGCTGGCCGTCAGCGGTTAAACGCAACATTGGTACCCACCGACGCAAGCGGGGTCAAATCGATCTTTGTGGCAATTAAAAATGGCGGCTTTAGCATCATCCTCCCCGACCACACGCCTACGCTCTCAGGCGGCGTCAATGCCCCTTTTTATGGCATACCTGCCCTGACCACGACCTTGGTCGGCAAGTTGGCCAGTAAGAGTGGCTGCCGACTGATTGCCCTCAGCTGCCTCAAAACCAGCGATGGCTACTCAATCTACTGCGATCCCTTGAGTGACCCTGATCTGTGGTCAAAAGACCCAGTGGTTCAAGCAACCGCCATGAACCGCGTGATTGAGAAGCAGATCAGCCGTGCCCCATCGCAGTACATTTGGAATTACGAGCGGTTTAGGCGCGGCGACCCAACATTACAAGGTGTTTACAGCTGGTCGACACCGTCAGTTCAGGCCTTCGCAAAACGCCTTCAATCCAACGGGAGATAATCTCCCAACAGCAACACGCAAACTGCAGGCACAAAAAAGCGGTGGATCCAATCCGGCATCCACCGCTTAATCATTGAGCAACTAAGTCAGATTAATCGCAAACTGGACACTGCCCAAGATCAAGCCGATCATCGCGCCGACCACCACACCGTTGATGCGGATCATGTGCAGATCCCCGCCCACTTCAGATTCGATCTTATCAATCATAAACTCAGTGTCCCAAGCCTGTATTTGTACCCGTATGTAAGTGATGATCGCATCCGCATAGCGCTCAGCAGCAAACTCAGCGATGTTGGCGATCTCTTGATTGATTGAGCTTCGCGTAGAAGCATCTTCACTGAGTGCACAGGCAATCTGCACTGCCAAGCGCTCAAGGCTATACGCGATAGACGAATCGCTCGACTCGAGATCCTGGATGATGTTGTCACGGATGTTGTTGGTCACGAGCAGCACAAAACGAGTCACTGTTTCGTTGTCCAGCAAGTCGTTTTTCAGTGTTTCAATCTGAATTGACTCTTCAGATTCATCGTCTTTTAAGCGCTCCATCCAGTGAAGCATCGACTCAGAGATCATGCGGCGAATCGGGTGCTCAGGGTTTTTTTGCAGCTCACCCACGGTTTTGACCACACCAGTGATCGCTTGTTCTTTAATGTCAAAACCAAACATGGTCGCGCCACGCGACACAAATCCCAGCACGCTTGATTCATCGAGCACTTTTTGCAAGATATAGCGGGTTTGTTCTGGGTTCTTTTGGATCCATCCATAAAACACATCCAGGCCAACTTGGATCACGCTTTGGTGCATCTGATTAGCAAAGATCGCATCGAGGATCTGCGACAGCGGCTTGTTGATGCGGGTATTTTTGAGCCACTCAACTAAGTTTTGTGAGAAAAACTGCTCGATATCCGGTTTCTCAAAGATCCTGAGCATCTTCGGTACCAGACGCTTGAGTTCACGGGTCAACGCGTGGGCATTTTTATCCTGCTTGAGCCAAAGGGAGGCCACCAGCACCACGTCTTTATCGAGTATGTTCTGACGCACAATATGCGGCGCCAAAAAGTTTTCCTGAACAAAGCGCCCCATCGAGTCAGCGATGCGGTTTTTGTTGCGCGGTATGATCTGGGTATGATCGCGGATGAATCTGGGCGTCCAGATATACTTAAAGGGATCGTGAAACAGCACCGTGATCGCGTACCAGTCAGCCAGACCACCGATCATGCCGGCCTCAGCACCCGTCACCAAGATATCAATCCAAGGCGCTTGCTCGTGATACAGACGCATGATGATGAGCAAAATCACCCAAAGCACGCTCATCGCAATCAAAAGCAGAGTGGCTCGGCGGCGATTGACAGCGAGCGAGGGAATCGGGTGCATAACTTACGTCCATGTTGTTTGCAGACATGATCGCCGATTGCGCGCTCAGGTTCCAGACTTTCGCTCATGCTTTGGACGATTTAGCAAAATGTCCACGCTAGCAGACCGCCAACCCCAGTCAGGCGCATTAGCTTTAGCCAACTTCTCCAACCTCGCCCTATTCGCTCATGCCGACAATTGCGATGGTTAGGTCTTGATAAGAATTCAACACACCGGCTAAATTCCAGAATTGATAGTAGCGCTCATAAAAACACTCATATCAGTGCAACCGAAACACTTTTGCTACCCCAGAACTAAAAAACCCTGAGGTTAATCTCAGGGTTTTTTTAGCAAAACGATCATCAATCTAAGTAGCTGAGCCACTCGCTGTAGTTGTCGTTTTTGCCCTGAACCACATCAAAAAACAGCGTTTGCAGTTTTTCGGTGACCGGACCGCGTTTGCCATCGCCAATCATGCGGTCGTCGTACTCACGGATCGGCGTGACTTCAGCCGCGGTTCCAGTGAAAAAGGCTTCATCGCAGATGTAGAACTCATCACGGGTGATGCGGCGCTCCACAAACTTGATGCCTAGATCGGCGCAAAAGCGCTGCATCACTTGACGAGTGATCCCATCCAGCGCGCCGCCAGAGAGATCCGGTGTGTGTACTTCGCCGTTTTTGACTAGGTAGACATTTTCCCCGCTGCCCTGACAGACAAACCCGTGCGGGTCCATGAGCATCGCTTCGTCATAGCCGTTTTGGGTCACTTCGCGGTTCGCCATGATTGAGACGGGGTAGTTGCTGACCGCCTTGGCTTTACACATCGAGATGTTGGGCATGTGGTGAGTGAAACTTGAGGTTTTTACCCGTATGCCTTTGTTGATGCCATCTTCACCCAGATAAGCACCCCAAGGCCAAGCAGCTATAGAGACATGAATTTGGTTGTCGCGCGCCGAAACACCCATCTTCTCCGAGCCAATCCAGACCAGCGGGCGGATATAACCACTTTTAAGCTGATTTTGACGCAGCACGTCAAGTTGAGCCTCGACCAATTGATCATGATCAAAGGGGACCTTCATCTGAAAGATCTTGGCGGAGTTAAGCAGGCGGCGGGTGTGATCTTTTAAGCGAAAAACTGCAGTGCGTCCGTCGTGGGTCTCGTACGCGCGGACTCCCTCAAACACCCCCATGCCGTAGTGCAGGGTGTGGGTTAACACGTGGATCTTGGCCTCGCGCCAGGGAACCATCTCACCGTCTAACCAGATAAAGCCATCGCGATCGGCCATGCTCATGCGCGTCTATCCATCATCAAAAATCAAAGGCAAATGGTAGTCTGCTTTAGGTGATCGAGCAACCGGCAGTTTGTGTCGCTTGGAGAATTAATTAAGTTAACTCTCCAGGCTATCTGAGATCGCCGCACGCCAAGCAGAAGCAACCCGCAAGCGAAGCGGCCTCCAATCACTGCTGTGTGCGAGCAGATCCGTCATACCAAGGGCGCGGTAGTGAATTTCAAATCTGAGCTTCAGGTAATCAGCGCTCAAGTCTTCTATCTGAGATTGAGTTAGGCCTAGCTCCGCTATGCCCAGCGCAGATAGCGCTTGAAAGATACGAATATTGTCGGTGTAGCGAATCAGATCAGGGTGATCACTACTGAAGCACAGCACGGCAAACTGCGCGATAAACTCGATATCGACGATCGCTCCGCGATCTTGTTTGAGGTGGAACATGTCAGTTTTGATTGAGGAGCTAACTCTGCGCGCTCTTGATTGGCTCAGCACGCGACTGAAGTTCTCGTGCGATGCCGCCTGCTCCTCACATTGAGCGGTTGGCAAATGGGACTGAGGCTTGGCTTGGTTTTGGTTTGAGGCCTGAGCGCCGCTTTGGACATCGCGCAGGCTGATCTGACTTGTGCTTAAGGAGTTATGCGCAGACTCTTCTTGCGATTGCGTTTCCAAAAAAGTACCGCCGGGCTCATAACCTAAGTGATCGCGCATCTTTTGTCGCATAGAGGCCACTTCAAAGCGGATTGCTTGAGTGTCTCTAGGGGTGCTCAGTACGCGTGCGCGCAGTTCATCAAACTGCCCAAGCACCTCAGCATCCCCGCAGATCGGACGCGCTCGAACCAGCGCTTGGTGCTCCCAAACCCAAGCTTTGGTTAACTGGTAGTGAGTGAGTGCACTTAAACTGGTCACCAAAACTCCGGCGTGACCCGAGGGTCTCAGGCGCGTATCAACCTCATAACACCGCCCGTCACGGGTTTGCGTGGCAAGCAGATTCATGAGCTTTTGAGCCAAGCGCGCGCTAAACCTGGAACCCGAGAGCTCTCGGGTTTTTCCGGTTGCTGAGAGCGCGCCGCTTGACACCCCTATGTCGCTATAAGCATGGGCAAACACCAAATCTAGATCTGAGCTATAAGACAACTCTATCCCGCCAAGCTTCCCGTAGCCGACGATCCCAAAACCGCTAGCGGATTCACTGGCGTATGTGCCATCCATGAGCATAGGGAAACCGTACTCACGGACCATAGCCACATAGACACGGTTGAGCGCAGCCTCAAGCACCACCTCAGCCACCCAAGTCAGGGCGTCAGATACGCGCATCAGTGGTTTTTTGGACAAGATATCGCTGGCGGCGATCTGTAGTAGCTCCCCTTTTTTAAACAGTCTTAGGGTAGAAAGTAAGCCCTCATCGTCGTCTGGTTCGACTCTAAGCAGCAGTTGATCCAGTTTTTGTTTGAGTTCATCTCGGGTCGGCAGCGGACTAAAGCGGTTAAGCAAAAAAGAATCCAGCAGCACCGGGTAACTCGATAGCTCCTGAGCCACGAGCGGTGAGGCAACCAGCATACGCACTAGGTGGCGAACTGCCTCTGGGTTTTCCTTAAGCAGCACCAAGTAGATCGAGCGGCCCATCACCGCTTCAACGAACTCGGTGATTTTGCGGGCAGCTAGCGTTGGCGCGTTGCTTCGAGCGACGGCATTTTGGATGAGCGGCCAGAGATCCCTCAAGCGCTCGCTGGACTCCTTGGCCAATCTGACCACCACTTTTGAGCTCATAAACTCATCTAAGATCTGCGTCGCTTCAGCCAACACTTCAGCACTACAGATCACCGGACTTTCCTGCTGATCGAAGTTGGCGTCAGACTCAGCTTCGGAGGCGCCCCTACGAACTCCGGCGCCAGTGCGCTCTCCCACCAATTGGTTAAACTCATGCTGAACGCGGGCTTTGTAGTCAATTAGCTGCGCATCAAATGCACCCAGATCAGCAAACCCCATGACAGCCGAGATGCGTGCCAACTCCTGCTCATCAGCAGGCAGACTCTGCGTTTGCTCATCATTGGTGGCTTGCAGTGCATGCTCAAGACGGCGCAAAAACCGGTAAGCCTGTTCAAGCAACTGTGCCTGTTCAGGTTCTACAAACCCCGCTTTGGTGATCTGCTCAAGTGCATTTAGTGTTCCAAGCACCTGAAGATCAGGATCTCGTCCGCCATAGATCAACTGGTGCGCCTGCACCACAAACTCGATATCACGTATCCCGCCCGCTCCAAGCTTCACGTTTGAAGCGTCACCTCGCTGGACAACTTGTTTTAAAATCAAGTTTTTCATCTCACGAAGCGCAGCAAACGCGGTGTAATCCACGTAGTAGCGATAGACAAAACGAGTGCGTATTTGCTCAAACGCTTCTAAAAATTTCTCAAAACTCCCTGCGACTTTTGAGTCAGACTCTTGATCTGACTGGTTTAATTTCTCTGGCAGACCGCAGGACAAGAGTCTGGCTTTAAGCCAAGCAAAGCGCTCCCACTGACGACCATGCTCACTTAAGTACTTATCTAGCGCGGCCAGTGAAACTGCCGTATCTGAGCCGTCTCCCCAAGGTCTGAGCCGCAGATCCACTCGAAAGACAAAACCGTCTTGGGTGCGCTGATCCAGCAGTTTGACGGCGATCCTCACTGCTTTGATCATCAGCAGCTTGATCTCATGCGCCCTGCCGCCCGCGCCGATCAGCTCGCCGTCTTTGGGGTACAGATAAACCAAATCGATATCGCTCGATAAGTTCAGCTCCCCTCCGCCCATCTTGCCCATCGCTGCGGTATAAAGCTTAAGCGACCCTTCCGGCAGCTCGTAGCGACTGACGATCTGTTCAATCGCAAAATGACTACTCAATCTCACCGCCGCGCAGGCAAAACTACTGAGCGCGCCGGTTAGCTCCTCAAGCGTCAAGATCCCAAGCGCATCTTGCCAAATCAGGCGCACCATCAGGCAGTTGCGGCTTTGTCTGAGCGCCTGGCTTAAGTCCTCGAACTCCTGTAGATCATAAAGTGGATCGCAAAGCTTGCCGGCTGCCTCAGCACTCATGACAGCGGACAGGCCCAGATCTCCGATAAAAGCCTGGCAAGCGTGGTCATTTTGGTAGCGCTCATAGGCAAAGTCGCTTGCGCGCTTTAGGGAATTTAACTGATCAGAGCTGGGCGAAAATTGTGTTGGCATGGGATTTTGATAAACAGATCGATTGCCTGATCTTGGCAGGCTTGAGCGCAGTTATCCAGCCGAAGCTTGATCAGAGGCGCGCAGGGTAAGTTGCGAAAAGTCGGCGCCAAGCGCCAAAGCACGGACTGAATTGCTATAATCGCGCCATCATCACTTTTGGCTTTTATCATGGGATTTAACTGCGGTATCGTCGGCCTGCCAAACGTCGGCAAATCCACGCTCTTCAACGCGCTGACCAAAGCGGGCATCGCCGCTGAAAACTTCCCGTTTTGCACCAAAGATCCGAACACCGGCATCGTGCCAGTGCCTGACCCACGTCAAAACGAGCTGGCCAAGATCGTGAGGCCCGAGCGTGTGATTCCGACCTCCATGGAGTTTGTCGATATCGCAGGACTGGTCGCTGGCGCTTCCAAAGGTGAAGGCATGGGTAACCAGTTTTTGGCCAACATCCGTGAAACCGACGCGATCGCGCATGTGGTTCGCTGCTTTGACGACGACAACGTCGTGCATGTCGACGGCCGCGTCGATCCGTTATCCGACATCGCCACCATCAACACTGAGCTTGCGCTCTCCGATCTTGAAGCGGTCAGCAAGGCGATCTACCGACTCACTAAATTAGCCAAGGGCGGCGACAAAGACGCCAAAGAGCAGCTCACGGTGTTTGAAAAGATCGAGCCTTTCGTCAACGAAGGTCGCCCTGCTCGCCTAGCGAACCTAGATGCAGATGAGAAAAAAGCGATCCGTAGCTACGGGCTGATCACACTCAAACCCACGCTTTATGTGGCCAATGTCAGCGAAGACGGTTTTGAGAACAACCCCTACTTAGATCAGCTCATGGCTTATGCCGAAGATGAGCAAGCGACCGTGCTGCCGATGTGCAACCAGATCGAGGCGGAGATCGCGCTCCTTGACGAAGCCGATAAAATTGAGTTTTTGGAAAGCATGGGTATGGATGAGCCGGGACTCAACAAGTTGATCCGCGCTGGCTACTCACTGCTTGATCTGCAAACTTACTTCACCGCCGGCGTCAAGGAAGTGCGCGCTTGGACGGTGCCGGTGGGTGCCACGGCTCCGCAAGCGGCAGGCGTGATCCACACTGACTTTGAAAAGGGCTTTATCCGCGCTGAAGTCACAGCATATGATGACTTCGTGCGCTTGGGCGGTGAAGCGGGCGCCAAAGAAGCAGGTAAACTGCGCTTGGAGGGTAAAACCTATATCGTGCAAGACGGCGACGTCATGCACTTTAGATTTAACGTGTAATTAAAGCGCCCACCTTGGGCGCTTTTTTGATTGGGTTTAGTGGTTATAAATTAAGCCAAATGCCAGCGATGGCAGACCAAAACTGAGGGCCAAGCTTGCAAACTTGCGAGGCTCTTAACACCAAGACATTTGAGGGAGAACTCATGAGCATGCGTTGGGATCAGTTGTTGTCGAGCGCGCGTTTTGGCTCCACCAGCGGGCATGAGCCCGCGCGCTCCGCGTTCCACAAAGACTACGACCGGATCATCTTCTCCCAGCGTTTTCGCCAGCTCAACCGCAAGACTCAGGTGCACCCGCTCACCAATCACGAGGGGATTCACACCCGCCTCACCCACTCGCTTGAAGTCTCCTGTGTTGGCCGATCCTTGGGCATGTTGGTTGCCGAGCAGATCAGCGATCAACTGCCCACTGGGATCACGCCAGCTGATTTGGGCGTGATCGTGCAAGCGGCGTGTCTTGCGCACGACATCGGTAACCCGCCCTTTGGGCATGCTGGAGAGTACGCGATTCGCGATTGGTTTGAAGACCCCAAGCACGCGCACTTTATCAATGGACTCACCCGTGCTGTCTCTTATACACATCTGACGCTGCCGACGAAGAGGATAGTGTAGATCT
>CAJXOR010000012.1 GCA_913057715.1 uncultured Moraxellaceae bacterium
CTCTTCGTCGGCAGCGTCAGATGTGTATAAGAGACAGGCATTTGGCTACCCGTAAAGTGAGTACCGACAAACTAGAGGGCATATCACCACTGTTGGATCAAGCCGGGATTACGGAGTTGCCTCTTGCCAATATGGCGGTTTTAGATGGCATAGCGCTATCGGTTAGCCAAGGCAAACAACATGGTGACATTTGCGCTAACACCCTTTGGGGGGAGATGGCTTGGCAGCTGTTGGGCGAGCCAGGATATGCCCTAGTTGTCGCTAGTGATCGTGATGGGACGGCGCCGGGTAAAGATGTACTGATAGATCTACTCAAAAAAGCGGCACCTTGTGTGGTGCTAATTGACGAACTACAAAAATTTATCAGCGACTTAAAACCAGGAAGCCAACTCAATGCTGGTACTTTTGAGGCGAACCTTAAGTTCGTACAAGCTTTAACAGAGGCTTTTAAAAGCGTACCAAACGCAATCTTGCTAGCGTCGCTGCCGGAGTCTGAGGCAGAAGTGGGCGATTCTTTTGGTCAGAAAACCTTAGTCGCGTTAGAAAAGCACTTTGGACGTGTTGAGTCTGTTTGGAAGCCCGTCGCAACCGAAGAGGCCTTTGAGATTGTTCGCAGACGCTTGTTTGAATTTGAGGGTGATCGCGCGCAAGTTGAGGGTATCAGTCGTCAGTTCTGTGATTTTTATCGGCAAAATGCACAATATTTCCCAACCGAAACACAATCAAATCAATACTTCGAGCGGCTGTGTGCATCTTACCCTATCCACCCTGAAATTTTTGATCGCCTCTATGAGGATTGGTCAACGCTGGATAAGTTCCAGCGAACACGAGGGGTGCTTCAGTATATGGCGGTGATCATTCACCGGTTATGGAACGACAACAATCAAGATGCCTTGATTATGCCTGGCTCAATACCTCTAGATGACAGCTTGGTGCGTAACAAAAGCATTCACTATCTACCGCAGGGTTGGGAGCCAGTGCTTGAGCGTGAGGTAGATGGCGATCGCTCTGAACCTCATCGAATCGATGGTGAGGATACGCGCTTTGGAAGTGTGCAGGCGGCACATCGGGCCATGCGTACGATTTTTTTGGGCAGTGCTGCCAGTACAAGCGGTGATTTTAATAGAGGGATTCAGGTTGAGAGAGTGTTACTCGGCACTGTTCAGCCTGGGCAAACCGTGGGCGTGTTTGAAGATGTACTAAAGCGGCTTCGTGACCGATTGCACTATTTGTACTCTGAACAGGATCGCTTTTGGTTGGACACAAAGCCGAACTTGCGCCGCGAGATGCAAAGCCGAAAACAAAATATTGACAAGACAGCGCTGTATGCCGAGCTAAAGCGACGAGTAACAAGCGCTTTTGCTGGACGTTCAGTCTTTGCGGGCGTTCATGTATTTACTGAATCTGTTGATGTGCCGGACGACTATGGTTCTGGTCCAAGACTGGTGATCTTGTCGCCTGATGAGAGTTACACGAAAGCCGATGGTAGTAGCGCAACAGTGGTGGCCGAGAAAATATTGAATCATCGTGGTGATCAGCCGCGGCAAAAGCGCAACCGCTTAATTTTCTTCGCTGCTGATACCGACGTGGTGGGGCGTTTGTATGATGCTGGCCGAACTTATTTGTCTTGGCGTGAGATCGTTAGCGATATTGATGAGGGAAAATTAAATCTTGATCTCTTTCAGGCAGGTAATGCAAAAAAGTACACGATCGCTGCTGAAAAAAATATTAATCAATTGGTTCGTGAGGCTTACAAGTGGATTGTTTGCCCAGGGCAGCCAAAAGCGACAGATAGTAAAGTGGATTGGGAGGTGGTTTCGGTTTCAAATAACGCACCTAATTTATTAAAAGAAATCGAGAGTAGATTGAGTGAGGAGGAGTGGATAACTTCTGAATGGTCTCCAATTCACTTAAAGAACTTACTGTCTCAGTGGTATTTAAAAGATGGCGTTCAAGATGTCAGTGCTCTTAAGGTTTATCAAGATACCTGTCACTACTTGTATTTACCCAGATTAATCAGTGATCAGGTTTATCGGACTGCTGTTGGGCAAGGGCTGAATAGCGAAGACTTTTTTGGTTATGCATCGGGTAAAGATGGAGATCGGTATCTGGGTTTTTGTTTTGGGGGTGGCGGCATACCATTAATTGATGAGGCGTGTGTCTTAATTGAAAAAGACGTGGCAGCAGAGTATCGAGAGAAAACCAAACCTTTGCCAATAACAGACTCTGATATAAAGCCAACGAGTGGTAATCCGGTGCCACCTTATGTACCTGGCGGTTCGCCGGTGACCCCACCGCAGCCTATCACTGGAGGAGTAGATACATCAAAGATCCAAACTGCCCTTAAAAAACAGTTCTACGGCAATATTGATCTCGATCCAGTAAAGGCAAAAATAGATTTTGCTACCATAGTTGATGAAGTGGTAGAGCAGTTCACTGCAAAGCTGGGTGTTGAGGTGTCTATATCGGTAGAAATCCGAGCGGAATCTAAAGATGGTTTTGACGAATCGCTACAGCGGACGATCAAAGAGAACTGCAATGTGTTGCGGTTTGGTAGTTCTGAATTTGAGGAGTGATCATTAGGTGTGTTTTCTAATGTGCAGGGTTTAAGAATCAGTTGTCTTGCTTAAGCCACAGCTAAGTTAAGGTTATTGAATTTGCGATGCGTTCAGTTTCTTAACTATTGATAAAATTTTACTCAAGCATGTCTTTAGGGGCTTTACTCAGGTGCATGCGACCTAGTGCTCAAACTCTCGAGCACCTCTGGCACCCCCTCCACGATATCCCCCGCAATAAGCCCCGCCCCAAAACCGCGACCACTCGCCGCGTGCACCCAGCTCGCGGTTTGGGCCGCTTGATAAGCGCGCGCCCCGCGCGCCATGATCCCTGCAATCAAACCGGTGAGCACATCCCCGGCTCCGGCAGTTGCCAGCCACGGCGCAGCGTCCTCATAAACTGCGGCGTGCACACTTAGCTGCCCATATTGTTGCCCATAGTGATCCCCGATCACCGTGTCTGCGCCTTTGAGCAGCACCGTGCAGCCCGCACGCTTGGTCGCTGCCAGCACGGCGTCTGCTTTTGAGTAGGCGGGACCAGTACTCGCGGCTTTTTCTAACTTTTCGGCTATATCAGGGAACAACCGCGCAAACTCACCAAAGTGCGGGGTGAGTACGCAGCGCGGGTGCAAGAGCGAAAACAGCTCCTTTGGATCGCCGCCAGCATCCGCACTAAAACTGGTCAGTGCGTCAGCATCCAGCACCACCGAGCGCGGCTCAGCCAGACCCAGCACCGTCCGCACTTTTTCGCGCGTGACCTCGCCAACGCCTAAAGCAGGCCCGAGCGCGATCGCGCCCATGCGCGTGTCACTTAAGGCCGCCTCAAGATCACTTACCGAGTCCACGCTTTGCAGCATCACCTCGGTCAATTGGCAGGCATTTTCCAGTAAGGCTGCGCGGGGCGTTAGCAAGGTCACGAGCCCCGCACCGACCCTAAGCGCGGCGCGAGCTGACAGGCGCGCGGCTCCGGTTGAGCCTGAGTCGCCGCCTAAAACCACGGCGTGGCCGTAGCCGTACTTGTGGCCTGTGCGCTTGGCCAGATCAAAGGTAGGCGCGGTGATCCGCTGCATGAGCGCGGTTTTTTGCTCTGCCTCGCCGATCGTAAGATCCAGCCCGATATCGGCGACCACCAGCTCACCGCACATCTTGGATCCCTCAGCCAAGTAGTGTCCGCGCTTGGCGGTGTCAAACGTCACGGTGAGATCCGCCTGCACGCAGTTGTCTCCGATCACCCGTCCCGAGTCACTGCACAATCCGCTGGGCAAATCGACCGCGACCATAAATCCATGACCAGCTAGGGTGCTTAATGGCAAATCCACCGGCCGCGATAACCCTGTGCCAAACAGCGCGTCGATGACTAGCTCGGCCTCTGGCAAGTGCTCAAACGACTCAGCGGTCAGCTTTTGAAGCTCACCAAGCTCAAGCCAGCGTTCAAGATTCACTCTTGCGTCGCCTGCCACTTTTTCTTCTTCGCCCAGTAAAAACAGGCTCACCGACCAACCCTCAAGCGTTAGCAGCCGCGCGATCACAAATCCGTCCCCGCCATTGTTCCCTGGGCCACAAAGCACCAAAGCACGGCGGGCGGGACTTGCGCGCGTGGTGTCTGATGGTGGGCATTTGGCTAGTACGGCGCTGACCACGGCCCCTCCTGTGCGCTCCATCGCCTGAAGGCTTGAGACTCCGCGGGCAAAAGCGGTTTTTTCTAAGCGTTGCATCTGGGCGGCGGTGACGAGATTCATGGTTGCTGCGCTGAAGGTTCAGAGCTTTTAGGGTAAGGCGCAGGCGGCGCGCGCTGTGTAGGGTTTTGTTTAGCGAACACTTTTGCCAAGGAATCGCGGCGAGTTTTTGGCTAGTCTTTGGCAAAACAAACTGACAAATGCCCATGAATCACGCTCCTCAAACGCATAAAGCCCCGCTTTTTAAGTCCGCCTGCGCGCTGCTGGTGGCAAGTTTTGGCAGTTTAACTGCCGCTGCTGCGCCGATAGAAGCAGGCAGCTGCAAACTGGCTTACCCCATCGTGATGTCGCACCACTGGGGCACCAAGGCGATCTGCAGCGAAACCGATGAGGAAGGAGTCAACGCCGGCGTGACTTCGGAAGTTTGCGAGGCCACCCAGCAGGCGAAGTACTGCCGGGGCTGGAGCGCTGATGTCGATGATCCAAGTGATATGGATTGCACCGGCGGGTGGGGCGTGCCTAAAGCGGAGCTGGATCTGCCGCCAAGAGATTACAACGTACAGGACCCCAATCTGGTGCGTGATCTGAGCAGCAACCAGCGCTACTACAGCCCAGAAATCATCAAAGCGCTTGAGGCTTGTGGCAATCAGGTGTTTTTATCTGACAAGCCCGCCTTTGCTGGTTACCGAGATCGGGCGATCTCACTCAAAGCCACGGTTAAGCAGGCGCTCAAAGAAACCGGCGCTCAAAAAGTGGTGATCTTTGGGCACTCACAGGGCTCCCAAGACGCCCGCTACTTGATCGGCGCGCTACCGCTGGACGAAACAGGGAATGGCGATAAAGTAAGCGGCAGGCTCATGGGCGAACAAATCGCGGCTCTAGTGAGCACCGCCGGTGAACCCTTTGGCGCTGAGGCGGCAGGTTTGGGGCTAAAAGCACTGTATGCCACCAACAAACTGACCGGCAGCGGCTGGTTAGATATGCAAAGTGATCCACTGCTCAAATCGGCGGGGCGTGCGGCGTTTGATCAGAGCTTTTGGAAGCTGGGCAGTTATGACGCCCAAACACAAAAGCCTCTGTTTGAGATTAGCCCGCTTGGCGAGCCCTACTATGTGATCAGCGCGGCCGACAAAGCTCCGCTTAGCTTCACCCAGCGCTACATGGCTTACTTGCGATCCATGACAGAGCTCTCCCCCAGCTACATGCGCGGTGAGTCAGGCGGTTGGGGCTGGAGTGATCTGCTGAGAATTTTACAAATTCAGCCGGGCTTTGCTTCAGAGGTGCCGCCAGCGGTTGAGGCAGCCAGCCCGACTCGATACATAAGCTACGCCGCCAAGGTCAACAACTGGAGCGATCGCTGGGGGAGCGCAGCGACGCACCGCTTGATTTCGCTAACTGGCGGCGCGAACGACGGTTACGTGAGTGTGGACTCGCAGCGATTTGATCGCTTGCCCTTTGAGGCGGAGCACGTGCACACGCTAAGCGGACAGGGCAGTGGTTATCACCATATGTTTTTCACCGGAGAAAACCCGATTTATGGCCCGCTGGCTGCGGCTGATCAAGACCCTGCCTACCCCGGCGGATCAGCTGATTTTTATGTGCAGGCTGCGCGTGATTTGGTGGCGCGCGGGTTTGGTGCCAGCACAGTGGCTGTCAATAAGTGAGTCAATCAGTGAGTGAGCCAGCGAGTCAATCAGTGAGGTTTGGCTTGAGCGCTTTTGAGTTTGTGCTTAGGAGGGTGTTAACGATCACTCCACACCGCAAACTCATGCCCGCTGGGCTCACATAAGTGAAAGCGCCTGCCGCCGGGGAAAGCAAAAGCGTCTTTGACGATCTGCCCGCCGGCGCTTAGGGTCTGCGCTTGGCTTTGCTTAAGACCTTGTGAGTAGAAGATCAGTAAGACCGGCAGCAAGCCCAAACCCTGAGCAGTACCTTGATCGTCCTCGCTCGCATGCGATGTAAGCTCATAAAGCCCTAGGGTGACCCCGCCGCAAACCGTATCTAGGTAAGCGCCGCCGCCGTATGCGGTGAACTCAAGCTCAAAGACTTGCTCAAAAAATGCCCGCGTCGCTGCCAGATCGCGGACACCAAATTCGGCCGCGTTGATGGTGTGGTGCTGGTTTGTCGCGTCAGTCATACGGGGTTGTCCTATTGAGGTGAGCGGGCTTTGCAGGTGAGCTTGAGCGTCTGTTATGCGAACCACTGCAATCAGGCATTTACTATGGGCGCTTCTAAACAGGACACTTTTAATCTAAACACTGGGTTTAAGCAGGCTCAGTTTCGGTCTCACCCGTTCACTCAGCCTGAGCGGCCAGCGCACCGCTGGGTCACCGCGAGTGGCTGGATGGGGAGGCATTTTGCTGATCCTAGTCGTCAATTGAAGATTGGCGGTTTTCGAGCAGATCGCGCAGCTCAGCCGGAAGCCGGCGGTGCAACTGATCGGTGAGGCGCGCTGAGTTTTTCGACCACCAAATCCCGACATAGATGATCAGCACTCCAAGGCCAGTCAGCGCCATGGGGAACAGCCAGCTGCTGGCAAACACTTCAAAGGCCAGGTAGCTCAAAAAGCTGGTGACCGCTATCGCGCCGAAAACCACCAAGGTGCGGCGCACGAGCAGCGCGCCCAGTCCCATGCTGATCAGACCAGCGCCGCCAAACAGTAGTTTGCCCAGATCCATGCCCCAAACCAGCGAGCCAAACCCGCCCCAAAAAGCAAGGGAACCGGCAAGGTAGAGCCAAAACGCATAATCCTGGCTGGAGCGCGTGCGCAGATCAATCCACAGCGCGATCAGCAAGGTGATCAGACCGGTGCACAGCGACACGGTGTCGGCAAGCCCCCAGTCGATGCTACCTGATCCGATGATCAGCGCGGTGAGATCCATCGATAGGTACCACAGGGTGACGGCGATCGGCATCATGATAAAAGGGTAGCGGTAGCGCCAGATCATGAGCGCCCCTGCGGCCAGCGTGCCAAGTTCCATGATCAACCAGTGCCAGCGGATGTAGCGGTGAAAGTCTTGATACTGGCTACCCTCGGGCCAAAAACCCAGCCACTTCTGCGCGCCAAAGATCGCCAGCGGCACCAGTGTCAGTACAAACGCGGCCATGATCCCCGCGGGTATAGGTAAATCACGCGCGCGAAACACATGCAGCAGGGTAAGGCCTGCAAACCCGTACACGAGGCTAAGTAGCAGCACACCCAGACCGCCAAACAGCGCCCAGCTGGTTCCCATAAAGATACTCATCGAGCTGATCGCAAGCAGCCCGCCGAAGTAGTAGAGCAGGTTGGTGAAGTTAAATTTGGCGGTCTGTGTGTCGTCCTCTTGCCCAATAAAGTAGGGCAGCAGCTGCTCTAACTGATCGGCCGTGATCACGCCGTCACTGGTGGCTTGCTCAAGCCCTGATTTGACCCGCTGCACAGCGAACTCCCTGTTATTTATAGAGCATAGACTAGCCTGATTCGGTGGTCTGCGCCTTATTTTTGGATTAAGGGGTGTTTTTGATGAGCTTTTGAGACAAATGTCATGGCTGCTGGACACAGCTCGAAGCAAGCATTGTGCTCATAAGTGGCTACGTGTGCCTGGGTTCTTTAAGACGCTAGCGCGGGCCGGTGTTGGCTATGGTGGGCATTTTGCCCTGCTAAAGCCACCCCCAATCGGAGGTGGTTTTGGTTGATTTGGCTTAAGGCCGGAGCTTGTTGCTCGTCACTTGTTGCGGCTCAGCATCTTGAGCACTCGTACTTGTATCCACTGAAAACCTGAAGGCATGAGACGCGACATGATGTCGAACAGATAAGCATCGGGTCCGATCAACACGCGGCGACGGTTTTTAAGCACGCCTTTTAAGATCGCCTTGGCGGCCGACTCAGGGGTGGTGATGAAACTGCGCTCGTACTGGGCGCTGGCTTCCTCAGGCGTGACCCCGAGTGCTTCAGCGACACTGCTCGATTGGCGCGCTGAGGCGGCGACGTTGGTTTTGATTCCGCCTGGGTGGATCGAGGTGGCGCTCACACAGCTTTTGCTGAACTCTAGCTCTTGTCTGAGGGCTTCAGTAAAGCCGCGCACCGCAAACTTGGTGGTGTTGTAGCCACTCATGAGAGGCTGGGCAGCCAGTCCAAACACGCTTGATATGTTGATGATATGACCGTCGCCCGAGCTCTCAAGGTGCGGCAAAAAGGCTTTGGTGCCGTAGATCACGCCCCATAGGTTAATATCGATGATCCAGCGATAATCCTCTAGGCTCAGCGCAGCGACGGTGCCTGACAGCGCGACGCCGGCATTGTTAAAGATCAGGTTGACCGCACCAAAGTGCGCGACAACCTCGTCCGCCCAAGCATAAACCGATGTTTCTTCGGCGACATTTAGCACGGTCGTTAATACCTTGACGCCGGAGGTGGCCAAGAGCGCACGCGTTTGCTCAAGTCCCGCCCCGCTGATGTCAGCTAGTGCCAAGTGACAGCCCTCGGCTGCCAGCGCTAGCGCCAGTGCCCGACCGATACCTGAACCTGCGCCAGTGATGGCGGCGATCTTGCCTGTAAATTGCTTCATGCGGATTCTCTGTTTTTGGTTTTTGCTGATTTGATCTTGGCGTGCGCCATCATCCGGCTGATGGTGGGGAAGTGGCGCAGGCCAAATGCCATGAGTTTGGACTGCGCACCGGGGATGATGATCAGCTCCGAGCTCTGCATGCCCCTCAATATACCAGCGGTGATATCCTCTAAACTCATCTTGGGGATCATGAGTACATGGGCGCGGTTCTCTGGCGTACGGGTTTGATCCAGCGCATCGACCATGGGTGAGTCAAACTCCGGAGGACAAGCCACCTGGATGCCCACGCCCATGGGTTTTAGCTCAAAGCTGAGCGCTTCGGTCAATCCGATCAGGGCGTGCTTGGAGCTGCAATAGGCCGCGTAGCCAAAGACTCCGGTGAGGCCAGCGATCGAAGCGACATTTAACACCCGACCTTGGCGAGCTTTAAGGCTTGGCAAGGCTGCACGTATCGAGGACAAGGTGCCAAAAAAGTTGATGTCCATAGTGCTGCGAAAGTCCTCAAGGCCTAAATCTTCAAAATAGCCTTCACGCAAGATACCGGCGGAGTTAATCAGTAGATCGACGCCGCCAAAGCGGTCAATCACTTGGATTAACTGCTGTTCAGCTTCGGGCTGCATGATGTCGATCGAGCGCACCTCAACCTCAACCTCAGCGCCAGGTGCTGTCGCTTGGATGTCGATTTTGGCTTGCTCGAGTTTTTGAAGATCCCGAGCAATCAGCAGCAGTCGGTTACCCGGCGCCAAGGACTTGGCGAGGCTAAGTCCTAAGCCGGAGGAGCCGCCGGTGATGAGTATGTTTTGATTTTTCATGCGTTTCTCTTAAATTGGTTTTAATCGGGGTTTTTAAGACTTGGGCTTGGCTCCTCGAGCGGGATAAAGTCGCCACTCTGCTTCGCCAGTGCTTGAGCAATACCCGCTGTATCAACCCTGAACGCCCTGTCCACCCCGGTATCTTGCTCGTCTGAGCTTTTCATAGCTTCTTACGCTTTTATGGGCATGATGGGCCGTGGCCCAATTGATCCGTTAGGCTGCGATACCAGGATGATCGGGGGCGTGATGCAGGATAAACATCGTCTTAATCGAGCGCATGCCAATCACATCAAAGTGACTCATGCCAAGGATGGTCTGATCATCCAACCAACGAAACTCATCAGTGCAGTGACGCCACATAAAGGGCGCCTCTGGGCCGTAAGTGGCAGCAAGACCCTGTTTGCCATCGATGCGTGAGGGGCGGATCGAGAGATCCATACGCGGACCAGAAACCACTCGGTTTGATCGGGTAATTAAGTTCAGTGCATGAGTGCCCATGAACTGTTTGCCTTTCCAGCCGGGTAAGCCTGTCACGCGCAAAAAAAGCCACTTAAAAGGGACCAAAAACCTGTGCCCAGGTAGTTCAGGTTGATAAATTCCGCTCAGCGACTCAACAGGGGTTAGTTTGTTAAATAAATCAATCAATGATTGGGTTGAGCGCAGGTTATAGCCGGGCATGGTCACTCCTTAATGGTCGTACATGTGGGTTGGTTTTGTTGGTTGAAGCGCGGCAAATCGCTCAGCCATCGCAGTGATGGTCAGACTGGGGTTTACCCCAATGTTACCCGGGATGCTTGACCCATCGACCACGAACAAATCTGGGTAGCCATGCACCTCATGGTTGGTGTCGATAACGCCCTCAACTGACGTATGTCCCATGGGAGAACCGCTCAATATGTGTGCGGTGGTCGATAACCCGCCAATCGACTCTGACACCATGTTCATGGCCTTGCCGCCACTGTGTTTGGCAAAGTCCCGGGTCAGCTGATTGGCAATCGGCAAGTAGGTCGGCGCTTCATGACCGGGATTTTGGCGGCTGACTAATACCGGCTTAAAGGGTGACCACCAGCGCTTGCGATACTCAATCCCGATGTGGTTGTCCAGATCCTGCATGACGGTAAAGGCAGTGATGCGCTTATCCCAATCACGCGCAAACCAGTTGCTCAGCATGAGTACGGGTGAAGCTAACATGAGCGCCACGGTTTTGAGGGCGCGTCGGATAGGCTGCTCATCATCCACCATCGGTCCCATGTACATGCGCATGAATCGATAACCTCGATCAAAGCGGTTTTGGGTCGCGTGGGTGTAATCATCTGGGTAAAAATCAGTTGATATGGCCGTCCCGTCGCTGACATCGACCCCTTTGGGGTGAAGTACTGCGGTGATCGCCTCCGAGTTGGTTCTCACCAGTTGACCTAACGTGGCTGAAATCTCAGGCAAGGTTTGATAAAAGTCGCGGTTCTTATAGAGTAGCTCCAGAGTGCCGACGACACCGGCGCTTAGGATCAGTTTCTTGGTGGTCAGTACCTGTTTGGGCTTGCCTGAGATTGCATCTACCAAGGTGACTCGGTAGCCACCGCCACTCAGCGGCTCTATCTTGTCGGCTTTACGTTCAGCCAGAATCTGAACCCCTTGCTGTTCAGCCAAGTACAAGTAGTTTTGGTATAGGGCATTTTTTGATCCGGTGGGGCAACCCGTCAAACACCCGCCGCAGTAAATACAGCCCTCACGCTCAGGCCCCTGACCGTCAAAATAAGGATCGGGGACGGTGACTCCGGGTGTGCCAAAAAAGACCGCATTTGGCACCGAGCCAAAGGTATCGGCAGCGCCTAGACTCTCTGCCGTTTGCTTGAGATATTGATCTTGAGTGGTTTGACGTGGGTTGGTCTGTACGCCGAGCATCTGGCGGGCGGTCACAAAATGCGGCGCCAGCTCGGCTTTTAAATTTAGGCCAAGCTTTTTTAAGTGCGGATCCAGATAAAAAAACGGCTTGGGCTCCAGCATGACGGCACCCCAAACTATACTGCCACCGCCCACGCCCACCCCGCCAACTATGGCCACATGACGAAAGACGTGCTGCACAAAGTAGCCTTTGAGGCCGAGCTTGGGCATCCAAATCAGTTTGCTTAGGCTCTTTTTCCCAGCCTCTATCTCGGCGCGTCCGATACGCCTGCCCTGCTCGACGACGGCAACTTTCCAGCCCTTTTCGCGAAGCCGGAGGGCTGATACAGATCCACCAAATCCTGAGCCGATGATCAGGTAATCAACATCGGTTTCTTGTGACATCTTTGCTATCCGTCCTATGGGTTATTTCAGATCCTTATGTGCTACGGTTCGCAAATTTAGAGGCGCGATCCAAAACGATACACTAGTGTAATATATCATGCATGTTATATTGCACCATCAGTTTTTCATCAAGTTTCTATGCAGACATCAACTCCGCCTAAAACCAAAGCGCGTAAACCGGGTCGTCCTCGAGCGAACGAGCCGCAGGGCGAGGAGTTGAAAGAAGGAATCATTGATGCGGCATCAAGGGTATACGGCGACGTCGGTTACAGCGCTGCCACGGTTGAGATGTTGTCTCAAGCTGGTGGGGTGTCCAGAGCCTTGTTTTATCGCCTGTTCAAGGACAAACATGAGGTGATTGATTTGGTGGTCACGAAGGCCAACGATCAACTGCGCACTGCCATGATGGCGGCGCTTATCCCGGGCATGGATCAGATCAATTTGGTTAAGACGATGATCGGGGTGTATTTTGAGTGGTGCGAGGCGCAAGGGCAGGTGGCCGCCGCGATCTATCATGAGTTTCACAACCCGGATTCACCAGCGGCCATGCGCCGCGATCAGCTGGTGGCTGAAATCGCACAAATCTGGCGACTGATCGCGCAGCAGCAGGGCGAAAAACCTCTTAAGCCCTTTATGATTGATACCTTGGTGCGGGCGATCGAGCACGCTGGCAGCAGCGCTTACTGCCCATCGCCAAAACCGCCGGAGCAGATCGCGATGTATCGAGCGGTGGCTGAACGAGTGTTGCTGGCGTCGATTGCCAAACCCGGTGAGTACGATCGTATTCCCAGTTTGGATGGGGTGGTTGAGTAAAGCCTCAAAGCCGTATGCACTAAAATGTCATAAATTCAGGCGAAACACTTTAAAAAGCTTACCCTTTGGCTGAGTTCATCCAGACAAAACCGGCTAGATCGGGGCGGCTATTCAGCTATGACTCAAGCTTGGTGTAAACCCACCCTTGGGAGGCGAGGCACGTGTTCACGTAAGCGCTGCGCTGGGATTGGTTGATATCAAAACGGGTAGTTTCAGGTACTCGTTCCTCGCGCTGGCAGACACCCTTTTCGGCAGGAGTATCTCGGGTAGCTGCGGTGGTGCAAACATAGTCGACCGTCTGAGTCCGGTAACTAGTGCGGGTATCGAGCGTGATCGGGTAAAGGTCAAGCGCCCGCTCATCGCAGCCCAGTTTCGCGCTCGCAAGCTGGCTGGGCGTGCCGCCCGGCTTGACCCAAGTGTACTGACTCATGCAGGCACTGAGTAACAGGCAAGTATGGATCAGGGCCGTGGCAAACAGGCCGGGTGAGGTGAGTTTGGGTGTCATGGGATCAGCTGGCAAGTCGATAGAGATCTAGGTTTACCAGTTTGGCTCAAGCTTAGGCAAGTGTTAATCGGCTAAGCGTCAACCGATCGGCCAAAACTGCTCGATAAAAAAAGCCGGTAGTTAACCGGCTGATCCATAAAGAGTGCTCAGCTCAATCCTCAAGCACGTCTTTTAAGGACTGCAGCTCCGATCTGAGCTCTGCCGCCAAATCCTCATCCACCAATTTGCCTTCATCGGTATCAAAGGCATCACCGAAGTTAGGCACCGAGAGCTGACCGACAAGCTTGGCATCAAAAAACACCGCCGAACCTGCGGCGGCCGATAACACGGAGCTGGCGCCGCCCTTGCCCGGTGAAGCAGACAACGCAACTTTAGGTTTGCCCTGGAACACTTTGCCGTTTAGGCGAGACGCCCAATCAAAGACATTTTTGTAGGCGACCGTGTAGTGCCCGTTGTGCTCGGCATAAGAGATGATCAGCGCATCAGACTCACCGATCTTATCCAAAAAAGCTTGCGCAAGTTTCGGAACCCCGTGCTCCTGTTCGTAGTCGATGCTGTACAGCGGCATCTCGTAGTCGTTTAGGTCGATCACCTCGATGTTGCAATCGGGCATCAGCTCGTCATGAAACACTTCAGCGGCGTGGGTCGCGAGCGCCTTGTTGATGGAGGTTTTTGAATTGCTGGCGCCAAAAGCTAAGATATTCATGGGTTGTCTCTGATCAGGTTTTGCAAAATGTAACCCATAAAAAGCTAAGTGTGGGTGTCGTGCTTAGGTACTTATGTTGGGTGGCGGTTACTCATCAGAAATTAAAGGATGGGTGGCCATCCACTTAATGGTTACTGAGCAGATGACTTCCTTATGCAAATGCCCACGTGATCGGTGTTCACCAGTCTGGTGGCTGCTTGTTCGGATCTGACCAAAGTTAGCCTTGATCGGCGCTCACGTTGGAGAGAGCTGGGTCTCGTGTGGATGAGGCCGAGATTTGATGGTTAGTCGAGTTTTGAAGGGTCGAGCTTTAAAGACGTAACTTTTGACGAACACTTCTAAGGGAGTTAAAAGCCCTAAGCGCTCGCCCAGCGCCGCAGCAGGTTGTGATACAGGCGCACCAGATTCTCCACCTCACCTTGACTATCAACATGAGCGCTTAGCGACTGTATCGATTGATCAAGCTCATGCAGCATGGTGCGCGCTGAGTCATCGGACACTGAGCTTTGGATCCAAGTCACCGCCGCCACTCGCGTGCCATGCGTGACCGGCGTCACTTGGTGCAGGGAGCTTGAAGGGTAGAGCACTAGGTGACCTTTGGGCAGTTTCACCGACTGTGCTCCAAAAGCGGTCTCGATCTGCAGCTCACCGCCCTCATACTCATCGGGGTCGTTTAAAAACAGGGTGCCAGATATGTCGCTTCTGAGGTCCAGTCCCAGCTCGGGGTGGTGCATGAGCGCGGCGTCGACGTGCAGGCCATAGTGACCACCGCCCGTGTAGCGGTTGAACATCGGTGGCCAGATCTTTTGCGCCAGCGTCGCACTGACAAACTGCGGGTGCTCACCAAAGCGCGCGAGCAGTCGGTTGGAGAGCTGCAAACCCAGTGGGTCACTGCGCTCGACTTGCTGGTTTTGTTTGACCTTAACCGAGCGTGAGCCTGCGGACTGTGCTCCATCGACCCAGTTGGCTTGAGTTAGGTCACTACAAAGGTCACGGACCTCAGCTGGTGTGAGCAGATCCTCGATGATCGTGAGCATAAATTGGGCTCCATTTTGCTAATTTAAGATACCGATACCCAAAAAACCCCGCACCCTCGAAGGGTAGCGGGGCAAGGCCAAGGTCGGCCTCAAAGCTCGTCAGTTAGAATTTTGCGCTCATGGTCCAGGTTAGGCGGCGCTCGTCGCCTTTATAGAGGAAGTGCCCGCTGCGGTAGCCGGCTAAGTAATAGTCCTCGTTGGTTAAGTTGGTGAGGTTCACGCGAGTTGAGACACTCGGGGTGATTTGGTAGCTGGCAAAGGTGTCAAATGTCCAGTAGTCCGGCACCTCATAGGTGTACTCGCCAATCTCGGTGTTGTAGCTTGCTGCATCGTCGGGTTGACCGGCGAACAGGCTGCTTTTATAGGTGGCAGCTCCCCCGAAGCTCAAACGGTCGGTGAGTGCGAAGCTCAGCTGACCACTGGCTTGGTTGTCGGCAAAGTTGCTCAGGCGACGGCCGATTTTATCGGCGTCGTTTGAATCGGTGACTTCAGAGTCCATGAAGGCGGCACCGATTTGTCCCGATAAGCGCGGCGTGATGTTACCCGCCAGACCCACCTCGATACCGCGAACACGGTTAGCACCGGTGTTTAGGCTTCCGCCTGAGGCGTAGCCGTCCCCTGCTGACTCAAACACATCGTCTTTGTCGATTTGAAAAGCAGCAGCCGTGAGCAGCAGTTTCTCGTTAAACAGCTCTTGCTTGACCCCAATCTCATAGCTGCTCGTGCGCTCTGGGCTACCGTCACCAATCTCAGTGCCGTCTGCGACGCAGATCCCGCCGTAGCCACAGCTACCGCCTAAATCAGACTCACCGCCGTTGATGTTGGTGGCGGTGCCCCAGTTGGCGTAGACGTAGGTCTCCTCAAAAGGCTTAGCACTTAGACCAGCATGACCGTTCCACAGGTTTTCCGTGTAAGCATAGTCAGTGTCGGTGCCGTCTCTACCAGTGACTTTGTTTTCATAGTCCACCGAGTCCAAGCGCACACCGCCATGCACAGATAACCAGTCGGTGAGTTTGACTGTGTCGTTTAGGTAGGCTGAGATCGTTTGTACTTGCCACTGGCTGTCGAGATCGCCTTTAGAGATGCTGCGCTGCAGCACATTGTGGATGTCATCGGTGATCAGATTGCGGTTCTCATCGGTAATACAGTACGCGGGGCTTGGGCCACCGCGGCCATTTGCCACGCAGTTGGTCGTGCCCTGATCAGTGATGTTATAAGTCCCGTTGTCGACGGAGAGGTTTGAGAACTCTGCGCCCACCACCAGCTCATGATTCAAACCGAGCAAATTGGTGTCGATCAAGGCATTTAGTTGATCGACATAGTACTCAACCTCCTGATAACCCTGGTGAGTGCTCAGCGTCAGCGGATCATAGGTGCCGGCATCCGGATCGAAGGCGCCGCCGCGCAGGCCGGTGAGCACATAGCCGTTGTTGGTTTTACCAAAGCGGGCGGCGTTACTGAGGGTGATGCTGTCGCTCAAGCGGTGCACAAGGCGCGCGGTAACCGTGTTGACCTCGGTGTTCAAGAAGTCGCCGCGCTGGGTGTAGTTGGGCGCGCCGTCCCACGGGCCGTCCCTGACCACGTCGCCTGCAGCGTTTCGCGTGACCGCTGGTGTGTAGCTACCCAGATCTGGCGTGTCTTCAGCGTCTAAGTGGTAGTAGTCGAGGGTCAAATCGGTTTTGTCGCTCAGGCCAAACTTACCTGAGATCGCCGCGCCCAAGCGCTTGCGATCAGAAAACCCGCGATCGGGCACTTCCTCAGTGCCGAGCAGCAAGTTCACCCGAACTGCGGCGTCCTCGCTCAGCACCACGTTTGAGTCGGTGGTGACACGGCCATAGTTGTCAGTGCCGACGCTCAAATCGACTTGGTTAAAGTCATAGTCGGTGCTGGCTTGTTTGGTGACCGAGTTAACTGCGCCGCCAGTTGAGCCGCGTCCGGCAAAGGTTGAGCTGGGGCCTTTGGTGATCTCGATTTGATCCACCGCAAAGGTTTCCCGCGTGGTCATGCCAGGGTCGCGTAGCCCATCGACAAACACGTCGCTCCTCGCTTCGTGACCACGGATAATATAGCGATCACCAAACGCGTTGCCATTTTCCCCGGTGCCGACGGTGATCCCTGGTTGGTTGTCGAGCACATCGCGCAGATCGCTTGCACCTGAGTTTTCCAGCTGAGTTTCGGTGATCACCTCGATTGTCGCGGGGGTCTCGGACAGGGGTTGCAAGCGGCGTGCGTCGCCTGAGAACTTGGCTTTATAGGGCGCGCCGGCCTCGGCATATGGGTTCACGTCGGCGCTGGCGTCTGCGATCTGCAGGGTGTCGAGCGTGACTTCGTTAGGTTCTGTGGTCTCGGCTGCCTGCACGGTTGGGGATAGGCAGGCCAGTCCCGCCGCCAGGGTGGCGCTCGCCTTAAAGCGGTTTTTACTGAGTGTGGCCGGTCGCTTTATGCGTACGGGCTTGAGGGTGTTTTGGTTGCTCATGGTGCCCTCCTTTTATAAGTAAAATGACAACGGTGGATAAATCGAGTTAGCTTGAGTTCAGCGCGTCTGCAGCTGATAGTTAATCGGCAGCGAGATGCTGACGGGCTCTTGGCTCATGTCAGCTGGCATGGGCGGCAGGGGGCTAACCCGCGCAAGCAGTTTTAGGGTTTCGTCATCGAGCAGGGCGTGACCGCTACTGGTTTTGATGCTTGAGGCGCTGATCACTCCGTTTGGCTCGACGGTAAATCGCACCGTGACCATGCCGGTCAGCTGCTGCTTTTTGGCGGCAGCAGAGTAGGACTTGTGGCGGTTTAGGTGGGCGCTGATCATGGCGTAGTAGTTTTGCGTGGCCTTTTTGGCTGCCTTAGCGCTGGCGGGGGTTTGTGTTTTGGCTTGTGAGGAAGATGCTGTTGTTGAAGGTGCAGTTGAAGAGCCCTTGGTCTGAATGCTTGGAGCGCTTGATGATGCACTGTTGCTGGTTGCCGCTTTGGTTGCCGTGCTCTGCGTTGTATTGGCGGATTTGTTAGCCGGTGCAGCTTTCGAGCTTAGAGTTGAGGAGTCCGTAACGAGCTCAGAGCGGGTCACTTGCTGGGTTGCTGGGTTTTTGATCGGTTCAGATACAGCAGTTTCTGCGGTTTTTACCACGGTGTTTTCGACAGTTTTTGGCGCGGGGCGGCTCACCGGTTCCGGTTCCACCTGGGGTTTGGGCTGGGGCTGAGGTCGGGTTCGGGGAGCTCTATCAGGTGTCGCTGCGGTTTTGGTTGCTAACGGGCTAGGCTCATACGCGTCTTGTGGTTGCAGCTGTTGGGGCTTTTGTAGACTTCGGGCGGATAGGCTGGTTTGAAACTGTGGCTCCTGCTGGGGTTCGCTCGCCTGCGTGCTGGCGGCTGAAGCAGAGTCAGAAGCACTTTGCGTGGCCAATTGCACGGTGATCACGGTCTCAGGCTCTGTTTCGGGCGATTTGTCATCGACTAGCAGTAGTGCTCCGCCAGCGCTGTGCAGGGCGACTGCCGCAAGTAACCCCAAGCTCCAGCGTTTGCCACTGGGGCTCATGCCTTGCCGAGTCAGTCGCTCAGGTTTTGCGAGATCGCTCACCTAGATTCCCTCGCTACCAGAAGATGCAGAGGTTTGATTGATCGAAGCAGTAGCAAGCTCACCGCTTGCCTGAGTCTTTGGCGGGGTACTGGTACCAGCACCGCCATCAACTCCGATCAGACCAATTTGAGTGTAACCAGCAGCGCTCAGCATATTCATGGCGCCCATGACCTGCTCGTAAGCCAAGGTTTTATCGGCACGGATTTGCAAGCGGGTATTTGGCTGGACCGGCGCTCCGTCAGCGTTTGGGGTTGAGGCAGTCTGAGCACTAATCGCGTCTATGCGCGGGATAACCTGATCTTTTTCTACCAAGGTATCATTGATATACCATAGGTCATTTTCGGTGATCCATAGCGTGATCGGTTGCTCTGGCGTCTGCGCTCCCGCCGACAAACTGGGCAGATCAACTGGCATCTGGCGGGTGGCTAGAGGAGCGGCCACCATAAAGATAATTAGCAAAACCAGCATGACATCGATAAACGGAGTGACATTTATCTCATGTTTTAAGGGCAGCGCAGTGCTTTGGCGAGAGGGTAGCTTGAGTGACATGCTACTGCCCCGACGCTTTTGCTTCTGAGTGAGAGGGTTTTAGGGGAGCAGATGGGGCGCAGTTCTGCGCGCTCAAAAAGCGAGACACTAAGCGCAGTACCGCTGCCGAATCCAGGCTTTGATCTTCCATAAAACTTTGCACGCGCAGGGTCAGCTGGTTGTAGATCACTACAGCGGGGATCGCAGCCACTAAGCCCATGGCGGTGGCGAGCAGCGCCTCGGCAATCCCCGGAGCCACCACAGCGAGGCTCGTGGTCTGACTTTGCGCGATGCCGATAAAGGCGTTCATGATCCCCCAGACGGTGCCAAACAAGCCCACAAAAGGTGCAACCGAACCGATACTGGCGAGCAGTCCGATCTGGCTACTCAGCTGACGACTTCGGGTAGCTTCAAGATCACTTAAGCGCGAAACCAGGCGCTCTTTGACCCCTTCCGCGTCGCTCAACATCCCCACCGAGTCGCTCAGCTCAGCCTGAGCGGCAATTAAACTTGGGTGGTTTTCAAGTTCCGGATCACTGATTGCCCCAAGGAATTCAGGGTGAGTGAGCAGCCTGTTTAGCAGTTGTTTTTGCGCTCGCCGCTCAGCGCGAATCTGCAGTGCTTTGGCCACAAACACACACCAGCAAAGGATCGAGGCGAGCAGCAAGCTAATCAACACTGCCTTCACAACCCAGTCAGCCTGCCAAAACATGTCTTGAACAGACAGCGCCTCTGCTGCCTGAGCTTGCAGCGGGAGGAAGGCACCTGCGCTTGCTAGCAGGCTTAAGCGCCCTAGATTAAAACGTTTGAAAAATGTCTTCATGTTCACCAATCCGCGAAAGTTGATCGATACAGCTCATGGCCGCTATCTATTTTGCGAATTGTAGTGATAACGAGAACGATTATCAATAAAGAATTTACATTAGGTTAAAGGTTTTTGAAGATCGCCTGAGTTTCCACTTCGTGCGGGAGAGGTTGGACGTCAGGCGGTGACTGACTTTTGGGGTGATTTGCGGTTTCTGTTTTGAACTGAAAGATGGCGTGGGATGGGTGTTTTAGATCGGTGAGCCTTAAGTGGCTTGGGAGTCGGTGCTTGTGGCTGCGTGGAACTCAGTAACACGGTGGGTTGAGATAGTTTGGGAGTATTTATCTGGAGATTAACAAGCGGCGGTATAAAACGGCGGCTCTAAAAATCAATCGCTTTGCCGTTCATCCTAAGGTTGTGTGGATAAATCATTATGTGATCAACAAAGCTCACAGTTTGCAAAGCTTGTGATAGGCCCTAGCACAGTGGGGTTTACCTAAAATCCGACTAGCCAGCGCACTAAGGCCGCTCAACCGAGGCGTGTATAACGCTAAGCCCGAACCAACAACTCCTCAAGCGCTTAATTGGACCCCACGCTCAAACCTTGGTTTTCAGTCAGCTAGGCAGTCATTTTACCTAATACTTCGCTACCAGCTCTCAGTCAATCAGAAAGTTGCCGGTATCCTGAGACTTGGCAACCTCGATAAACCGACTCAAGTGGGGTAGCTCGCGCTCGCTGCTCCGCACACCTAGGTGGATCTGCTTGTGGATACCTGCTCTGCCGAGCGACAGCGCGCGGATCGGCAGGCTCTGGGCATGACGCGTCGCCAACCACTTGGGCAAAGTGGCGACGCCGCGGTTAGAGGCGACCATGTGCAGGATCATCTCGGTGGCCTCAAGCGTCTTGTGGCTTTTGGGCTGCTGCCGGGCGGGGGTTAAAAATTGCGCAAAGATATCGAGTCGCTCGCTTGCCACCGGATAGGTGTAGAGCACTTGGTCACGCAGCTCCTCTGGCATCACTAAATTCTTTGTAGCCAGCGGATTTTGGTTACTCACGATCAGTACCTGCTCATAAGCAAAAACCGGCTCAAAAGTGACACCGAACGTGAGCACCGGATCGGGGGTGACCAGAATGTCGATCTCGTGGTTGAACAGCGCTGCCATGCCGCCAAACTGAAAGCGCTGTTTGACATCAACCTCTAGCCCCGGCCGCTGCTGCATAAAGGGGTCAATCACCCCGAGCAGCCACTGATAACAAGGGTGACACTCCATGCCGATATTGAGACGCCCAAGCTCGCCGCGCGCATGTTCCAGCAAGCGCCGATCCAGCCGTTCGAGTTGCGGCAGCAGGCGCTTGGCTTCTTTGAGCAGATAGTTGCCCGCTGGGGTGAGTTTGAGCTTGCGCCCCTCTTTGACCCAGAGCGCGCCGCCCATCTGCTGCTGCAGTTTGCTGATCTTGTGGCTGAGCGCCGACTGAGTCAGGTGTAGCGCTTCGCCTGCCTTGGTTAGAGAGCCGTGTCTGTCGATCTGATCCAAGATACTTAAGTGGCTTCGCTCGATCATACCATTCGCTCGATCATCTACCGGTTCTCCTCAAATGTCATGGTTGGATAGTTAAACCAGGTTTCACCATCCGCTTTTTGCTAGCGATGAAAAGTCGCAAACCAAGTCAGTGCATCTAGTCACTCCACCTAGGCTCAGATTAAATCATGAATAATTCTCATATAAGCGTGAGTTTATACCATTATTCATCATGAGTGGTTTCCCCTAAAGTGCTCGGCAACGTTAATTGAAAAAGCTCAAAGGAAACCACCATGGCCAAGCTTCACAATCTGGGTTTTGCGCGCATCGGCCCAAACCGCGAACTTAAATTTGCACTTGAGGACTATTGGGGCGGACGCAGTACGGCTGACCAGCTCTTAAGCAGGGCTCGCACTCTCAGGCTGCAAAATTTGGGCGCGCAGCAGAAACTAAACCTAGTGCCGGTTGGCGATGCCTCGCTCTACGATCACGTGTTAGATATGAGCGTGACCTTGGGCAATCTGCCTAAGCGCGCCCAAAGCTTGGAGGCTAGCGATCTGGATCGCTACTTTTGTGCGGCACGCGGCCGCTCAGCGCTAGCCGCTGCTACAGATAAGACAGCAGAGTCGGGCGCTCAATCCTGCTGTCCTAAGCACGATCACCCCCAGCCCGAAGCACGGGAGTCTGTGCAAGGCTCAGATAGCAGTTCAGATCACAGCTCGGCTCAAGAGATACAAGCGGCGCAGATGACCAAGTGGTTCGACACTAACTACCACTACCTTGTGCCTGAGTTTTCAAACGAGTGCCATTTTTCACTCAATTCAGGGCGTCTGCTGACTCAGTTGGCTGAAGCGCAAGCAACCGGAGCCAAAGCAAAGCCGGTGATCCTGGGACCGATAAGCTACCTGTGTTTGGGTAAATCCAAAGACGACATTAACCCGCTAGGCTTACTGCCGCGCTTACTGACGGTCTATGCCGAGCTCTTAAGCGAATTGCACGCGGCGGGCGCTGAGTGGGTGCAGGTCGATGAGCCGGTGTTGGTGACTGAACTTGAGCCTGAGTGGCGTCAGGCGTATGAGCGTGCCTACCATGCACTGCAGGGAACCGGCGTAAAATTGCTCTTAACCACCTACTTTGGGGAGTTGGCAGAAAACTTGAAGCTGGCGCTGGATCTGCCGGTCGCAGGCCTGCATATCGATGCAACCCACAGCCGCCGTGAGATCACCGCCGCCATCGACTGGTTACCCGAAAACAAAGTGCTCTCCCTTGGGGTGATCAGCGGACGAGAGGTCTGGAAGGCGGATCTGACTTCCTTGCTTGATTGGCTTGAGCCAATCGCGGAGAAACTAGGGGATCGGTTGTGGCTGGCACCTTCGTGCTCACTCTTGCATGTGCCGGTGGATCTTACCGCTGAACATACCAACGGTGATGCCGATCAACAGGGTGCTCGATTTATACCCAATTTAAAACCAGCGTCTGGCATAGATCCTGAAGTGCTGCGCTGGCTGAGCTTTGGTCAGCAGAAGATTGAAGAGTTAAGCCTGCTTGGCCAAGCGCTGAACCAAGGCCGAGACAGCGTGGAGGCTGAACTTCGCACCAATCAGCAGGACTGTGAGGCTCGCCGGTCGTCCACCAAAGTTCACAATCCTGAGGTGAAGGCACGCGTCGCTCAGATCACCCCGGAGCACGCCCAGCGCAACAGCCCATACGCGCTTCGCAGCAAAATCCAACAGGGTCGATTGAATTTGCCCCTGTATCCGACCACGACCATTGGGTCATTTCCACAAACAGCTGAGATTCGTAAGGCACGGCTAGATTATAAAAAGGGGCGGATCGGTTTTGAAGCCTACCAAGAGTTGATGCAGGAGCAGATTTCCCAAGCGGTGGCTTATCAAACCGAGCTGGGACTCGATGTGCTGGTTCACGGGGAAGCCGAGCGCAACGACATGGTCGAGTACTTTGGCGAGCAGCTCAGCGGTTTTGTAATCAGTCAGTTTGGTTGGGTGCAGTCCTACGGATCGCGATGCGTGAAGCCGCCGATCCTGTTTGGTGATGTGTCGCGGCCTGCTGCCATGACGGTGGCGTGGAGCCAGTTTGCCCAGTCGCTCACCGATCAGCCTATGAAGGGTATGTTGACCGGTCCGGTGACGATCCTGAACTGGTCGTTTGTGCGTGACGATCAAACGCGAGCTGAGAGCTGCATGCAGATTGCGCTGGCGATCCGCGACGAAGTGCTGGATCTTGAGGCGGCAGGTCTGCCAATCATCCAGATCGATGAGGCAGCTCTGCGCGAGGGATTGCCGCTCAAGCGCCGCGAGTGGCAGGCGTATTTGGATTGGGCGATCCGCTGTTTTCGTATCGCGGCGAGCGGTGCGGCTGACACCACTCAGATCCACACTCATATGTGTTACTCAGAGTTTGGCGACATCATGGAGTCGATCGCGCGCATGGACGCTGACGTGATCACGATTGAAACCTCGCGCTCGGACATGCAGCTGCTGGGCGTCTTTGAGCGCTTTGATTATCCCAGCGCGATCGGTCCCGGAGTCTATGACATCCACTCCCCGAACCAGCCGAGCATCGATCACATTGTGGGTCTGATGCAAAAAGCAGCCAAGCGCATCGACCCTGAGCGGCTCTGGGTCAACCCTGACTGCGGGCTGAAAACCCGCCAGTGGCCTGAGGTGTTGGGCGCGCTTGGGCACATGGTGGCGGCAGCTCAAACTTTGCGCGAGCAAGCAATTAGTCGTAAAGAGCTAACCGCTTAGCAAAATGCCCACGCTAGCTGTAATCCCTTGAGGTTTATGCGCAGCGCGGTTAGTTGGCTTATTAGGAATCTTCCCGCGAGTACATAGTTAAGTGCTCGCGGGCTTATCGTTACTCGCAGCTATAAAACCATCGCTCGGACTTAGCCAAAGCTGCGTTGATCAAGTTTTGCCCTAGGCAGATGAACCCGCTTATGTTTGAGCAAGGTGATCAAGGGGCGAAAAAGCCTTTAGCTAAGCTCTTCTTAAAGCCAGCTCTAAGGAGCACATGAAGGATGGCTTATAAGCGCACGGTCTTAAGCTGAGTCAAAACCAGCTTGATCAGATCTCAGATCTGAGATCTTTGTTCAGAGGCTAAAGCGATCAGCAGATCGATCGTGATTTTTGCACTTGAGTGGGGTGGTTTATACTTTGAATACGTTAAGATTCAGCACCCTGATCAGCGTGCTAAATCAGAGTTTTTAATACAAATCTGCTGTCATCCACTTACCTAAGCGTGCTTATAATCACGCTGTTTGCCGCTGAGAAATCACCTTGAATACCGAAGAAAAAGACTTAGAAAAGGAGATGCGTATCGCTGAGAAGCGATCGGTTGATCCTGATGACCAGCTTCATGATGCCCCAGCCAAAGGGGAAGTCATTAGCGACTATTTTTCCTTCAACGAGATCTTCGCCCGTATCTTATCAACGGCTGACCATGAGCTGAACGCCTCCAATCGTTACTTGATTTGGAGCGGCTTGGCTGCTGGTTTTGCCTTAGGACTGACATTTTTAGCCCGCGTGACTTTCACCGAAGCGTCTGGAGAAGCTGAGCCACTGCTTCTGGGTAACTTGCTCTACCCGGTAGGATTTTTGATTATTGTGCTAGGGCGCTATCAGTTATTTACTGAAAACACGCTGACGCCAGTGGTGCTGGTACTGACTCGGCTGGCCTCAGTCGTGAACACCCTCAGACTTTGGGTGATCGTGTTGATCACCAATCTGGTGGGTGCGGTGGGAGTGGCAATCCTCATATCGAGTTTTGAGGTACTCACGCCTGAGCAGCAGCTCGTGGCGATTGAGATGGGACAAAAGGCGGCTGCAGAATCTTGGTTTGACTTGTTTTCCCGAGCGCTTTTTGCCGGGTGGATCGTGGCGTCTATGGTGTGGTTAGTTCATGCGGCTCGCGACACCATCTCACGGATATTTATCATTTATATCTTGATGTATTTTGTGGGTGTGGCTCACCTCTACCATATCGTGACCTCCTCAGTTGAGGTGTTCTATCTGGCTCTAGAGCTAAGCTCGGTTGATATGCTGCCTTTGTTTAGCTCGTTTGTGCTTCCGGTGCTACTCGGCAACACCATCGGCGGGGTGTTTTTTGTGGCCTTGCTAAACTACGCCTTATTTGCCGAGCATGAAGACTCTGAGCTATTTAAGACTTACGGTGAAAAGCTGTGCTGGCGCGACTGGGTTTTCGGCAAGCGCTCTTAGTGGCATCTTTAATCGCCTAGATGCGCGATTGAGCAGGCGCCAAGCCCAGTTGTTAGCGGCAGCTCAAACTTTGCGCGAGCAAGCAATTAGTCGTAAGGAGCTAACCGCTTAGCAAAATGCCCTCGCTAGCCGTGATCCCTTAAGGTTTCTGCGCAGCGCGGTTAGTTGGCTTAGTAGGAATCTGCCCGCGAGTGCTTGGATGAGTGCTCGCGGGTTTTTATTTTAAAACTAAACATTGAGAGCGTCGCAGCATCTAATCTTTGATGCTCCAAAAGCTACGTTAATTATTGCACCGCAGACATTTGCCTAACTCGATCTCACCCGACCCACCGCGTCCTGCCAACCCTCATAAAGGCTGCCCCTGAGTTCTTCATCCATGAGCGGCTCAAAGCTCTGCTCCGAGCGCCACAGCCCAGCGATAGCGTCAAGCGACTCATAAACGCCAAGTTGCAGCCCAGCCAAGAGCGCCGCACCCAGCGCCGTGGTTTCCACCCCTGCCGGACGATCCACGCTCACGTGCAGCAGGTCACTTAAAAACTGCACAAACCAGTCGTTTGCCGCCATGCCGCCGTCGATCCGAAGCTTGGAGAGCGGGGCATCGCAGTCCGCCTGCATCGCCTCAGACAAGTCACGGCTCTGGTAGGCGACCGACTGCAAACCCGCACTGACGATATCGGCGATCGAGGTGCTGCGGGTGATCCCGAACATCGCGCCGCGCGCGTCAGGATCCCAGTGCGGCGCGCCCAAACCCGTAAAAGCAGGCACCAAGTACACTCCGTGATCCATGCCAACCTGCTGGGCGATCGCTTCGGTTTCGCAGGCTGACTCGATCAGTTTGAGTCCGTCGCGCAGCCACTGCACAGTCGCCCCCGCGATAAAGATACTGCCCTCTAGCGCATAGGTGGTTTTGCCCTTGAGGCGGTAAGCTACTGTGGTGAGAAGCCGGTTTTGTGAAGTGACCGGCTCATCCCCAGTGTTCAGGATCATAAAGCAGCCCGTCCCATAGGTGCTCTTGATCATGCCCGGCGTAAAGCACGCCTGTCCGATCAACGCGGCCTGTTGATCACCCGCCATGCCAGCAACCGGCACGCTTGCGCCAAACACACCCGCGTCGGTCAAACCAAAGTCGGCGGCGCAGTCACAAACCTCAGGCAGTAGCGCCTCAGGCACGCCAAACACCTCAAGCAGCTCGGCATCCCAGCTTTGGGTGTGGATGTTAAACAAACAGGTCCGCGCCGCGTTGGTGGCGTCTGTCTTGTGAGACTTGCCGCCAGTTAAGCGCCACAGCAAAAAGGTGTCTACGGTGCCAAATGCCAACTCGCCCGCTTCAGCTTTTGCCCGCGCTCCCTCCACGTTATCCAGCACCCAGCCGATCTTGGTGGCGCTGAAGTAGGGATCGAGCCTCAGGCCTGTTTTGGCCTGAACCTGATCCTCTAAACCGGCTTCTTTAAGTGTCACGCAGGTTGCGCTGGTGCGCCGATCCTGCCACACGATCGCCGGATAAACCGGTTTATCCGTTTCGCGGTCCCACAGGATCGTGGTTTCACGCTGATTGGTGATGCCGATACCGGTCAGCTGATTCGCCTCGATCCCCGCGTCTTTAAGCGCCAGCTTGCAGACTTCTAAAGTCAGCGCCCAGATCTCATCGGGGTCGTGCTCCACCCAACCGCTCTTGGGATATGACTGGGTGATCTCGCGCTGCGACTGACCCAAAGCGCGCGCCTCCCGCCCAAACACAATCGCGCGCGTGCTGGTGGTGCCCTGATCAATCGAGAGCAGGTAAGTTTGGGTCATGAGCTCATCCTTAAGCATTTGCCGTAAGCTTACCCTGAGCAGCCCTGCGGGTAAAATGCCCCCTGTCGACACTTTTGACCGGGTTCTGGTTCGGCGGATTAGCGGGAGTATCTATCGCTGACATTTCACGCAAAAATTTAGGGCACCATTACCCGTATCGCCTGCGTCGCAGAGGTAATCTCAAGCGGCAAAAAACCCACCGCATCGCCGTCCGCCTGCACCGGTTCAGGGTGCGCGCTTGGGTTCAGATCGCGGATCGTAACCGAGGTTGCCCTCAGTTCGTGTACGCCAGGGGTGCGAGCAAATACACCATAGGGCAGTACCAGCAGACGCAGCATAAACCCCAGCTGACTGATGCCCGAAAGCGTCATGACTTGGAGGCTTGAGCTTGAGAGATCGGCGTGCTCGGAGAGCTTATAGGAGCCGCCGTAAAAGCGGCCGTTACAGACCATGACCGAGTCGGCCAAAAGCGTTTGTCCGTCCGCGATCACCTCATATTGCTTGGAGCCGATCAGTTTTAGGTGGCGCAGCATCGCGAGCACATAAGCCACTTTGCCCCAGTTTTTTTTGATCTTCAGGTTTACCCCGCTGACCACCCAAGCGTCAAAGCCGACCCCAGCCATGAGCATGAAGCGGCGGCCATTTATCTGCGCGGGGTAGATGGGTTTTAGCTTGCCGCCGTGGATCGTGCGGGCGGCAAAGCGGGAGCTAAATTTGATCCCCAGTTCACGCGCCAGCACGTTGGTGGTGCCGGTCGGTATGATCGCAAGCCGGTACTCATCTCCTCCGCGCTCGCTTAGTCCGTTGACCACCTCGCCGATCAACCCGTCTCCGCCCGCAGCCGCCACGATGTCGAGCACTCCTTCAAACTCCCGCAAGTAACGCGTTGCGTCCCCTGCGCTTTGAGTAGCGTAGTAGCTTACTCCGTAGCCCAGTTTTTTGAGACGATTGGCGGTGCGCTTGACCATGAGGCTTGATCCGTCGCCGCCTGAGATCGGGTTATGGATGATCAATATGTGAGGCATAGGCATGGGCAGGCTCAAAGCGTTTGCGCCATAGTATGAAGCAGCGTAGCAGCAGCTGCTTGGAGTTTTCTGGGCGTGCTGTGTTCAATCGTGGTGCTTTGAGTTATAAAATGCTCACTCCTCGAGACGTAAACTTAAATCTGAGATCGCATCTATCTGGTGAGATTTAAGCAGCTCGGGTCTAAACAGGCTGATAAATTTTATGGGGATATCGGCACTCAATCAGTAGATGCTTGATACCACAGCTTACCGTCTTAGCGCTTGAGCACCCGATCCATCGCCTCAAGCAGGCGCTGGCTAAGCGCGTCTTTAAGCTGATCGGATCGCTGCTTGAGTTGACTGATCAGGGGACTGATTTGCTCAGGCGCCCACTCGACGGTATCGCCCACTTGGATCTGGCCGCCACTGATCACGGTGAGATTGACGCCAAAGTAGCGATCGGTATGGGCATCGAGTGTTTTGATCACCAGCGGGTCTTTCACCAGTCCCACTTGAGGCTGAGCAGGCATGGAGCAGCGCACGGTTTTAGACTCAACCTTAAGCACCACTTGATCACCGATATAGAGTTTGCCGCCGAGCCAGTGTGTGTCATCGAAGGCATTTGACTTCAAGCTTTCAATCACCAAATTAGGGCGAAAGCGCTCGGCACAAAAGTCCCCCTGAGGCTCAAGCTTTTTAAGCTCATCCAGGCTTGAGGTGGTGATCAGGTGCAGCGGGTAGCAGTCCTGATAGCGGCCAAGGGGCGTGGTCAGCACCGAGAGCTGCGCAAGCAGCGGCCAGCTGAGCGAAGAGAGACTCGGGAGCTTGGTTGAGCCGAACTTGCGGCGCATGTCCTGCGCACCGCTGAGGCTACCTTGCAAGTAGTGGCGCCAGTGACTGGCGGGTTGCAGCGGCCACAGCGTGACCGGTTTGCCCAGTGTTTTACTCAGCTGCTTGTTGATCTGTTTGTCTTTGGAGGTAAGCTTAGCGCCGTCAGGTAGGGTGATCTCAACTTCAGGTATGCGGCTTGTACTCGGCTCGCTCAAGAACTTGGCTGAGAAGTTCAGCAGCTTAGGAAAAGTTCTCACGAGGGCATTTTCCCCGCGCTCCTCAAGACGCACTATCCACAGACGATCGCCGATCACGCCAGCTTGTGCGATGCCCGCCTGCTCAAGCGCCTCGCCCTGCATGGATTTGACAGGGTAGCGGTGCAAGGACTGGATCACGCCAACCGGTTTTTTCATGACAGGCTCAACTGAGTTTTTTAAAGCTTAGCCTGCCCGGGCGGTCTGGGCAACTGACTTAAGTGAATCACAAAATGCCCACCTTTGCCGCGCTCGTCGCTAGGCTCAAGTGAGCTTTTACTAACCACACTGGTGCAGGTTCTGCGGCCAGCTGACTTTATTGGTTTAGCTGGATTTACAGCGACCGGACGATTAGCAGGAGCTGATCAGATCCGATCGGCCCGCCGGGTCATCTACGCGTATAATGCTTAACTTTAGTTAGCCTAAGAGTCCCTATGCGTGTGATCTTTGCCGGAAGTCCTGAATTTGCTGCAGTCAGCTTAAAGGCGCTGATTGGAGCAAGGGATCGGCTTGGGACCCAGCTTGTCGCGGTTTACTCCCAGCCGGATCGCAAGGCGGGACGGGGGCAAAAACTGACGCCGACACCGGTTAAAGCGCTGGCGCTTGAACACGGGTTGCCGGTGCACACTCCGCTAAACTTCAAATCAGACGCCGAGGGTGACGCGGCTTTTGAGGTTTTATCTGAATTGCAGCCTGATCTGATCATCGTTGCGGCGTATGGGCTGATCTTGCCTCAGCGGGTGCTGGATCTGCCTCGTTTGGGCTGTGTGAATCTGCACGCTTCGCTCTTGCCGCGCTGGCGCGGCGCGGCGCCAATCCACCGCGCGGTGCTGGCTGGAGACACTCAGACCGGCATCACCCTCATGCAGATGGCGCTAGGCTTAGACACCGGCGACATGCTCGCCAAATCCACTGTTCCGATCACGGCTGACACTCACACGCCCGATCTGCACGACGCGCTGGCTGAGTCGGCGGCTGAGCTGTTAATTGATTCGTTGCCTGATCTTGAAGCACTGCAGGCAAAGGCCGAGCCGCAAGATGAGACTCAAGCCAATTACGCGCACAAACTCACTAAAGAAGAAGGTTTGGTTGACTGGAGTCAACCTGCCGAGCAGGTCGACCGGCAGATTCGCGGGTTGGCGGGTTGGCCGGTGGCTTATAGCGACCTGCAGATCAGTGACTTGCAGGCGAGCGATGCCGATAGCTCTGCTAAATCTGGTGGTGATCAGCCAGTGAGGGTGCGCTTGCACCGATCTCTACTTAGCTCAGTTGTTAGTGATCTGCCGGCAGGCACGATCTTGTCCGGGGGCGCCGAAGCGGTGCAGGTAGCTGCCGGTGACGGCGGAGTGGTTGAGCTGCACAAATTACAGCTGCCCGGCAAAAAGGCGCTTAGCGCAGCGGAGCTGCAAAGCGGGCGCGCACTAAAGGGACAATTTTTATGAGCACTTCTGACAACTCCGACAACTCCGACAGCCGCCGATCAGCCTCTACTAAAAGCTCAAATCAATCGTCAGTAAGCAGCAGCGCTCGCCCCAGCAAGTCATCTCAAGGCGGCTCATCAAATCACCCGCCGCAAAACAGACGCGGTAGCGCAAATAAGCCGCACGCGGCTAACTCGGTTGATGCTCCGGCGCAGTCTCTTAGCGCGGCGCACAAACCCACCAACGCCCGCGAGGCAGCGCTGAGCGCTCTGATCCGCGTGCAACAAGGTGAGTCATTGGCGTGGTTTTTTGACGCCCTCTTGGCAAGCCTCCCCCCAAGTGACAAAGGGTTGGCACATGAACTCACTTACGGCACGCTGCGCCAGTGGTTTGCGCTTGAGCGCATATCTAGTCGCCTGACCCGCAAAAACATCGATGCGCCAGAGCCTGAGGTGATGGCTGCGATCCACTTGGGGCTTTACCAACTGCTCGCGCTTGCCACCGCTGAGCATGCGGCGATCTTTGATACGGTCGAGGCGATGAAGGCGCTGGGCCTCGGCCGTGCCACCGGATTTGTTAATGCGGTGCTTCGAACAGCCCAGCGCAAACAAGTCGCACTGGCAAAAAAACTGCCCATGCACCACAGCTTGCCCAACTGGCTTGCCAAGCAGCTCAAAGCCGATTGGCCGGATCAGTACGATCAGTTGGGTCAGGCCCTGCGATCCGCGGCACCCGTGTTCGTGCGCACCGCTCCAGGGTTTGAGTTGATTGAGCTGGACGAGGAGCTGACCGCCGAGCTGACCCCGATCGCTGAGCACTGCTACCTCGCCAGCTCAAAGGTTCGTGAGCTACTCAGTGCAAGCGATCAGATCCGCGTGCAGGACCGCCACGCGCAGATCGCTGCTAACCTGTTTGCGACAGGTGAGCACTTAAGTGTGCTCGACGCTTGCGCCGCTCCCGGCGGCAAAGCGGTGCACCTGCTTGATCGCCTGACCCCTAAGCTACTGGTCGCGGTCGACTTTGAGGAGTCGCGTATGCCGCGTCTTGAGGCCGCGCTGAACCGGCATCCGCTGGCTGGTCATACACAGATCTTGTGTAAAAATGCCGTGCTGATTCATGCGCAAACCCAAGGCGCTGTTAGTGATTCAGGACAGATTGGTTTTGATCGGATCTTGTTAGATGCACCCTGTACCGCCACCGGCGTGATCCGCCGTCACCCCGATATCGGGCTGCTCAGGCAACCTGGGGACGTGATCGCCACCGCCCAGTTGCAACTGCGCTTGCTCACCCATCTGTGGACTCAGCTGGCTGCTGGCGGGGAGTTGGTTTACGCCACCTGCTCGCTTTTAAACACGGAAAATGCCGACATCATCCAGCAGTTTCTAATCGATCAGCCCGAAGCGAGCTTAGCGGGCACCCAAGTTGTCTTGGAGCGCGCCGGTAACTTGATCGATCCCACGCTTAGCGCGGCCGTCGATACTGGGTTTGGGGTGCAGCTCTTACCGCTGGATACGAACTCAGGCGACGGGTTTTTCTACGCGCTGCTGCAAAAACCGCTCAGCTAAACACCGCTTGGGTCGAGTTGATTGACGCTGTGGTTTGTCGTTGCAGCTAGCTCCACCGGCTAGCTGCGCGTGCGCTCGGGCACCACTTAACGCCTTTTAGCCCTTGTTTAATCGCACTCACTTGACCCCAAATTTGTCTGGTGAAAATTAGCTATTGGCTACCTGCCACTTAAAACTCATGCGTAAAACCAGCCATCTAAACTTAACCAATTTAAGATACTATGTAGATCATATAAAGTAGCTCTTATCAATTTATCCATAAAATCTATCTTTGGTGATAGAAAAGATCTGGCTCATGCTTTGGGTTAATTTCGTTAATCCTCTCACTATTAATTAAAAAACCGAAACAGATAAGGAAAAATGACCATGGGAAACACCAATCACACGCCAGATCACTTAAGCACCGAAGAATTTGATCAAAACCAAGATAAAAACCACAATTCAACGACCAGCTCTAAGCAACCCTCAGCTCAACTGACCGCATCGATGAACAAAGAGCTCGTCATGCTGGAGCTGCTGACATTTCCAGTGACCTTGATCGTGATGGGTTGGCTGTTCCTAAAATTCTCTGAGGGCACTGACTTTACGGGTATCCACCCGCTGCTCAGCATCAACCCCACCACCAACGCGATTGCGGTGATAGCGTTGCTGGTCATCATCGGCAAGGCGGTGATGAGCTTTAAGATTCGCCAAAAGTACCGCCGATTACAACAGTAAGCGTAAAGCAGGGGCGCACTTGTGCCTCATGGGTTTAGGCTTGTCGAGTTTGCTTAGTCGATACGCGCCTTGGCTACAAGCTTTGCGCCTGCACCAAGCTTGAGGGGGATTGCGCGAACCAGTTCAGCCAAACAGCTCAACTAAAGCAGCGGGCTTAATCACTAAAGGTTTTATCGTTTTGCTGAGTACATGACTCGAAGATCTCGTCAGTACCATGATGATAAAACCCGGATTAACCCCTGATAAAGTTCAGTCACTGGATAAAATCATCGCGGATTGATGGGCAAAAACAGGGGGCATTTTGCTGATCGTAAAAACCGGCTAGTCGCACTAATTTGGCGCAAAAAAACAGTGTGTTAACTGCAGAGACAAGCTTTGTAGAGCTTTGTGCCAAGCGCTTTAAATCCGCGCAAAAGTCGCTATAATCGCCGACCCCATGTAAGTTCAACCAAGCCCAAAACGAAGCGTTTTAGGGGCCCAGAGGCCGTCTATGTCTGACACGCAAACCCAACTGTCCAATCCTGGCGTGATACGCGACGCCGTGACCCACAATACCGAAACTGACTCGATCGGGATTCGGATCTGTGCTGAGCTTGAGTACAGCTTTGAGAGCGAGTCGGACGTGTTGCTCGCGGTTGAGGCGATGCCGATGTATGACCAGCATCTGATTAAAGATAAGCTTTTAGTGAACGGGACTGAGTCGCTGCACCCACTTCCTCAAGCGGACGGCGTGGGGCAGCGGACATTTTTCACCGGCCACGACACGGTACTCGTCGAGTACCACGCCGATTTGATCATCGAGCGGCCCGAAGTCGACTTCAGTTTGTTGACTGCGGCGCCAGCTGGCCACTTTGCTAACGCGGTGGTCAACTACGTGTTTCCGAGTCGCTATTGTGAGTCGGACAAGCTGTATACCTTTGTGCAGGATCAGTTTAGTCACCTAAGTGGGGGAGTGTTGGTTCAGGCGATGGCCGATTGGATCTTTGACAACTTCACTTACGAGCCGGGCGCATCGAGTGGGACTACCACGGCGATCGAGAGTTTTGTGACCCGGCGCGGCGTCTGCCGTGATTACGCTCACGTGCTGATCGCCTTTTGCCGCGCCGCGATGATCCCAGCGCGCATGGTGTCCGCTTATGCGCTGCACTTAGAGCCGCAGGATTTTCACGCGGTGGTTGAGGTGTGGCTGGCAAACGGGGTGAACGAGCAAGGCCGTGCAATTGGCAGCTGGTACTTAGTTGATGCCACCCGCCTTGCGCCGACCTCAGGTATGGCGCGGATCGCGGTAGGACGTGACGCCACCGACATCAGTTTCATGACCATCTTTGGTCAGGCCAGCATGATCCGCCAGAGCGTGTCGGTGAAGGAGCTCAACCGCGAGGACTGAGTGTTAGCGACTGTTCTAAAGCAAAATGCCCACTCTCGTTGCCGCTCGCGGTGTTCCAAAGTGGACATTTTTATACTTAAAGCCAGGGCTCACAGCTAAGCCTTGCTAGATCGCCACCTGCTCATGCCCACTTGCTCATAGCCACCAAAAAACCAACTAATCCTCAGTCATCGAACCAGCTCACGAATCAAAGTCAGCCGCGCTGTGGCGCTCAGGAACCCTCAGTGCTTTATCGCCCCATGTTTTGTTGACCCGAACCGCGCGCTTAGCGGCTGGCCGCGCGTTGATCTGACCTGCCCAGCGCAGCACGTGACGGTAGTTATCGACCTGCAAAAACTCAGCCGCTTCATACAGCTCACCCAGTACCAGCGCGCCGTACCACGGCCAGATCGCCATATCAGCAATCGAGTACTCACTGCCTGCGATGAATTCGTGTTCGCTTAAGTGTTGATCGAGTAGATCCAGCTGGCGCTTGACCTCCATGGTGTAGCGGTCGATGGGGTACTCAAACTTCTCAGGCGCATAAGCGTAGAAGTGGCCAAAGCCGCCGCCCAGAAAAGGCGCGGCGCCAATGCCCCAAAACAACCAATTGATGCAAGCCGCTTTGGCAGTGGGTTCTTTAGGAACAAATGCCGAAAATTTGGTGCTTAACTGCAGCAGTATCGAGCCCGACTCAAACAGGGGCTGCGCCGGATTCACCGATCGATCCAGCAGCGCGGGGATCTTGGAGTTGGGATTGATCGCCACAAAGTCGCTGCCAAACTGCTCGCCGCTCGATATGTCGATTGGCCAGGCGTCATACTCAGCGTCAATACCGGCTTCAAGTAATTCCTCAAGCAACAAAATCACTTTTACGCCGTTTGGCGTGGCCAGTGAGTAGAGCTGAAGTGGGTGCTCGCCGATGGGCAAAGAGTGCTCAAAGCGCTCGCCAGCAGTGGGGCGATTGATTTCGGCAAACTTGCCGCCGTTTGAGACTGACTGCCAGACGCGGGGTGGGGTGTAATCGCTCATGTTGGATTCCTTGTGTTGATTGCTGACTGGATCATGGCTGTATCATCGATTGAGTGATGCGTGATTAAAGCTGTCGATCAGCCAGCTGCTCTGATTGCTGATTGATATAAAGCTCACAAATGTCTGCTGCCACGCTTTAGCGATCGATCTGCCAGCGGGGGCATTTGGCTAAAAAACCAAAAACCGCCTAAAGAGGCGGTTTGGTTTCGATTTAACCGATCACGCTTTATTCATCTGCTTGCGGATAAACTCAGCAATCACCAGCAAGATGATCGCGCCGATGACCCCAACAATCAGCTGAGTCACGATACCGCCAGCGCCGATACCCAGCGCGACTGCGAGCCACCCGCCAAGTAGCGCCCCACCGATACCGAGCAAGATGGTAAAGATCCAGCCCATGGAGTCGTTGCCCGGCTTAATTGCTCTAGCTAAAAGACCGATGATGAGGCCTGCGATGATCGTTCCGATGATACTCATATGCTGCTCCCTGATTGAGATAATTAGTTGACTTGCCTACCCACCCAATCTATCGAAAACCGAGCTCACTTTAGATGAGACTCCTTAGGTAGATGTGTAACAGTCAACTGATTGTGCAGGGCTTGAGTTACTGACTCGGCAGTTTGTTAATCTGCGCAGGCACCATGCGGTAGCTTTGTCCACTGCGCTGCAGCGTGCCTAAGCCGGGATAGGGAAAGTGGATGCTGGCTATGGTCGAGCCAACATCACTTTCATGCTTAAAGTCACCCAAGCGCGTCACCACCGCTTGCACGGGGCTCATGTCATACTTGATCGTGGTGGTCGGGTAGGCAAGTTGCACGTCTTTGACATGCGCCATATCACCGGTCACAAATACACGTTTGCCGCCGCGCTCGATCGCGTAGCTGCTGTGACCCGGCGTGTGACCCACGGTCTTGACCGCCTCGATACCAGCTTGGAAAACTTGATTGTGCTCAAAGGTGGTTAAGCGATTAGCGGCAACATAAGGGGCAAATGCCTTGATAGCCGTGTCTGAAGTGGGGCGTAGTTCAGCTTTTTTCTTGGTTGATTTACCATCCAGTGGGTCATCTCCTGCCCAAAAATCAAACTCCTCAGCACTGATGTACACCGTGGCGTTAGGATAAGCCGCTGCGCCTGCCTCAGTGATGAGTCCACAGATGTGATCGGAGTGGGCGTGAGTGATCATGATCTTGTCGATATCGGCAGGTGTGAAACCGGCTGCTTGCAGCCCAGTGGTGAGCTTACCTTCCTCGCCGCGGCAGCTACCCAGAGCGGTATCAAACATGATCTGCTCAGCCCCAGTGTCAAGAACAAACACGGTGAGTGAACCGGGGAATTTGCCATCTACTGCGTGCGCGTCGGTGAGTTTGCCAAGCGTGCGCTTGCCTATGGTTTTGAGTAGATCTGGCGCGTAGGAGTGCGGGCGATCTTGTATCGCGTACAGGTTCCAATCACCCATGGGCAGAATCACCGGCGCCTGATCCAAGCTGATTGCCCGATCACCAGTTTTGATGAAGCCGCTGGTGGGCGAGCTGTAGTAAAAATCAGGGTTGGCGCGAGCGCGTGCCAACTCGTTTGGCTCGCTGCTGCTTTGAGGCGCGCGTTGATTGAGCGCACTGCTCACTTGATTGATGGTGCCTGGCACACTCAGCGCCACTCCGCCTTGTCCCTTTTTAAAAACAGCCTGACCGGCAGTTTGCGGGGGCAGTGCTTGATCGGCAGGCGCTGTCACCAACGCTTGAGACTTAGCAACTTTAGTTTCGCTGCGCACTTTGTCAAACATGGTGTCAGTTAAGTTGCCAACGTTGGGTCCTTTAGCATGGGCGATGGGGCTAAAAGCCGCAGCGCAGAAGAGAGCGGCAGTGGTGGTTAGGACAAAGGATTTGTTCGCAGGGTTCATGGCAGTCTGGTTTATGACAAATGTCCCCAATTAAACAAGACTTCCGCCATCAAGTTGATATCTGTTTACCAAAGAGCTACAGCAAAGCACGGCGCGGCTTTGATAGCGCTGAACTCGTGTGGGATCGATAACGGAGCAAGTAGCTAATTGGTGAATCTGTTTTTAATCAAGATGAACGATTTTATCGGTAACTTAGCGGCCTAATCAAAGAAGTTGATCAGTGGGGCGCTGCCATTTTTATCGGCAGCGCGGTTTTATGGATGGGCTAACTGATCGCCGCTATCGCTAAGTAGTTGCGCTCGCCTAGACCTAGGGCGGTTTTGCGTGATCGTTAACTCAGTCGCTCAATCAAGCGCTGGTGAAGTCCACCAAAGGCGCCATTTGACATGATGACGATCACATCCCCCGAAGCGGCCTGATCACTTAGGTGATCCAGGATCTCATCGACCGTGTTGTAGACCTGTCTCTTATACACATCTCCGAGCCCACGAGACTAGGCATGATCTC